>JAWLBW010000115.1:0-13142 GCA_041687475.1 bacterium
CCGACACGATCCATCCTGAAAACGCTCGTACACTACTCCTGACGATTGCCGGCCGTGCCATCGACTCCTCTCATCGTACTTCGGGCGCAAAACCACAGCCCTGTTCGGCAAGCGAAACGGACTCTCGCGACCTGACAGGGGCAACCGGGCACGAAAGGCGTCCGGGCATGGCTTGTCTCGGCCAGATTAGCAGAGCCCGACGTGATGGAGAAGAATGCAGGCCATTGTGTTACAGATAGTCGGTATGCGCGAAATCCAAGCTGTGGCGATCTTCTATCCGGCTATCCGGTCGTACGTCACCCACCCGCCTACCCCCCCGCCGGCAAGGATTCTTGGTGATGGCCGCATTTGCTACGATTCGAGAGGTCGGCGCAGGACGCCGTCTTTCCGGATTAGCACACAATGGTCGATCCTGTAAGCCTGATCAGACCCCTTCCGATTGGGGCACTATTTCTGGGCACGCTTCTCGTACTTCTGGTCTTTGCAGAACTGGGCTACCATGTCGGCCGATGGCGTGTAAAACGGAGTCGGTTCCCGGAAACGCCCCAGGCCGGGACGATTACCGGTGCCGCGTTGGGCTTGCTTGCCTTCATGCTTGCCTTTACATTCGGACTTGCAGCCAACCGTTTCGACGCGCGTAAGCAGAACGTCATACGTGAGGCGAACGCCGTCGGCACGACCTTTTTGCGGGCAGACTACCTTGCCGAGCCGTACCGTACCGAAGCCAGGGGGTTGCTGACCCGCTATGTCGAAGCCCGGCTCGACCCCCAACTCCGGACGCGTGCCACCTTCAGGGAACTTCTCGTCATAACGCAAGGCATTCATGACGAGTTGTGGAAAGGGGCCGCCGAACTTGCCCGTGACAACCCACGCTCCGTCCCGCTCGGTCTGTACATATATTCGCTGAACGAGATGATCGATATGCACACTGAGCAGCTCTCCGTCGCAGTTTACTTTCACATCGCGCCGAGTATCTGGTACACCCTGTATTTCATCGCGTTCGTCGCCATGCTGCTACTTGGTATGAACGGGGGACTGAATGGAACGCGTGCCATCATGGCCAGTGTGTTGCTGGCGGTTACGCTGTCGGCGGTGTTTGTTCTGATCGCCGATCTCGACCAACCGGCACAGCGGTTCTTCAACGTCAGTCAGCAGGCGCTCGCCGACCTGCTGGAAAGCATGAAGGTGGCGCAGGGCCGATAGCCGCCGTGAATTCGAATACGTTTTCAGGCATCACGTCGCGAGTAATAACAGGGCGTAACCGATGGCGCCGAGGCTGAATGCTACGAAGTTGCGCTCTTCCGCGCCGGGCACCTCTTCCTTGAGCGTGTTCAGAATGATGCCGCCCGCCAGAAATGCCGTAAGGGCGGCCACGCCCCATGCCGAAACGGCCTGCGTCGCTCCCAGGAGGACACCGGTTGCCGTGATGAGCGCGAGGCCCCAACGTGTCACGCGCGAATACCGGCGTGGGTGCAGTCGTCGCAGACCTGCGTCGGAAACAAGAAGGTGCAGGCTCATGGCTATGAGAAAGAGAACGGCGCCCGGGCCGTTCTGAAACCTTTCGACCACCAGATACCCGATGAGGCCGCTGTAAACACCGAAGACCAGCGCGTGCAGGCTGTAGACGGCGAGCGGTATCGTCGACCTGTTTTCATGGTTTTCCATGACGGTCTCATGGTGCGGCGATACCAGCTGTTCGGCAAGCATGAAGACGAGAATGCCAAGCAGCGCCAGCACCGAAGTCTTTCCTTCGAAGGCAATGGGGCCGCCGACGGCCAGCACGTACCGCTGTTCGGCGAGTTGGGGCAGCAGGTCGACGAATACATAGGCAACGCCCACGCCTCCTGCGAGGGAGAGGGCGACACCGCGCGCCCGCTCGGGCAGTCGACGCAGTCTGCCTACCAGCAGGGGAATGGCCGGTAGCACGATAAGGCTGAGCAAGGCAGCCGTCAGCGGGGCGACACGCACGTTTCGTTTCTCCTCGGCGCTACCCTCATGGTACTCGCCCTTCCATGCTCAGCGCCTCGCGTTCATTCGACTCGAGCCACGTCGTAACCGGACCCTCGATGGCTCCGGGGTGCTCGCGCATGATAGCGGCCAGGAGGCGGCCGGCCTCGTTCCGTAAGGCGAGAAAGTCTTCGCGGCGACACCAGAGCCACAGCTGCCACGTCAGACGCCGACCGCTCAATCGTTCGAAGGTGAAGCGCGGTTCAGGTTCGGCGAGTACGTGGGGCAGCCTCGCTACCTCGGCTACCAGTTGCTTGTCCAATGCTTCAATATCGGTTTCGGGGCTGATGTCCATGCGTATGACAACCGCCGCCTTTTCCTGACGGCTGTAATTCGTGACGCGCCCCTCCAGAAGTATCTGATTGTCGAGGCTTACCCGTCGTCCGTCGAAGGTACGCAGGGTGGTGCCAAGGAGTCCGATGTCGATGACTTCGCCGGCAACGGTGTCGGGCCGATTCAAGGTGCCGAGGCTGATGACCTCGTGCAGTACGAACGGTTTCTCGGCAAGAATGATGAGGCCGCTGATCACACTCGACAGCGAGTCGCGGGCGGCGAAGACGACGAGTATCAGCAGAATGAGTACGCCTGCATAAACGACGTCGAGTATGAGCCCGAGCGATCGAAGGGCCGAGACGAGAAAGAAGAAAAAGATCGCGTAGGCACCGAACCTGGCAATGAGAAAACGCGCCTGCGGTCCGGCGCGTGCGAGTATCCGCCTGAGAAGTCGCGCCGTCAGGTGTGCAAGCAGCAGGCCGGCAAGTACTTTCAAGCCGGCCTCGAGATAGGCAACAAGTGGCTGCGGTTCAAAGAGCCGTGAAGTACGTCGTGTCAGTTCCTCTAGCGGATCCTGGCTGGCCATGCTGTGCCGTTCTGTTGTAACTCAGCGTCTTCCCTTTGATTATTCACGTCGGTTTGCCCGGCACAAGAAGCAGTGGTCGCCACAAGAAGGCAAGTCAGAAAGGTTCACTGTTTTCGTGAACTCATAAGGTTTCCCGGTGGCATGCTGCCGGTGCGTTGGGCGCTGTTTTCGCGTTCGCTGGAAGGAGTTTCGGGGGCCCCGGTCATTCCACAGCCTGCGAGAGAATGCTCTCCGGGGCGCGGTTCCATACTGCTAGGCTGAGAGAAAACGGAGGCGAGCATGTTTTCCCGATCCTTGCGCCGCCTGGCCAATCAGGTTCTCGATGAGATTCCCGGCTACGACGGATACCTTGGGAGTCTCGAGATTCGGCCTTTGCGTGGCGAATACACGTTGCGCGACGCGTATCTGCAGAAGGCGGGCGTCGAGAACGCGCCTCCGTTCCTGCAGGTGCAACGGGCAGGGGCGCACATCGCGGGAAGGGCCTTGCGTCGCCGTATGCTGGCCTTGCGTGTCTACGTCGACCGTCCGCGCATCAATCTCATTGCCGCCCGTGGTGCCGATCGCAGCCAGCTCGGCATCGACCCCTCCTGGCCGAAGCGCCTGAAAACCCTGTTTCCCGTTCGGATCGACAGTCTCCGTATCAACGATGCCTCGCTGCACGTTTCCATTCCCGACGCTCAACCGCCGGTCGACCTGCAGGTCGACGACATCCGTATCACCGGACAGAATCTGACCAACCGTGAACATTTACGTGAACAGAATTTCGCTACCTGGAACATGACTGGGCGATTCATGGGCGAGGGACGGGTAACGGCTGAGGTTCACAGCAACCTTCAACTCGACGCCCCTGCCTTCCGTCTGCAGAGCGAAATTCGAGATCTGCCGTTGACGACCCTGAACGACTTCCTGCATGCCTATGCCAATCTGCACGTGCACGACGGCGTATTTTCGGCCGACGCCGACATTACTCTGCAAAACCGCATGGTCGGGGGGATGGTTGAGGCTTTCTATACCGATCTCAGAGTCTCGCGCTGGAATGAGGGACGTAACTGGAGTCTCTTCAAGCGCCTGCGCCACGGCATGTTTTCACGCGGCATGGATGTGCTCGAGAACCGTGACCGGACGCTGGCCGTTCGCATTCCCGTTCAGGGCAGCCTGGGCGACCTGAGCATTGACCTGCCGACCGCCGTTGCCAGCGTCCTGAAGAATGCGTTTCTCCAGGCGCTCGAACCGGGTATCGGGCACGCCGCCTCTCGCTCTCGCAAGCCCTGGGTTGCAACTCGAACAGGCGCAGCCGAAGAGGCTGCCAGGGGTGAGGGGCCTTCTTGATGCGGCAAGCAGGAGAAAACCGGCTGTGGGCGGCCGTGAGCGGCTCGGGCGGTCTGCTATCACTGGGCATCTTTGTCCTTGTCCTTGGCGCCTATGTCATTGCCAGAGCGTTTCTTGTACCCGAAACCGTACTTTCACGGCTCGGGGTGCTCCTGCTGCTCATCGCTCTCGTGCAGGTCGTGCAGGGCGTCGGATACCGTCGTTTCTACGGTATCGCGGCCCATTTCACGCTGGCGCTGGTCTACGCCGGAGTCGCGGGTTTGCTTCTCTTCTTTCCGGAGGCTCTTCTCGTGGCTGTTACCCTGGTGATCGGCTACGCGCTCATCGCAGCCGGACTCGTGCGCGTGGCCGCAGGCGCATTGACGCGCGGTTTGCCGGGCCGGTTTCTTTACTTGGCGGGTGGCCTTCTATCGGGAGTCGTCGGTGTCATGCTGCTGCTCGGATGGCCGTCTCCCTCGTTCGGCATGGTGCGCATGCTCATCGGGGTTGAACTGGTCGGTGTCGGCATCATGACCATGCTTCTTGCGCTCAGGGTTCGCCGTGCGGCTCCTCTTATGCGCAGTAGGCGTGACCGAACCTGGGTACGTATGGTCAAGGTCGCGACTGCGCTTGTTGCGGCACTGGTCTTTCTCGTAGGGGTGCGGCTCTCGCTGCCCATGCTTTTTCACCGCTACGCAGTAACGGTTTTCAACGAGCTGCCCGGCTATCGGGCGGCGATCGGACCCATCGAGCTGCACCTGCTCGACGGCGCATTCACCATACAAGGCATCGACATAACTTCCGTCGCCGACGGCGAGAGGGGAAACGCCTTTTCGGTTGAGCATATGGTGGTTGCGCTCGACCTTCCCCCAGTGCTTGAGGGCGAGCTCATCGGTAGCATCGCTCTGTTTGATGCCGTTATCCGCCTGGTCGAAATACCGGCCGTCGATGCCGAAGAGCGAGCCGGATTCGACGAAGTGCTTGCGAGGGTTAAAAGGCTGGCTCCGTTTCATATCGACCGCCTCGATATGAAGAACGCAACGGTGTTTATTGCCGACGTCACGGGAAAGGGCAAACTCGACGCCACGATTGAAGACCTCGATGTGGTCGGTCGAAACATGACCAACCGGGCCGCAATGCGTGAGACGCGAGAGGCGAGTTATGTTTTTGACGGCAGCTTCATGGGGGCGCCCATTGAAGGCGAGCTCACGAGCAACCTGTTACGCGATGTCCCGGTGCTTCACCTGAAAGCCGAGGTGCGCGACTTACCCCTGACCCGCTTGAATCCCTTTCTGAAAGCCGAATACAAACTCAAGGCCGAGCGGGGCATACTGACCGCCTATGCCGAGGTCACCGTCGAGGGAGTGGCCTTGCATGGTTATGCGAAATCATTCATCAGGGATTTGAAGGTCTCGGTCTGGCCGCCGCCGAAGGAAGAAAAACGTGTTGTCAAAAAGGTGTTGCGCGGCATCAAAGAGGGCCTTGGTAGAGTCGGGACCGACATCGCGGGCGGAAGAGAGGGGGTAATCGCCACCGAAGTGCCGATTCGCGGCGAACTCGGCGGGGCGGAACTGGGCCTGACATCGGCTGTGGGCGACGCGTTACGCAACGCGTTCACCGGCTCACTCGAGCCGGGGTTCAAGAGCGACGAGTAAGGGCCTGAATAACGCATACCGGTGGAAGGGGCCGCTACGGTGGCGGTTCACCCAGTTCACCCAGGCCCGCGCTGTGGGCTTCAGTCTCGCATCACCCCCGCAACACCCCCAACAACTCAAAGATAACTGAGATCACTCTGTCAGGCGTGCCGGAGCGCGCGGGTCTCATGGCGAATGCCCAGTGCCAACAGCATGTAGGTAATGCCGTTCATCAACATCTCTATGCCGATGATGAAGCCGATGACCCACAGCGCCGTCGTGGGCAGGCCGGTAAGAATCATGAGGCCGGCGATGATGGAGACGACTCCGCCGAGCATGATCCAGGTACCGTTTGCCACGCGGCGCACGTGATTCCCCACGTAAAGACGCAGCGCACCGACGACGATGAAGGCAAAGCCCACGATGACGGTGAGCCCGATGCTCGCCGCGAGGGGACGACTGAGAAAGGCGACTCCGGCGAGTCCGTAGAGAATGCCGACAAGCAGGTGAGAGCCGTGATCGGGCCCGCGAAATGCGGCAAAGAGCTGGACGATGGCGGCGGCCAGGAGGAGTATGCCAAGGAAAGCCATGCCGGCGGCCGTGGCTGCAACCACGTTCGCGATGATGATGAGACCGAAGAGAGCGGTCAGAATGCCGAGGGCGAGAAGCCACCCCCAGGAGGCCGAGGACGTTCGTTGATCAAGCATGGATACCTCCAATCTTTGGTGCACTGCGATGACTCAGTTTATTCCGGAACGTCGCGACTGGGGGGAATAATCGGTAATTCGGATACCCCGATACGGCTAGGCGTATACTGCGAGTCAACCTTCATGAGGTAGGGCCGGCGCTTTCTGCTGAGCCGAGACCGCACCATGTGACGCGGCACCGAAGTTTCCTCGCCCGGTTTCAGTCGGCATATCCGCTTGTCCCGGAACGTGCGACCGGCGGCCGGAAGAAGCATTTTTCAATCAAGAGCAGCTCGGTTGCAAGCGTTTCGGAAACTGCAGAGACGGCAACCCTATGGTGTTGTCGGATGTCGCCGACGAAGCCAGATTCATGACAGAGTCAAAAAGGGGGAAGCCGATGAAAAGCATAATGGCCTTGTGGGCGGTGGCGGTGTTTGTATTTCTAGGTTTCGCGCGCCCGGCCGGGGCAGACGAGTGGCGCTATCGCCTCGAGGCCGTAACAGACTTTCCCGTATCGGCGGGAATCGGCGGTTTGGTCGAAAGTCCGGGAAGGTTACGGGTTTCGACATCCCTTGGCTACTTGCCGCCGGTTTACCTCAATGCGGTGAACAGCATCGCGGTCGAGCTTGATGCCTATTCGGAGAATATCGCCGATCTTATCGAGACGGCATTCGATAACTCCCTTGTCTGGCGTACCCAGGTTGGATGGCGGCCTTGGGAGAACAAAGGGTTCTACTTTGGAGGGGGATTCACCCTGATCGGGTTGGGCGGTGGAGTAACGGCCGGCGAGCTTCTAACGGGCCTGACAGATGTCGAGCCGCCCGAAGGCCTCGACATTACCGGAAGAGGCTATGACGTCTCTACTCTCGTCTCGACCGTAGACATCGAAGTCGGCTGGGAATTCGCGCTCGCCGAGCACTGGACGCTTCGAACGGCGCTTGGAACGGCGCTCGCCGTGGCTTCGAACAGCAATGTTGAGCCCAACTTCGAGCCCCGGTTGCCGCGTTTGCAGCAGGCCTTGACGAATCAGGTCGGCGCCGAGTTGGACGATACGTATGAGCAATACATAAAAGCACCGTTGATTACGTTGGCCGTGGGCTACGAGTTCTAACCGACTTACCCGTGAGACTGCGGCTCCGACAATTCTCGTGGACCTTGCAAGAGAAAGAGGCGCCTATCGTGAATTCTACGGCCTGGTCCTTTACGCCGGGGCGATCGTTGCTGTTGGTGTAGCCCTCGCCTTCCTCGTCACCTGGTGGGACAGGCGCTATGACCTGAGCTGGCTTGCCGGGTTGGAACTTACCTTGCAGGGCTCGCGTCAGGCATTGACGGCGTTCGGAACCACCATTCTCTCGGTTCTGGGCATCGTACTTGCCGTTTCGGTCGCCATCATTGCGATGATGACGGGGTCGTACGGGCCGCGCATCGTACAGGTATTCATTCTCGATCGGCTTACGCTTGCCATTCTCGCCGTTTTTCTTGTTTCCGGCACCTATGCCCTTTCTCTGTTCTTGCTCATCGGCAGGGCCGAAATGCCGCCGCACATGGCGGCGGTAACGACGTCATTATTGGCCTTCGCATGCGTGGCTGCCTTTTTTCTGTTTATCATGCAGGCGCTGCGTAGTCTGCAGGCGGTCACGATCATCAACCGTGTGGGCGACGCGCTCGATGCCGAGATAGACCGCCTGTATCCGGTCGACGTCGAAGAACAGCCCGGCGCCGATACGCTACCCGAAGGTGGAGAACCACTCCTTGCCTCGAGTACCGGATACATTCGCCGGATTCAAGTGCGCAGGCTTACGTCGTGTCTGGCCGAATCGCAGGCAACCCTCGCGCTCGGGGTGCTTCCGGGCGATTTCGTATTACGAGGGGCTACCGTCGGGTACCTGCGACGAAACGGCCTACCGATCGAAGACCGAAAACTACGCAAGTACCTGCGTATCGGCCGGCGCCGCAGCCTCTATCAGGACGTTCGCTTCGGTTTCCTGCAGCTCGTTGAAATCGGCGGACGCGCCTTGTCGCCCGCGGTCAACGAGCCGTTCACGGGCATTCAATGCATTCACCGCATGGTCCAGGCGCTCGACATTCTTTCATCGCGCCCCCGCGGCGAGAACCTCGTGTGTGATGAAAGCGGACGCGCTCGCCTCAGCTATCCGGAGCTTGGCCCGACCTGGTTGCTGTTGCCGCTGGATGTCATGCGGCAGATGGGGGCAAACGTTCCTATCGTCCTGCGAGAGCTGGGCACCGCAGTCGAGTTGCTGGCCACACGCATGCACGATGAACGGGAGCGTAGAGAACTTGACGGTTTGGCCGCGCGGTTGGAGCGAACGATAGCCAGGCTTCCGGAAGAAGACCAGTGGATAGTGCGGGACCGCTCGGGCGTTTCGCCCATTCCCCGCGACTTCCGGCCAGGCCGGGGCGAAATCGAAGGAGACGAGGAGGCGCGCCCGCCGGAAGCATCAGCACCTTTGGATACGCCGCCCCCTCCTCCATAGCCACTCTGGAACCGTTTTCCCTCAGTGCCTCAGTGCGGTCCACCGCCGGCGGCATCCTGCAATTGCTCGAGCACGCCGTCCATGTTGAATGAGGCCGGCTTCTGTCGGGGCGGATATGCTTCGAATGATGCCAGTTGTTTCGCGACATAAGCCTGGGCCGGCACCACCAGAAAAGCGTGGTCGATCAACCAGTCCCAGTAGGTGTTCGAATTTTCATCGGCGCGTTCGAAGGGGTCGCGGCGCAGGTTGAACATCTTGGGAATGCGTAGCGGTACGAAAGGCTCGGACCAGAGCTGCAGCTGTTTGGCGCGCTGTTCGAGAAAGACGAGCTTCCAGTCGCCGACGCGCAGGGCAACAAGCTGTCCGTCGTCGTTGATGTAGAAGAACTCGTTGCGTGGGCACTCTTCAGTCTCGCCTGATAGATACGGCAGAAGGTTGTAGCCGTCGATGTGCACCTTGAATCCCTTGCCGTCGTATGGCTGCCCTTCGGCAAGACGGGCCGTCACGTCGGGGTCACCCGCTGCGGCTGCAAAGGTGGGCAACCAATCCTGATGAGAAACGATGCCGTTGAGCGTCTTCCCGGCTGAGAAGTGCCCGGGCCAGCGAACGAAGGCCGGTACGCGAAAGGCGCCTTCCCAGTTCGAATTCTTCTCACTGCGGAAGGGCGTAATGCCGGCGTCGGGCCAGGTGTTGTAGTGCGGGCCGTTGTCGGTCGAGTAAAGCACGAGGGTGTCGTCGGTAATGCCGAGCTCATCGAGCTTATCGAGCAGTCGGCCCACATGCTCATCGTGGGCGACCATGGCGTCGTTGTAGAAGCCTTGTCCTGACCGGCCTTTGTCTTCTTCTTTTACGTGTGTGCGAAAGTGCATGTGCGTACTGTTCCACCAGATGAAGAAGGGCTTTCCCTCCTGCCGCGCTTCTTCCATGAAGCCGATGGTACGCTGGGTAACCTCGTCGTCGATGGTCTGCATGCGCTTTCGTGTCAGGGGGCCGGTGTCTTCGATGCGGCCGTCGGCATAGCTGTGAATGACGCCGCGGGGTCCGAAACGTTTGCGGAATTCCGGGTCCTTCGGGTAGTCGGGGTGTTCGGGCTCTTCTTCGGCGTTCAGGTGGTAGAGGTTGCCGAAAAATTCGTCGAAGCCGTGATTGGTGGGCAGAAACTCGTCCTTGTCGCCGAGGTGGTTCTTGCCGAACTGACCGGTCTTGTAGCCCAGCGGCTTCAGCACTTCGGCAATGGTCGGGTCTTCGGGTTGCAGGCCGAGGTCGGCGCCCGGCATGCCGACCTTCGTCAGCCCGGTGCGCAACGGGTTCTGGCCGGTAATGAAGGCCGCCCGTCCGGCCGTACAGCTCTGCTGCCCGTAGTAGTCGGTGAACGAGACGCCCTCGTTGGCGACGCGGTCGATGTTGGGCGTGCGGTAGCCCATCATGCCGCGGTTGTTGAAGCTGATGTTGAACCAGCCGATATCGTCGCCCCAGAGCACGAGTATGTTCGGTTTTTTATCTGCCATGATGTTTCCCCCTGATTTTTTCCCTTTGCCGCTCAGGCTTTAACCGTCAGGCCGCCAGGCCCCCGTGGCAACGCTTTGCCTTCATGCCGCTTCCGCATGGGCAAGGGGCGTTTCGTCCGGCTTGCTGCGCGGCCTGTCGCAGGCGTTGTTCCTCGAACGGAAGAATGCGCATGATGTCGGCCGCGGGGCGACCACGGCGCAAGAGCTCGGCCATGATGGCCATGGGCCGGTCGACGTGCGCGAAGAATAGCTTGAGCCCGCTGCACAGATAATTGAGTCCCGGTTCGCCGTCGGGCGTCTCGAGAAAGCGGTTCTTCGGGCATTCGCCATGGCAGGCGAAGAGAAACTCGCAGTCGCGGCAGTATTGGGGAAGCGTATCGTTCTTGGCCTGTCCGAACTTCCGCTGCTTCTCCGAGCCGACCAGGTCGCCGATGTCGGTCTCCAGGATATTTCCGAGGAAATGCTTTTCCTCGACGAAGTGATCGCAGGAATACAGGTCGCCTGTGTGCTCGAGGGCCACGCCGTCGCCGCATGTGGCCTGAAAAATACAGAGCGTCGACTCGCCACGCACCCACGAGGCCAGAACGCCGTCGAACATCTGCACGAACACCTTGCCGACGTCGCGGGCGACCCATTCATCGAAGATGGTGTTGAGGAACGTGCCCCATTGGCTTGAGCCGACTGAGCGGCCGGTCACGGCGCCGGGTCTTTCGGCGTCGCCGGCCTCGGCCCGTTCGACGATGGGAATGAACTGCATGAACTCGGCGCCGACTTCGTCGCGAAAGAACCGATAGACTTCGAGGCCATGGTCGGCGTTGGCCGAATTGACCGTGCAAAGCACGTTATAGTCGACGCCGTGCTTCTGCAGGAGGCGAAGCCCCCGCATGACCTTGTCGAACGTGGGGTTGCCGGCCTTGTCCTTGCGATACCGGTCGTGCATTTCGCGGGGGCCGTCGAGGCTTATACCCACCAGGAAGTTGTGTTCGCCGAGAAAGGCGCCCCAGTCGTCATTCAGGATGACTCCGTTGGTCTGGATGGTGTTCCGGATGGTGAGCCCGGGTCTACGGTAGCGCTCCTCTACCTCCATCGCCCGCCGGAAGAATTCGAGCCCCATGAGCGTCGGTTCGCCGCCCTGCCAGGCAATCGTCACTTCGGGCGCGTTCGCATGCGCCGCGATGGTCTGGCGAATGTGCGCCTCCATGACGGCATCGGACATACGGAATGTGCTTCCAGGGTAGAGGGCCTCTTTCTTGAGGAAGAAGCAGTACTCGCAGTCGAGATTGCAGCGCGCCCCCGTCGGCTTCGACATGACGTGAAAGGCGGGGCGAGAAGCGCCGTGGGCCTGTGTCGTCGCGTCTCGCAGAGCGTTGCTGTCCATGCGTTTCCCTTGGTTGCCGTCTGCGGGGAGTATCGAACCGGAACCCCGGTCGGACGGTTTTCATCCATTTACATCGACCTTGAACGCTTGTTCAAGTCCAGCCGCATATGAAACGAAATGCCGGGGAGTCGAGGCCGGCAGAACCGACGCCGACCGTGTCAAGGTCTCGTTGGCGAAATCACGTCGATCGGCCCACTCTTGTGTAGACGGCTTTATGCTGAAGATAGCAGTAGACCGCAAAGTGAGAATTCGAGTGTCGTTCGGCACGAGACTTCACACTTGCAGGCATCCTTCTCGTAGTCCCATCGTTTGACCCAAGCCTGCTCCAGCCCGGGACGAAGACAAACAACCGGCCCTGCCCCGAAGACGCAGAATGCGATCTACGAACTGCCTGTGCCACGGCACAGCGATGTTGACAATGGTCGGGTGGTACGTGCTATGAATGCGTTGGAGACGAAACAGACGGAAAGGTTTCCGTTATCTCCAGGAGGCTTTCGTTTCAGGGCCGGCGGCGACGCACAGCCGAGCCGCAACCCCGATACGCAGTACTGCCGGGCCTTCATCTGCAATCTCGTCAACGAGGTGAGTCATGTCAGCACTCGATGCCTTCAGCCTGAAGGGCGAAGTCGCAATCGTTACCGGGGCCGGCGCCGGAATCGGCCGTGCAATAGCCGAGCTCTTTGCCGAAGCAGGAGCGGCGGTCGTAGTCAGCGACCTCAAGAGGGAAACCGCCGATGAAGTCGCAAACAGTATCAAAGGCGCCGGGGGGGCGGCCATCGGAGCCGCTTGCAACGTTACCAGCGCCGACGAACGCGGCGCCCTGGTGCGGGCGGCACTGGATGCGTTCGGTAAGATTTCGATTCTCGTGAACAATGCAGGCGGCGGCGGACCGAAGCCGTTCGAAATGCCGATCGACGATTTTGTCTGGGCCTACGAGCTCAACGTCTTCTCGGTCTTCCACCTCTCGCAGCTCTGTGCGCCCCACATGGAGAAAGCGGGTAGCGGGGCGATTGTGAACATCACGTCGATGGCAGGCGAAAACAAAAATATGCGTATGGCATCCTACGCTTCGTCAAAGGCCGCCGAGAACCACCTTACACGTAACATCGCCTTCGATCTGGGCCCCAGGAAAATTCGCGTCAACGCTATCGCGCCCGGCGCCATCAAGACCGCCGCGCTGGCGAGCGTGCTGACCCCGGACATCGAGAAGGGAATGCTGCGGCACACCCCGCTCGGCCGTCTCGGTGAAGTCAGGGATATCGCTTAT
>JAWLBW010000116.1:0-13095 GCA_041687475.1 bacterium
ATTCACTCCACATCCATTTATGGGATCACAAACCGATCGTCGTGTCGATCCCAAGATGTGATAGATCCTTAGATTATGGATTGGGGGATTGTGGATTTCCGCAGCAGGTAATCACGGTTTTCCGGCTGCCCGAAGTGTCGGTAGGCGGTTGTCGACCTGCACGGCGCACCGGCGGGTCGCCGTTCATCGCCGCGAGCCGACAACGACCCGCACGGCCTCACCGTCATCGACCCGCGAACCGGGTTCTCCGATGTTCGGGGCGCAATGACTTACGGTCCGTAGCCCGTCGGCATGCCGACGGGCGCCGTAGATCCGTGCATGCGAATATGCCGTGTCCGGTACGCTTCGACATCTGCGCGGTTGGAGATGAGCACGGGCGGCACGCGCTTGCGTGGCAGGCAACCGGGCTGTTACACTGAGCCTTTTCACCTCTCCAGGCAGCCTCCGAAAGGTCAACCGTGTTTCGATTCGCCGTTCTTGGAAGCGGCAGCAGCGGTAACGCGCTCCTTGTCGAATCCGAACGTACACGTGTACTCGTCGACTGCGGTTTCAGTCTCGCCGAGCTGACGCGGCGTATGCGCGCGGTCGATGCCGACGGCCCCGAGTCGCTCGACGCGGTCGTGTTGACCCATTGCCACGGCGATCATGCCCACGGCGCCGCGACTCTGTCGCGCCGACTCAATCTCCCCCTCTATGTCACCCCCGGCACGAAGCGCTGGCTGCATCACCGCAAGGTTGCCGAAACCCAGGTGTTCGTGCCCGGCGATCGCTTCGCCATCGGCGACCTGCTCGTGCAGTCGGCGGGCTTGTGGCACGACGCCCCCGATACCGTGGCACTCAGGTTCTATAGAGGCGACAAGAGCTTCGCCGTCTGTACCGACCTGGGTGAAACCAGCGCCGGTGTCGAAGACTGCCTGCGCGGCAGCGATACGCTCATGATTGAATCGAATCACGACGTGGCCATGCTCTGGGGGGGCGCCTATCCGATGAAGCTCAAGAAGCGCGTCACGGGCCGCTGGGGGCACCTGTCGAACGAGCAGACCGCCGACCTGCTTGATCGTGTCTTGCCCGGCGGAACCCGCCGTGTTCTGCTCGCGCATCTCAGTGAGAAGAACAACACGCCCGAGAAAGCCCTGGCGCAGATGGGGCCGCTGCGCACCCGTTTTCCGCACGTGGGGTGGAGCATTGCTCCGGCGCACCGCCCCGCGCCGTTCGAATACCTTGAACAGCCGACCTTCGCCCAGCTGTCACTGCTGTAGCGGGTCGCCGACAACCGTTTACCGTTTCACCCGTTGAAAGCACCATGATTGAACGTTATTCCCGCCCCGAAATGGTGGCCATCTGGACCGACCGCAACCGCTTTTCCATCTGGCTCAAGATTGAAGTGGCCGCCGCCGAAGCCATGGCCGAGCGTAAGGAAATTCCGGCCGAGGCCATCGCCGAGATTCAGGAAAAAACGTCGAAGCTCGTCATCGACGAGGCTTTTGTGGCCCGGGTTCTTGAAATCGAAGCCACCGTCAAGCACGATGTCATCGCCTTTCTGACCGCCGTGAACGAGCAAATCGGGCCGGTAGGCCGTTTCCTGCACATGGGCATGACCTCGTCGGACGTACTCGACACTTGCCTGGCCGTGCAGCTTACCCAGGCTACCGACCTGCTGCTTGCCGACCTCGACGCCGTGCTAGACGCCATCAAGGTGCGTGCGCTCGAACACAAGATGACCCCCACCATGGGGCGTTCGCACGGCATTCACGCCGAGCCGGTCACCTTCGGCCTCAAGCTGGCCACCTGGTACGCCGAAATGAAGCGCAACCGCGATCGCCTGGCCGCGGCCCGCACCGAAATCGCCACCGGTGCCGTTTCCGGCGCCGTGGGTACCTTCGCCAACATCGACCCGGCTGTCGAAGCCTATGTCTGCGAGAAGCTGGGACTCGCCCCCGAACCGGTCAGCACCCAGGTTATTCCGCGCGACCGTCACGCCATGTTTTTTGCGACCCTGGGGGTCATAGCTTCGTCGATGGAGCGCATCGCCGTCGAGATTCGCCACCTGCAGCGCACCGAAGTACTCGAGGCCGAAGAATACTTCTCGCCCGGCCAGAAGGGTTCAAGCGCCATGCCGCACAAGCGTAACCCGGTGCTCACCGAAAACCTGACCGGTCTGGCCCGCCTGGTGCGGGGCTACAGCATACCCGCCATGGAAAACGTGGCCCTGTGGCACGAGCGCGACATCAGCCATTCGTCGGTCGAGCGCCTCATCGGCCCCGACGCCACCGTGACGCTGAACTTCGGCCTGCGCCGCCTTGAGGGCGTCATCCGCAAGCTGGTTGTCTACCCCAAGAACATGGAAGCCAACCTGAACAAGCTGCGCGGCCTCATTTTCTCGCAGCGCGTGCTGCTGGCCCTGGTCGACAAGGGGCTGACGCGCGAACAGGCCTATGCGGCCGTGCAGCGCAACGCCATGAAGGTGTGGGAACAGGGCGCCGACTTCCGGGCCGAACTGGCCGGCGACGAAGAGGTTTCGGCCCGTCTTTCGGCCGCCGAACTCGACGGTCTTTTCGACATGGGCTACCACACCAAGCACGTCGACACTATCTTCAAGCGGGTATTCGGCGAGGCCTGACGATCAGTGTGACGCCACGTCGCCGAATTGGTAAAATTATACGTTTACTCCCCGGGTGAGGGATTGGGAATCTCAGGCGGGCGACGTCGTCGGGCGTCGACCGCAGGGGTGTTTCCACAGTCTCGAGGCGGAGAAAACCACCTCTCCCACTAAGGTTTAGCAATGGCTGCTCGAAAGAAAAGCGCTCCGGTTCCCACGAAGAAGAAGAAGCTGTACGAGGGCAAGGCCAAAATCGTCTATGCCACCAGCGACAAGGATCTCGTCATTCAGCACTTCAAGGATGATGCCACCGCCTTCAACGCCCAGAAAAAGGGCTCCATTATGGGGAAGGGCGTCATCAACAACCGCATGAGCGCCACCCTGTTCAACATGCTTGAGACCAAGGGCGTGCCCACGCACATGGTGCAATTGCTCGACGATCGTGCGCAGCTTGTTCGCAAGCTCGAAATCATCAAGATCGAAGTCGTCGTTCGCAATGTGTATGCCGGCAGCCTGTCGAAGCGCCTTGGGGTCGAAGAAGGCGTTCGTCTTGCGAAGCCCATCGTCGAGTTCTACTACAAGGACGACGATCTGGGCGATCCGCTCATCAACAACTATCACATTGCCGCGCTCAAGCTGGCCACGCCGGCCGAGCTCAAGAAGATCGAAGAGATGGCCCTGAAGGTCAACTCGGTGCTCAAGCCCTACTTCGACAAGCGCGGCATTCTGCTCGTCGACTTCAAGCTGGAATTCGGTCGCCACAAGCGCAAGATTCTGCTCGGCGACGAGATTTCGCCCGATACCTGCCGCTTCTGGGACAAGAAAACCAACGAAAGGCTCGACAAGGATCGCTTCCGTCGCGACCTGGGCGGCGTCGAAGAAGCTTATCAGGAAATGCTCCGTCGCGTGGGTGGGTGAACAATGCGTGTACGTGTCTTTGTGAATTTGAAGGAAGGCGTTCTCGATCCGCAGGGTAAGGCGATTCAGCACTCGCTGGCCTCGCTCGGTTTCGACGAGGTCTCCGAGGTGCGCGTCGGAAAGGTCATTACCCTTGACCTCGAAGGCGAGCGCGAGCAGGCCGAGGAGCGCGTCAAGCGCATGTGCGAGCAGCTCCTGGCCAATACCGTTATTGAATCTTATCGTTACGAATTCGAATGAAGTTCGGCGTACTCGTTTTTCCCGGCTCGAACTGCGATGCCGACTGCTTCAACACCATTGAGCAGATCGGCCAGCCGGTTCGTTATGTCTGGCACAAGGAAACCTCGTTGCGCGGTCTCGACTGCGTCGTCGTGCCGGGCGGCTTTTCGTTCGGCGATTATCTGCGCTGCGGCGCCATCGCCAAGCAGTCGCCCATCATGGAAGAGGTTCGTCGCTTCGCGGCCGCGGGCCGGCCGGTCATCGGCATCTGCAACGGCTTTCAGATTCTGACCGAGGCCGGGCTGCTGCCCGGCGCGCTCATTTCGAATCAGTCGCTGCAGTTCGTGTGCAAGAACCAGTACCTGCGCGTGTCCAACACACGGTCGCCGTTCACGCACCTGTTCCGTAACGGCGAAGTGGTCGAAATGCCCGTCGCGCACCACGACGGCAATTACGTGGCCGACCCCGGTACGCTCAAGGAGCTGGAAGACGAGGGGCAGATCGTATTTCAGTACTGCGATGCCGAGGGGCGTCTGACGCCCGAGTCGAACCCCAACGGTTCGGTGAACAACATTGCCGGCATCATCAACCGCAGCCGCAACGTGCTGGGCATGATGCCCCACCCCGATCGTTGCGCCGACGCCCTGTTGGGTAATACGGTCGGCCGCAAGGTGTTCGAGGGTGTTCTTTCGAAGGTGGGCATATGAGCGATATGCGCAGTCAGGCGATTTCGTTCGGACT
The DNA here is from genome assembly GCA_041687475.1 of bacterium. GTDB lineage: Bacteria > J088 > JAWLBW01 > JAWLBW01 > JAWLBW01 > JAWLBW01. The sequence goes on from JAWLBW010000116.1 coordinate 4,478, forward strand.
CAAGTCCGAGGAATACGATCGCATCGTAGAACTGATGGGGCGCGAGCCGAACTTTACCGAGCTCGGCATTTATTCGGTCATGTGGAGCGAGCACTGCTCGTACAAGAGTTCGCGCGCCCACCTCGGCAAGCTTCCGACCGAAGGCCCCCAGGTCATTCAGGGACCGGGCGAGAACGCCGGCGTGGTCGATATCGGCGATGGGCTGGCCGTCGTCTTCAAGATGGAAAGCCACAACCATCCGTCGTACATCGAACCGTATCAGGGTGCGGCCACCGGTGTCGGCGGCATTCTGCGCGACGTGTTCACGATGGGGGCGCGGCCGATCGCCAACCTGAACAACCTGCGCTTCGGTGCGCCCGATCACCCGAAGACGCCCTATCTGGTCAACGGCGTGGTGCACGGCATCGGCGGCTACGGCAACTGCATGGGCGTGCCCACCGTGGGCGGCGACACCCAGTTCGACGCCTCGTACAACGGCAACATTCTCGTCAACGCCATGACGGTGGGCCTCGTTAGGGCCGACCGTATCTTCAAGGGCACCGCCTCGGGCGTCGGAAATCCCATTTTCTACATCGGTTCGAAGACCGGACGCGACGGCATTCACGGCGCGACCATGGCCAGCGCCGAATTCAGTGAAGAAACCGAATCGAAGCGTCCGACGGTGCAGGTGGGCGACCCCTTCACCGAAAAGCTGCTGCTCGAAGCCTGCCTCGAACTGTTCGAGACCGACCTGGTCGTGGGCATTCAGGACATGGGTGCCGCGGGGCTGACCAGCTCGTCGATGGAAATGGCCGGCCGGGCCGGTTCCGGCATTCGCATGCACCTCGACCGCGTGCCCATGCGCGAAGAGGGCATGACGCCCTACGAGCTCATGCTCAGCGAAAGCCAGGAGCGCATGCTGGTGGTTGTTCGCCAGGGTGCCGAAGACGAGGTCAAGAAGATTTTCGACAAGTGGGATCTCGATTGCGTCGCCATCGGCGAAGTTACCGAGACGGGCCGGGCCGAGCTGTTCTGGCACGGTGAACAGATTGCCGACCTCGAAGTCGGTCCGCTGGCCGATGAGGCGCCCAAGTACAATCGTCCGTACGAGCGTCCGGCATGGCTCGACGAGGTACGTGCGCTCGACGTCGCTTCGCTGCCCATGCCCGATCTCGACGAGGCCTTCCGTAAGGTCGTCGCGTCGCCGAACATTGCCTCGAAAGAGTGGATTTTCAGGCAGTACGACCACATGGTGCAGACCAACACCGTGCAGGGACCGGGCGGCGACGCCGCGGTCGTGCGCATCAAGGGCACCTCGAAGGCCGTCGCGCTCTCGAGCGGCTGCAACGGGCGGTATTGCTACCTGAATCCGCGCCGGGGCGCCGCCATTGCCGTTGCCGAAACGGCCCGCAATGTGAGCGCCGTGGGCGGTCGTCCGCTGGCGATTACCGACTGCCTGAATTTCGGCAACCCCGAACGCCCCGAAATCATGTGGCAGTTCGTCGAGGCCATCGAAGGCATTCGCGAGGCCTGCGACGTGCTCGAGACGCCGGTGGTCAGCGGAAACGTGAGCCTGTACAACGAAACCAACGGCGTCGGCATTTACCCCACGCCCATGATCGGCATGGTCGGGTTGCTCGACGATGTCGAAAAGCGTACGGCCCAAGGATTTGCCAACGACGGCGACGTTATTCTGCTCATCGGCGAGACGCTCGAAGAAATCGGCGGCAGCGAATACCTGCAGGTCGTTCACGGGCGGGTGGCCGGCGATGCGCCCCAGCTCAACCTGATTCGTGAAAAGGCCGTGCAGCAGTTCGTGCGCGACGTTATTCAGGAAGGTCAAGCGCGCTCGGCGCACGATGTTTCGGAGGGCGGCCTGGCCGCCGCGTTGGCCGAATGTTGCATCACGGGAGCCGAGCCGCGCGGCGCGACTGTTCGCCTCGAAGGCGGCTTGCGACCCGACGTTCATCTCTTTTCGGAAAGCCAGTCGCGCTATATACTATCCGTTCCCGCCATTCATGCGAAACGCGTTCTCGACAAGGCTGCCTCGGTGGGGCTGCCGGCATCGCGTCTCGGTACGGTCGGCGGCAGCCGACTGGTCATTGAAGGCATGATTGATATTCCGGTCGCCGAGATCAATCATCTCTGGCGCAATGGTTTCGCTCAGGTATTCGAGCAAGGGACCCATGGCTGATATATTTGACGAACATTTTCGCGATCACTGCGGTGTATTCGGTATCTTCGGACATCCCGAGGCATCGAATCTGACCTACCTCGGGCTGTATTCGCTGCAGCATCGGGGCCAGGAAAGCGCCGGCATCGTTTCAACCGACGGCTACAGTCTGCATTCGCATCGGCAGATGGGACTTGTCGCCGATATCTTCAATGCCGAGGTGCTCGACAAGCTGCCCGGCTCGGCGGCCATCGGCCATGTGCGCTATTCGACGGCCGGGTCGTCGCATCTGAAGAATGCCCAGCCCTTCGTGGTCGAGTATTCGCGCGGGGCCATCGCCATCGCGCACAACGGCAATCTTACCAACGCCCTCGCGCTGCGTGACGAGCTTGAAGCCTACGGTTCCATCTTCCAGTCGACGATGGATACCGAGGTCATCGTGCATCTCATTGCCCTGAGCAAGGAGTTGCGCCTCGAAGACAGAATCGCCCAGTCGCTCAAGCGCGTGCAGGGGGCGTATTCGCTCTGCTTCCTGACCGAAGACAAGCTCATCGGCGCACGTGACCCGTATGGTTTCCGGCCCCTGGTTCTGGGTAAGGTCGGCGACGGTTGGGTGCTGGCGAGTGAAAGCTGCGCCCTCGATCTCATCGAGGCCGAGTACGTGCGTGAAATCGAGCCGGGCGAGGTCGTCGTCATCGACAAGAAGGGGGTCGATTCCTTCTTTCCCTTTGAGAAAGTCGAGCCGGCCCGCTGCGTCTTCGAACAGATTTATTTTGCCCGTCCCGACAGCTACATTTTCGGGCACAACGTATACGAAACCCGCAAGGAATTCGGCGCGCAGCTGGCCCGCGAAAATCCGGTCGAGGCCGACCTGGTCATACCGGTGCCCGACTCGGGCGTTCCCGCCGCCATCGGCTACGCGCAGGAAGCCGGTCTGCCCTTCGAACTTGGGCTCATTCGCAACCACTACGTGGGCCGCACCTTCATCGAACCCCATCAGAGCATTCGTCACTTCGGGGTGAAGATCAAACTCAATGCGCTTCGCAACTACCTGAAGGGCAAGCGTGTCGTGGTGGTCGACGACTCGCTGGTACGAGGCACCACCTCGCGCAAGATCGTGAAGATGCTGCGTCAGGCGGGGGCTGCCGAGGTGCACCTGCGTCTGTCGTCGCCGCCGATCATCAGCCCCTGCTACTACGGCATAGACACGCCCACGAAGTCGGAACTCATTGCGGCAACGCACTCGCTCAAGGAAATCGAAACCTACATTACCGCCGATTCGGTGGCCTACCTGAGCGTCGACGGATTGGCAAAGGTCGCCGGTCGCAGCGGTTACTGCAACGCGTGCTTTACCGGAAATTACCGCGTTCCCATTATTGAACGCCCCACCCCGCAGTTACGATTGTTCGAAGTATGAGCACGAGCAACACGCAGACCGAGCGCGAGCGACTGGCAGAAATCATTCGTGAGCGCAGCTACCAGAAGCGCGAGGTGATTCTGACTTCGGGCCGCCGCAGCAGTTTCTACTTCGACGGCAAGCAGACCGCGCTGCATGCCGAGGGTGCCTGGCTTATCGGCCGGCTCATGTGGAAGGCCATCGAGCATTCGGGCCTGCGCGTTCAGGCCGTGGGTGGGCTGACCCTGGGGGCCGACCCGCTGGCCACGGCGACAAGCATTGCCTCGTTTCACGCAGGCCGGCCCGTGCCCGCCTTTATCGTGCGCAAGGAGCCCAAGGGGCATGGCACGGGGCAGTGGATCGAGGGACGCTCGAACATTCCCCCCGGAGCCTCGGTCGCCGTGCTCGAAGATGTCGTAACCAGCGGCGGAAGTGCGCTGAAAGCCTGCGACCGTATTCGTGCCGAAGGGTATCATGTATCATGTGTGGTAGCGCTGGTCGATCGCCAGGAAGGTGGTCGCGAAGCCATCGAGGCCGCGGGCTATCGGCTGATGGCCCTGTTCGGTAAGAGCGAGTTTCACACGGGCGACTGATAGAAATGACGCGTATTCTCATTCTGGCTGCAGCCCTGACCCTGGGTGCATGCGCGGTGTATTCGCCGGTGCCGGCCAAGCGCGAAGTAAGCGCTTCGAATGCCTATGAGGATGCGCTGGTCGAGGCAACCCGCAGCGACGACCTGTCGCGGGGCTTCAACGTGCCGGTGAAGATGCACGCCACCATGCTGACGCCTGCCTTTCGCGAGGCGTTCGAGCAGGAGCACCTGCGGGTGTACGGCGGCGCGGCTACCGATGAGAATCTGTTGCCCCGTTCGGTGGCCTTCGTGGTAGCCCTGACCGGTTCGAATCTCGAAGTCGTGCGTCCGGCCGGTCGCGGCGAGTTGTGGTCGATGGCCTTTCGCCACGGCGACGCCGTCGAAGTCGCTCCCGAGCGAATCGAAAACCTGACGCGAAGCGATTCCTGGTTCAGGTACTTTTTTCCCTACTGGACCCCGTGGCGCCAGATGTACCAGGTTCATTTTCCCCTGCCGGTAAGCACAACGAGCGGAACGCTGTTCTTCCGCAGCGTTTCGGGTGAACTGGCGGTGACCTGGTGACGAAACCGCTTCCCGCATGGGCGCCGTGGGGCGCCGCCGTGGCTACCGGTCTGTTGCTTGGTCTATCGCAACCCAAGGTCGACTGGAACCTGCTTGCGTGGATTGCCTGGGTTCCCCTTATCCTTGCGGTGCGGGGGCAGACGCCCGGGCGGGTGTTCAAGCTTGCCTACGCCGCGCACTTCGTGGCCTTTGCCGTGCTGCTGTACTGGATCGAGGTTGTGGTGCGCGTGTACGGCGGGGTGCCGATTGCCCTGTCGTGGATTCCCATGACGCTGCTTACGGCGTATTGCGCGCTGTTCATGAGCGTCGCCTTCTGGTGGGCCCGGCGCGTTGAACTCGCCTTTCCGCGGCTGTCGATGCTTTGGACCCTGCCCGTGCTCATTACCGCCGGCGAGTGGGTGCGCGGGGTACTGTTTACCGGGTTTCCCTGGGGGCACCCGGCCTACTCGCAGTATCGGTTGACCCGGGTCATTCAGATGGTCGACATCACGGGTATCGACGGGCTGCTGTTCGTGCTCGTGCTGGCCAGTGCCGGTATCGTGGCCGCCGTCGATTACCTGCGTACCCGCCGCAACCTGACTCCGGCCGTGACGGCGCTGGTGGTCGTCGCCGCCGTTCTTCTGTACGGTAATGCCCGCTACTCGGCCTTCCGCGACGTGGGCGAGGGGCCCGATCGTTCGCTGAAGGTGGCGCTGCTGCAGGGCAACATCGAGCAGAGTCTGAAATGGGACGACGAATTCCGCGTCAAGACGCTCGATATTTACGACCGGTTGGCTCGTGAGGCGGCCGGGGCCGGCGCCGAGCTCATCATCTGGCCCGAGACGGCGGCGCCGTTTTATTTCCGCCCGGGGCGCGAGGGCGAATCGATGCGTTTGCAGCGCCTCGTGCGCGATACGGGAGTGCCGGCGCTCATCGGCGCGCCCGCCGTTGAAGTCCGTAACGAAAAACCGCGGTTTCTCAACCGGGCCTATCTGCTCGACAGCGAGGGCGGTCTCATTGCGTGGTACGACAAGATGCACCTCGTGCCGTTCGGCGAGTATCTGCCGCTGCCGTGGGCGTTCGGGTGGATCGAGCGACTCATTCCGGCCGTGGGTAACTTCGTGCCGGGCGAGCGCAGGCGGGTGCTGGCGGTGCCGGGGGCCCGTTTCGGAACGCTCATCTGTTTCGAAAGCATCTTTCCCGACGAGGCGCGCCTGTTCGTGAAGGACGGGGCCGATTTCCTGACGGTCATCACCAACGATGCGTGGTTCCTGCGCACGTCGGCCACGTACCAGCATGTCTCGATGGCCGTGCTGCGCGCCGTCGAAAACCGCGTGCCCGTGCTGCAGGCGGGTAACACCGGGGTCACGGCGGTTATCGACGCCGACGGTTCGATGCGTGAGCCCCTGGCCATTTTTGAAGAGAGCACCATGGTCGAATCCATCGGCCTGCAGCGTGCTCCGACGATATATACGCGTTACGGCGACGTATTCGCCTATGCTACGCTGATCTTGACGGCGCTTTCCGTGCCGGCGGTACGCCGCCGCCGGAAGGGCGCCGATACGAATACGAATGGAGATTCCGATGGAAATCACGAACGAATTCCGCAACCGGCTCGGTGAGCTATGGAGGTATCTTTGACTTGGGTAACAAGGAAATCCAGGTCAAAGAGTGGGATGAACTAGCCAGCAACCCCGAGTTCTGGGAAGATCCGAAGCGTGCGCAGGATATCGTGCGCAAGCAGACCGAGTACAAGCGCGACATCGACAACTGGCGCCGTCTGCAGCAGCAGGTCGACGACGTCGAGGTGCTGCACGAATTGGCGCAGGAAGCCGGCGACGAAAACGAGCTTGAAGAAGTAGAGCGCAACATCGAGGTCATCGAAAAGGGCATTTCGACCCTCGAGTTCAAACGCATGCTCTCTGGCAAGCACGACGCCAACAACGCGCTGCTCGTCATCAACTCGGGCGCGGGCGGCACCGAGGCGCAGGACTGGGCCTCGATTCTCATGCGAATGTATGCGCGCTGGGCCGAAGCCCGGGGTTTCAAGGTCGAGCTGCTCGACGAGCTCTCGGGCGAAGAAGCCGGCATCAAGAACGCGACCCTGCGTATCGAGGGCGAATACGCCTACGGATTCCTGCGGGCCGAAATCGGCATTCACCGCCTGGTGCGCATCAGCCCGTTCGACTCGAACAAGCGTCGGCACACGAGCTTCGCCTCGGTTTTCGTTTATCCGGAGCTGGATGACGACGCCGAAATCGAAATTCTCGACAAGGACGTGCAGATGGACGTCTTCCGAGCCAGCGGCGCCGGTGGTCAGCACGTGAACAAGACCAGCTCGGCCGTGCGCCTTACGCATATTCCGTCCGGAATCGTCGTGGCCTGTCAGAACGAGCGCTCGCAGCACCAGAATCGCGAGCAGGCCATGAAGATGCTCAAGGCGCGGTTGTACGAACAGCGCGAAGAAGAAAAACGCAAGGAAGCCGAGGCGCTCGAGGGCACCAAGTCCGATATCGGGTGGGGCAACCAGATTCGCAGCTATGTGATGCAGCCATATCAGATGGTCAAGGATCTGCGTACCGGTGAGGAAACCAGCAATGTAAGCGGGGTGCTCGACGGCGACATCGACACCTTCATCGAAGCCTATCTCAAGGGTAAGCGCAGTGAACGCGCCCTTGCGGCCGGCGAAGCCGGCAGCGAAGTATGACCTATGACCACGATTGACGAACGCCAGGAACAGCACGAACAGATTCGCCAGCGCATCGCCAAGATGGAAGCGCTGCGGGAAAAGGGCATCAATCCGTATCCGAACGACGTGGGCGAGCGTGATCGCATCGCCGACATTCTGGGCGAATACGGCGAGACCGAGGGCGAAGCCCTCGAGCAGGTGGGGAAAAAGTTTACCATTGCCGGCCGCGCCATGGCCCTGCGCTCGTTCGGCAAGGCGGCTTTCATGTCGCTGCGTGACGCCTCGGGGCGCATGCAGATCTTCGTGAAGAAGGACATCATCGGTCCCGAAGCCTTCGAGGTATTCAAGCTCATGGAAGTGGGCGATTTCGTGCTTGCCACGGGGCGCCTCTTCCGCACGAAGACGAATGAGCTGACCATCGAGGCCGAGTCTGTTCGTATCGTTACCAAGGGCCTGCGACCCCTGCCCGAGAAGTGGCACGGGCTGTCCGACGTCGAAACCCGCTATCGGCAGCGGTATGTCGACCTCATCGCCAACGAAGAGGTAATCGAGACCTTTCGCGTGCGAAATCGGGCCATCCGTTTCATTCGCGACTTTCTCGACGCCCGTGGTTACATGGAGGTCGAAACGCCGATGATGCAGCCGATTCCGGGGGGCGCCACGGCGCGTCCGTTCGTGACGCATCACAACGCGCTCGATATGGAATTGTATCTGCGCGTCGCGCCCGAGCTTTATCTGAAACGGCTCGTGGTGGGTGGCGTTGAGCGGGTGTACGAGATCAACCGTAACTTCCGCAACGAAGGCATCAGCACCCGGCATAATCCGGAATTCACCATGCTCGAATTCTATCAGGCCTATGCCACGTTCGACGATCTGATGAGCCTGACCGAAGAGATGTTGAGTGGCCTGGTCAAATCCCTGCGGGGAGAAACCACCCTTGACTATCAGGGTCAGCAGCTGAATTTCGCCGCGCCGTTCAAGCGTCTTCGCATTGAAGAGGCGCTTACCGAGGTGCTCGGGCTCGACGCCGCCCGACTGAACGACGCCGATTACCTGCTCGAAGTCTTCCAGCGCAACGGCGTGAAGCTCGATCCCGCAAAATTGCGTGCGCAGTACCCTACCGAAAAGGGCTTTCTTGGTAAACTGCATGTCGAACTGATGGATGAACTGGTCGAGCCGAAAATTGTCGACCCCACGTTCATCACGCATTACCCGACGGCGGTCAGCCCGCTTTCGCGGCGGAATGAAG
>JAWLBW010000117.1:0-13057 GCA_041687475.1 bacterium
TCGCGTTTCGGGTGGTTGGTGGTTACCGAGATCGCGTTGATGACCGCCTTGAAGGTCGACGTGGTCACGTCATGGGCGTTGTAGGTGAACGCGCCTTCGAATTCCTGAAAGTGACCGGTGACCTTCGTGATCAGATGCCGAATGCGAAACTCGACGCGCGAATGGTCGGGGTCAATGATGTAATCGACGGCGCCGGCCCGTGCGGGAAAGAGCCCCAACACGCCGACGGCGAGCAACGCGAACTTCAGTAACTGCGCTTTCATGGCAAAGACCTTGCGAAAATACGTACTCGGGCAGGGCTGACGCCCGGTGAAACGCGGGAAAAAGAGAAGAGTCTACAGGGGGAAGCGCTTCCGCGCAATGACAACGTCTATCCGCCGGGCCCGGGCGCGTTAGAGCATGCGTCTCGGCTCGCTTCGTTGGCGTGCGACCCCGATGCAGGGCAGACCGTTACTCGTCGAGCGAGTCCATGGGCGGGTACATGGAAAGATAGCGCGCTTCGTCGTTCAGCGGCCACACGCCCCAACCGTTCAGCTCCCACTCGGCCGTGCGTTCGCGTTCGCCGTCGTGCCAGGCAAAGACGACCTGCACGTTGTCGACGGGCTCGACGACGCGTTCGGCCGTCCACCCGTGCACTTCGACGGCCTCGGTGGCGGCCCGCAGGTATGACGAAAGCCCCTCGCGCACCGTGCGGAAGACCCCGTAGCCGGGCGTATACAGCACGGCGTCGATGGCAAGGCGCCCGGTTCTATCGACAGGCGTCGCAAGCCCGCCCGGCGGTCGGAAGGTGCCGTCGGGCACCGGGTCGCATGCGCTCGTCAGCCCGACGAGCGAAAAGGCCAGGAGCGAATGACCGAATCTGCGCATGTCCTTATCATCGCCCGCCCACCGCGCAGGCGCAAGGCAACCCCTTCGCTTTTCCCTTTGAATTCCGGGCATAAAAATAAGGGGAAACCGTGAACCGGTTTCCCCTTTTCCCGAACATGTTGCCGTAGAGCGTTCCGCCCTCCGGAAAAGTCTTCGTCAATCCTTGGCGCGTCAGTCCTTACGCTCGGGATCGCGATACGACGCCGTCTTTTCGGCCGCCGCTTCGTCGCCGCCGAGGTAATCGTCGACGGCCCAGATATCGCCCCAATTCTGGGCGCCGCCGTCGATGGACAGGGTCTCGCCCGTAATGAAGTCCGAAGCCGGCGACACCATGTAGGCGACCGACCAGGCCACTTCTTCTTCGGAACCGAGGCGCTTGGCCGGAATGGCGTGACGGCTCGTCGCCACCAGCTCGGGCGGGTACTGCTTCATGCCCGTCGACTGAATGGTGCCCGGCGCCACGGCCGTGACCTGAATGTTGTACTTGGCCCACTCGGTGCCCAGGGTCCTGGTCATGTTGACCACGCCGGCGCGGGCCGCGCCGGTGTGCACCATGCCCGGAAAGCCCTTCCACATATTGGCGACGATGGTGCAGATCTTTCCGCCGCCGTTTTCGATCATCCACTTCGTGGCCACGGCGCGAGTCATGTTCCAGCTGCCGTTCAGGTTGTTGTTGACCACGGCGGCAAACCCGTTGGGCGAGATCATTTCGGCGGGCGAGGGAAACTGGCCGCCGGCGTTGTTGACCAGAATGTCGATCTTGCCGAAGCGCTCGATTACGGCGTCGACGATGGCGTCGACTTCTTCGGCCTTACGAATGTCACAGGTCTTCCAGAAGACCTCGATGCCCCGCTCCTTCAGCTCGGCTTCGGCCTGTGCGAGCTTCTCGGCGTTGCGGCCCGAAATGGCGACTTTCGCGCCCAGCGAGCCGAGCTCGCGCGCAATGGCCAGGCCGATGCCCGCGCCGCCGCCCGTAACGATGGCCACCTTGTCCTTGAACAGTCCGTCGGCAAAAATCTTCACGCTGGTTCCTCCGTGCCGTGTTGCGAAGCGCTTATTGTACCAGCCGCGATTGCTTCGCCCCAATCGCGACCGGGCCGCCGCACATGGCGTGCAGGGCTTTCCGGGCGGCTGCGCGGCCTTGTCCGTGCCCGCGGGCTACCCGAGCATGGACGCATGGTGGGGCCGAACGAAGTCGTGGTTCAATCGTGGGCGCAGCTGAACGAAGAACTCTTCGCGGGTTCGTATCAGCCGAGCCTCAGGCGGTATCGCTCGACCTTCGCCTTTCGCGGCGTGCCCGATGCGCATTGGCCCCTCTGCCCCAGTCTGTGGCGAACGGGTCCGCGCTTTGCCGAGCGCGAACACCATCTTCTGCGAAACTTCCGCAAATACGCGTACCGGGCCGCCGCCACCGCTGCCGCGCCGGCCGACTCGGTATGGTTCTGGCTGTCGCTGGGGCAACATCACGGCCTGCCGACGCGGCTGCTCGACTGGACGTTCTCTCCGCAGGTTGCCCTGCACTTCGTGACCTGCGACGACCATCGCTCGGGGTGCGACGGCCTCATCCAGGCGGTCGACTTCGTCAAGGTACACCGGCAGCTTCCACGCGAAGTGAGAGCGCTTCTCGAGGAAGAGGGCGCCGACGTCTTCACCGTCGAGACGCTGACCCGGCTGGCGCCGACCCTGCGCCGCTTCTCGTCACTGTCGGCCGACCCTTTCCTGCTCTTCTTCGAACCGCCTTCCCTCGACGACCGGGTTACCAACCAGTTCGCCCTGCATTCGGTGGCTTCGCACGCCGACGTAAACGTAGAGCGGTGGCTCGTACAGCGGAAGGAGATATGGCGGCGCATTCGGATTCCGGCGGGACTCAAGGGCGAGATTCGCGACAAGCTCGATCAGGCCAACATTACCGAGCGCGTTCTGTTTCCGGGTCTCGACGGGCTGAGCGCCTGGTTGAAGCGTCAGTATACGATGGTCGAGTGAGCCCTTGCGCAGACTGAACGCAGAAGCGACGTCAGGAAGCGCTGCTTTTCCGCGGAAGGTGTATGGTGAAAACGGTTTCAACGCCCGGCCGGCTGCGCACTTCGATGCGCCCGCCCGAGCGCTCGACTACTTCGCGGCATATCCACAGACCGAGGCCGAATCCGGCGTAATTCTGGTCTGCGGTAGCGCGCTGAAAGCGACCGAAGATACGCTCAAGGGCCTCGGGTTCGATACCGATACCCTGATCGCGAATCGTAAGCCTTGCCTCGCCGTTTACCCCCTCGACGGTAACGTCGACGGGCTTGCCGGCCCCATACTTCAACGCGTTGGAAAGCAGATTTTCGAATACGTGCTCGAGGCGATCGGGGTCCCACCAGCCCAAGACAGGCTCGGGTGCATGCAGTGTGAGCGCTACGTTTCGCGACTTGTACTCTACCGCAAACGATTCGACGACCTCGTGCGCAAGTTGCGCGAGATCGACCTCGCGACGAGACAACACCAACCGGTCTGCGGTAATCGCCGACACGTCGAGAAGCTGCTCGATGAGCCGTTCAAGCCGTCCAATCTGTCGCCGCAAACGCGCAACCTTCCTGGCCACGTTTTCGTCGTCGGAGGGCAGATGCCGCCGCAGGTCTTCGAACTGAAGCGAAAGGGCGGTAAGCGGCGTGCGCAGTTCGTGACTTCCCATGGCCAGAAAGTCTTCACGAATCTGCAGCGCGTCACGGGCGCCCTTGTAAAGCCTGCCATTCTGTATCGCCAGGGCCCCGCGGTGACCCACTTCCCGGGCAAGCGCGTAGTCGGCTTCGGTAAAGCGGCGGGTGGTCGATACAAGCACCATGGCGCCCAGTACCTTGCCTTCGAACGAAAAGGGCACGGCAATATAGGAACGCAGCTTTCGGCTGCGCACGGCGTCGCGCGCTTCGAGCGGCAGGCTTTCGATGAAGGCCTCGTCGATAACAGGAACATATTCGGGACGCCCATGCTGTAGCACCGAGGCCAGGCCGTGTTCGGCGGGCCCCTCGAATCGATACTGTTCGGCCAACCGCCTGATCTCGGCGTTGTCTTTCTCGTCGCGGGCCACCGTGCTGATAATGGCGGGGCCGTCTTCCCGCCGCAGCGCCACCACTGTAAAGTCGGCCAGCTCGGGCACGCACTGTCGGGCAAGAATCTCGAGGTTGGCCTCAATGTCCATGTGCTCGGCCAGCTTGCGGCTGAGTTCGGAAAGAAAACGAACGGCGTGTTCGGCCCGCTGCTGCTCGCTGATATCGAGAAGAAAACCGACCGCCTCTCCGCGTTCGGCGTCGAGCAGCGCCGCCCCGACAAGACCTGTGAACCATGTGCCGTCCTTTCGGGTCACCCGTCTGACATACGGACCCACCGAACCGTGTTCGCGCAGTTCCTGCAGCCGCCCGGCGCGCACCCCCTCGGCGTCGAGAACAACGTCGTTCAGGCGCAGGCCTTTTGACAGGTCTTCGACAGTAAAGCCGGTCATTCCAAGCCACCTGGCGTTGGCGTCTTCGACTCGGCCGTCGAGATTCCAGAAGAGCATGCCTATCATGTTCGACTGAGCCACGCTGCGAAAACGGGCTTCGCTCGCCCGCAGCGCCTGCTCGGTCGTATACTGGCGCGTTACGTCGCGAGCCACCACGGAAAAGCCCGACAGGCCTCCTCCTTCGTCACGCAGCGCCGTCACAAGCAGATTTGCACGAAAGCGCACGCCGCCCTTCCGGCACAACCAGCGCTCGTCGCGATAGCGAATATCTTTCCGGGCCGCCTCGAGAAAGCGGGAGGGAAGACCGGCAGCGTTGTCGTCGGAAAGAAAGAAGGTCGAAAGCTCGCTGCCCAGAATTTCGGCGGTCGTGTAACCGGTAACCCGTTCGGCCCCGGGGTTCCAGATGCTGATCCGGCCCTCGGGCGAGAGCATGAAGATGGCGAAGTCTTCTACGTTCTGCACGTGCAGCTCGTAGAGCTGCTTCAACTTCTGTTCTGCCGCGCGGGCTTTTCTGACATCGTCGATGTCGTCGCAGACAAGAACCCACCCGGCAATTCGCTCGCCTGCTACGCGATAAGGAAGAAGGCGAACCCGAAACCAGCGCCCCGTATGGTCGGCCAGTTCCTGCTCGACCGTTCGGCCTGCGGCCACTTCGTCGAAGCGCCCGGAAAGAAACCCGAGGTCGATGCCCGGGCGCAGGTCGCCGAAGGTTTTTCCCAAGTCGTGAGCGTCGACGTGCAGCAGGCGTTCTGCTGACGGCGAAAAGCGAAGGATACGCTTCTGTGCGTCGAGAATGAGAATTGCGGTGTCGATGCTGGCAAGCAGGTTTTCGAGATCGGCGTTCAGGCGCCCCGCCCCCTTCTCTTCGCAGACGACGGATGCGCCTTCTCCCTGCTGCGTCGGCTTACTCGACGGCTTGCCTTCTTCGGTCATGTGCCCCTGAATGATAATGCGCTCAGGGTCGTTCCGCCCCCGGCTCCCCAACCCCATCTGAAGCACGTTTGTCTGCAGACTACCACATCTTACCAACGTGGTTTTGGTGCGTCGAACGCCTGCGCTCACAGGTCGGCAACACTTATCCGACAGCCGCAGACAGAGGCGCCGTTGCCGCCATACCCCGAAAAATGGAAAAGGGACCACGGCAAATGCCGCGGTCCCTTTCATTTGTCCGAAGGCCTTGGTGCCTCAGCTGCAGCCGCTCGTGCCGCCGCAGCTCATGCACTTGAGGCAGGTGCCGTTGCGCACCATCGTCATGGCGCCGCACTCGGGGCAGGGGTCGCCTTCATAGCCCTTGGCGCGCGCTTCCATGACGCGGCTCATGCGGTCGTCGACCTGGGGAACCGGTACCGGCGCATGGTCGAGCTTCATTTCGACTTCCTGGGCGGCATAGGCGCCGTTTCCGTTGGCTCCGTTGGCATGGCCGTTGGCCTCGTGCTCGACAGTCGGAAAGGGCTTCACGTGATCGCTGTGACGGGGGGCCAGGCGCAGACCGAGCTGACGGGGGTCGACAAAATCGCCTTCTTCCTCATCGGTGAACTCGGGCTCGGCCTTCTTGCCCAGCGTATCGTGACGCAGGTCTTCGGGCTGCACCTGGGCCAGGTCGGTGCGTCCCAGGTAGGTAATGGCCAGCTCGCGGAAGAGGTAGTCGATGACCGAGGTCGACATCTTGATATGGGGATTGCCCATGACCACGCCGTTCGGCTCGAAGCGGGTGAACACGAAGGCTTCGACAAACTCTTCGAGCGGAACGCCGTGCTGCAGGCCGAGCGACACGGCAATGGCGAAGCAGTTCATCAGCGAGCGGAAGGCCGCGCCTTCCTTGTGCATGTCGATGAACAGTTCGCCCAGGCTGCCGTCATCATATTCACCGGTGCGCAGGTACACCTTGTGGCCGCCGATAACGGCCTTCTGGGTGTAGCCGGCGCGACGGTCGGGCAGGCGGCGGCGCTTGGCGAGATAGCGGTAAATCATCTTCTCGGCAATGCGCACTTCGGGCGACTGCGGCTCGACGCGGGTTTCTTCAGCGTCTTCTTCGACGTCGCTGTCGATGGCGATGGCGCTGAGCGGCTGTGAGAGCTTCGAACCGTCGCGGTACAACGCGTTGGCCTTCAGCATGTACTTCCAGCTCATCATGTAGGCTTCCTTCACCTCTTCGACCGTAGCCTCGTTGGGCATGTTGATGGTCTTCGAGATGGCGCCCGAAATGAACGGCTGGGCAGCCGCCATCATCTTGATGTGCGCCGTGGTGTGAATGAAGCGCTTGCCGTACTTGCCGCACTTGTTGGCGCAGTCGAACACGGGCAGGTGCTCATCTTTCAAGTGCGGGGCGCCTTCGATGGTCATGCGACCGCAGATGAAATCGTTGGCGGCTTCAATCTTTTCCTTCGAAAAGCCCAGGTGGGTAAGCAGGTCGAACTTCGGGTCGAGTAGCTCCTTGTCGGTCAGTCCCAGCTTTCCGCGCACGAAGTCGTCGCCGAGCGTGAAGCGGTTGAAGGCGAAGCGAATGTCGAAGGCCGAGGTCAGGGCCGCTTCGACCTTGTCGAGGGTTTCGGCGTCGAAGCCCTTGTCGCGCAGACTCTGCCGGTCGATGTGCGGCGCGCCTTCGAGATTGCCCGCGCCGCGCACGTAGCGAATGATCTCGTGAATCTGGTCGTCTTCGTAACCCAGCTTTTCAAGGGCGCGGGGTACGCTCTGGTTGATGATCTTGAAGTAACCGCCGCCGGCCAGCTTCTTGAACTTGACCAGGGCGAAGTCGGGTTCGACGCCGGTGGTGTCGCAGTCCATGACCAGGCCGATGGTGCCGGTCGGGGCAATCACCGTAACCTGCGCATTGCGATAACCGTACTGCTCGCCGAGGGCCAGGGCGCGGTCCCAGTCTTCGCGGGCGGCCCGCAGCAGTTCGCCGGGGGTGTGCTGGGGGTTGATGCCCATGGGCTTGACGGTCAGCCCCTCGTATTCCTTCTCTTCGGCATTGTAGGCGGCGCGACGATGGTTACGAATGACACGCAGCATGTTGTCGCGGTTGCGCTCGTAACCGGGGAAGGCGCCCAGCTCGCGGGCCATCTCGGCCGAGGTCGCGTACGAGGTGGCCGTCATGATGGCCGTAATGGCGCCCGAAATCGCGAAGGCCTCGGGGCTGTCGTAGGGAATGCCCTGCACCATGAGCAGCGTGCCCAGGTTGGCGTAGCCGAGGCCGAGCGTGCGGAACTCATAGGAAAGGCGCGCGATGTCGTGCGAGGGAAACTGGGCCATCAGCACCGAGACCTCGAGCACTACCGTCCACAGGCGGCAGGCGTGCCGGAAGCTCTCGATGTCGAACTCGCCGGTTTTGACGTCGAGAAACTTCATCAGGTTGGCCGAAGCCAGGTTGCACGCCGTGTCGTCGAGGAACATGTACTCGGAGCACGGGTTCGAGGCGTTGATGCGACCGTCGGCCGGGCAGGTGTGCCACTCGTTGATGGTCGAATCGTATTGCAGCCCCGGGTCGGCGCTCGACCAGGCGGCGTACGCAATGTCGTCCCACAGATCGCGGGCGCTGACGCGCTTGGCCACCTTGCCGTCGGTGCGGCGCATGAGCACCCACTCGGCCGAGTCTTCAACGGCCTTCAGAAAGGCGTTGGTTACGCGAACCGAGTTGTTCGAGTTCTGCCCGGCTACCGTGCCGTAGGCTTCCGAATCCCAATTCGTGTCGTACGTGGGAAAGTAAATTTCCGTATAACCCTGCTGGGCCAGCTGAATGACGCGCTGAATGTAGTTCTCGGGCACCAGGTCGAGCCGGGCCTCGCGAATCGCCTTCTTCAGGTCGGAGTTCTTCTTCGGTTCGAAGCGCTCGCTGTCGTTGGGCCACTTGTGGCAGGCCTTCATGATCGCATTCAGGTGGCGATTGCTCAGCTGGCTGCCGGCCACCAGCGAAGCCACTTTTTGCTCTTCAATGACCTTCCAGTTCACGAACGATTCAATGTCGGGATGGTCGATGTCGAGACAGACCATCTTGGCGGCGCGGCGGGTGGTTCCGCCGCTTTTGATGGCGCCGGCGGCCCGGTCGCCGATACGCAGGAAGCTCATCAGGCCCGAGCTCTTGCCGCCGCCCGAAAGCCGCTCGCCCTCGCCGCGCAGCTTCGAGAAATTGGTGCCCGTGCCCGAACCGTACTTGAAGAGGCGGGCTTCACGAACCCACAGGTCCATGATGCCGTTTTCGCCCACCAGATCGTCTTCGACCGACTGAATGAAGCAGGCATGCGGCTGCGGACGCTCGTAGGCGCTGGTCGACCGCTGCAGCTCGCCGGTCTTCGGATCCACGTAATAGTGGCCCTGGGCCGGCCCCTCGATACCGTAGGCCCAGTGAAGACCGGTGTTGAACCATTGCGGCGAGTTCGGCGCGGCCATCTGCGCGGCCAGCATATAGGTCATTTCGTCGTAGAAGGCGTGCGCGTCTTCTTCCGAATCGAAATAGTCGAATTTGAAACCCCAGTACGTCCAGCAGCCGGCCAACCGGCGAAACACCTGGCGCGAGTCGACTTCGCCGCCGTAACGCTCGTCTTCAGGAAGCTGCGAAAGCGTCTTTTCGTCGGCCACCGATCGCTGCAACCAGGCGGGAACGCCCTTTTCCTTGACCGCCTTCAACGCCTTCGGAACGCCCGCCTTGCGGAAGTACTTCTGCGCAATGATGTCGACGGCAACCTGGCTCCACGATTCGGGAACGTCAATATCGCGGGCTTCGAAAACCACCGAACCATCGGGGTTCGAAATTTTCGACGTACGCTTCGCGAACTTGATGCTCTCGAATGGATCCTGGCCGGCCTTGGTATAGAGACGAGGGATTTTCATGGGCGCTCCGAACTGGTTCTTGCTTCCGAATCAACTTTCCGCCTTGTCAACACCATTCCCCCCTGCCAAGGCACTTACTGAACAAACGGCCGCCCGCGGGCGACCCAGGTGATCTGGCTCGGTGCATGTGAAGCACGCGAAGCCGGCTAAGTAGCAAATATGAAAAATAAGAAATGGCCGGGAAACCAGCCATTTACAAAACATGTAAGAGATAACCGTTTTTCGGGCAGAGAAAACCCGGAAAACCCTCGGTACTACAAATGTAGTGTCCGGCACTCACCGACACTATATCTTGTGTCGGGACTCAGATCATAACGCAACCGGTGGGGTGAGTGTCAAGGTTTTCGAGGCCCTTTCCGCCAAGCCGCTCGGGGAGCGGAGGTGCGCCTTATTTTTCTTTTGTCAAATTGCAGTGCGATTCGCCATTCATGTGACACAGTCACCCCCGCACACCGAGCGCGTTCATCGGCGCAATCGTCTGAACACTATACTACGTGCGGATGACAGCGGTTGTCCGGCACGGTCAGGCGTCGGGCCCCACCCGCGTGGCGGGCGCCTGCAGCAGGGGCTCGATGCCCATCTGTTCGAGAACCCAGAGCAGGTCGTAGTTGGCCCACCGTTCGGCAACCCGGCCCTCGCGAATGCGCAGAATCTCGATACCGGTCGTGTAAACGCGTTTTTCGGTGGGTCGTATGCCCGGCAGGGGTCCCTTATGAGTGCCCTGCAGGGTAACGCGCGTCGTCACGGTTTCGCCGTCGACCAGCATGTCCTGCACCGTCAGCCGGTAATCGGGAAAGGCCTTCTGCAGGGTCTCGAGGCGTTCGCCCAACCCTTCGGCACCGTTTTCACGACCACCCGGTATGTCGGAATGGTTCTTGAAATGGGGTCCCAGTATCTCGGGCAGCAGGTCGAAATTGCGTTCGTTGACCACCTCGCCGTAAAAGCGCTCGGCGGTCTCGCGCGGCGTCGGCACGTCGGCGTGCAGCAGTTGTGGAGCGAGCAGGAAAAAGAACGCCGCGAACAGTCCCAGGCGAATCGACACAGGCATGAATGACCCTCGTTCAAAAAGCCACACACTGCCATAATCGGGAACTCCTTTCCACGGCAGGGGCCGGCCTTGCCGACGGGCTTCGAGCAGGCGCCCATGGTGCCGGAGACGACCTCTGCGAAGAAAGTGGGGTCTCACACCCGCGCATTTCGCAGGCTTTTTTCCGTCAGACGCAGGTTTCAACTCCGGCGTCGGCTCGGCTCTTCAGGGGAAGGCAGAAACGGAAGATGCTGCCCCGGCCGGGCTCGCTGTGCACCTGAATGGCCCCCTTGTGCGCCTCGACGATACGGCGTACGATGGCCAGGCCGAGCCCCGTCGACTTTTCACCGCCAGTGGGCCGCACCGCAGCGCGTGAGAAGGGGCGGAAGAGTCTCGCCTGATCGGCCGGGGCAATGCCCGGCCCTTCATCGTGCACCGAGAAATGAATGCGCTCGCGCTCGCAGAATATGCGAACCCTGATGGCCGTACCTTCTGGCGAATACTTGACGGCATTACTGAGCAGGTTGTCGACCACCTGGCCGAGTTTGGCCCGGTCGCCCTCGATACCCGGCAGCGCCTCGTCGACCTCGGTCACGATGGAAATACGTTTTTCGGCCGCCAACCGGCTATGCAGCTCCAGGGCATCGGGCAGCAGCGTTTCCGGCGCTATGGGTTCGAGGTTCAACCGCAGTCGGCCCGATTCGATGGCCGAGACGTCGAGCAGGTCGTTCACCAGCTGCAGCATGGCACGGGCCGAACCGGCGATGCGCTCGAGCATGAGACGGTTGGTTTCGGGTGGGTTGCCGGTAAAGTGGCGCTGCAGCAGCTTCGTCCAGCCCAGCACGGTCGACAGGGGGTTGCGAAGATCGTGGGCGGCAATGCCCAACCATGCGTTCTTCTCTGCGTTCAGGCGCTGCAATTCGGTATTGGCTTCGCGCAGCCGCTCGGAATAGGCGCGCAGCTCTGCCTCGGCCTCGCGTATATGGCTGATATCACGAATGATGGCCATGGCGATCGAACGGTTGTCGAGGCTCAGCGCCGAAAGCCTGATGTCGACCGGAATTTCGACCCCATCCTTCCGCAGCGCCGAGACATTGGCCGTTCTACCCATGGAACGGGCGGCCGGGTCATCGAGAAACTGCCGCACGAAGCCGCCATGCCTGGCGCGCGAGCGGGCCGGTATGACCCGGTCGAGCATTCGGCCCTGCAGTTCGTCGGGGCCGAACCCCAACAGCGTCTCGGTCGTGCGGTTCGCAAAGACGATGCGTTGCCGATCGTCGACCAGCAGAATGGCATCGGGGGCGGCGTCGACAATGGCACGGAGAACGTCGCCGGGCAGCGCGCCTGCTTGAGAAGTGGGTGAACGCAAAGAAGTATTCCGGATAAGGCGCTGTCATGGTAGCAGAAACCAGCGTCGCTGCACGATCTCTGCAAAGGAAAACGTAAAACCATCGCTTCAGCGGGAACCCCGCGATTCGATTCGGCGAGCGTTTCTTCGCTTACCGGGTGACTTCCGTCGACGGTACGCCCGACCGAGCGTTTCGCGCCTGCTCGCCCGTGCCGAAGTCGAGCAGCAACGTGCCGTCGAGGTAAACGCGGCCCGCGGCGCCGTTTTCCGTTTCGCGGTTCGATAACCGCTCGTGAGTGTTCGCCGGCGGCTCGACGACCGCTTCACGCCCCCGCACGAAACTCTGCTCGCGCACCACCAGCATGTAGGCGCGGTTCAGGTCGTAGGCGCGCTCGGGGCCGGGCAGAAGCAGCCACGCAAGATCGCGGGTGCCGCCGGGCGCCGCCTCGTCGACCAGCGCGGTTCGCAGTCGACCGTCCACGAAAAAACGCGTCGCAATTTCACGGTTCGCACGAAACTCGTCGCCGCCGCCTACCCGTTCGAAATAGGTGCGTACATGCCCCCGCGTCTGCCCCAACGACGGGTAGTCGGCCATGCCCGCGAGCGACTGGGCGCGCCAGCCCGCCGGGCCCGGCAGCTTGCGCGGAAAGGCAAAACTATTGTCGCGGGTAACGCCGATGCCGCCGTGGCAGCCGAGGCAGTAACGCTGTTCCTCATGCGTCTGGGGCCGAAGCCTTCCCCGTGCATCCTCAGTCCACCCCAAGTACAGCCAGCCCCGCTCGTTGGCGTAGCCCACCCCCGGTTCGCCGGGGGTGACGCGCACGACGCCCCTCGCCCGTGCGTCGACCTCTTCCTCGGCCAGGAAGGCCAGGCGGCTCGGCCCCTCCATCTTGAACTTGCGGCTGTAGCGAACTTCCTTCATGCGGCGGGCCATGAACCCCGGCGCGGCCGGATCAAGGTACCTGACCGTGTGAAAGAATTCCGTTCCCGGCGGATACAGGCGCGGCGCCACCGGAAGGGTCGCCGCCGCTCCGAAGTATCGTTCGGGCAATCGGTACAGGCGCGAAGCCACGGCGAGTTTTCCGTCACCATCGAGATCGGCGCCCACCGCCCGCTCGTCAATAGCCTCCATGGGGAAGTCCGGCATGGCTGCCCCTTTCGCCGTATGCCGCGCAATCATGGCAGGCAGCTTCAACGACGCTTCGACGACGGCCAGGTTGGCTTTGTAGACTTCGCGGCTCAAGCGCCCGCGCGCGTCGGAACGAAACGCAAGGGGAAGCCGGATGAACACATCGGACGTCGACCCGTTGGTGGGCCAGAAGGTTCCCGGAAACGGCACGTAGCGCAGTGCGCGCCAGCCCCTGCCGCCGCGGTCGAAGCCCGCCTCGTCGAAGCCGGCGTCGAAATCGAGGTCGGGCACATACCCCCTTCCCCCCGCAGGTTTCTGTTTCCTTCGCCACGCCCCGTAGTTGTCGGTGCGTACCCACCGGTCGACGGCTTCACGGGTAATGGC
>JAWLBW010000118.1:0-13037 GCA_041687475.1 bacterium
GACTTCTGCAACGCGGCGATCTGGCCGGCGCCGAAAGCGACTTTCTGCAGGTGCTCGAGTTTGCCGACGGCGACACCGATGCCAGTTATTTTCTCGGCTACATCGCCTTTCGCACCCAGCGACCCGAAGAGGCCCGCGCCCGCCTGCAGGTTTCGCTGGGCGACGAGCGCCTGGTTCACCTGAGCGAGATGTACCTGGGCATGCTCGAGGCGTCGGCCCAGAATTGGGCGGCCACGGCCGAGTGGATGCAGAAGGCCCGCGTCGACGAGTCGTTGCGTCCGCAGACCGATCCGTACCTGGTAACGGCGCTTTACAACCTTGGCGTTGCCGCCCTGAGCGCCGAAGACTACGACGCCGCCGACGGTCGCTTTCGCGAAGTGCTGCGCCTGCAGCCCCAGCACAAGGATTCGCTTTTCAACCTGGCGCTGACCTGGGACGCCAGGGGCGATCTCGATGTCGCCCGCGATTACTACCAGCGGGTAAGAGCCCTCGACCCCGGTTACCGCAAGGTCGAAATCGGCCTTGCCTACGTCGACTACCGCCTCGGCGCCAGGCTGTTCGAAAACAAGAGTCTGGAAAAGGCCGCGACCCTGTTGCGCGAGTCGGCCCAGCTCGACCCCACGCGCGGCGAGCCTCACTATTACCTGGGGCTCATTCATCGGGCGTGGAAGGAAGACGCCAAGGCGCTTCCCCGTTTCGAGGAAGCCATTCGGCGCGGCGCCTTCGTGCTCGAGGCGCGCTATCAGGCCGCCGAAATTCATTCGGTTCGCGAAGAGTGGACGACCGCCATCGCCTATCTCGACCAGGTGGTTCTGCAGGACGGCGCCTACCAGAAAGACAAGGTCACGGCCTATCTGCGTGAGGCCTGGTGGCAGCTCGCCATGGCCGACATTCAGGGCCAGCGCTGGGCCGATGCCGAACAGAAGCTCAAAACGGTGCTCAAGTATCCGCCCGATCTGCCGGCGACGCACTACCACCTGGGCCTTGCTCATCTGCGGCAGCAGCATTTCGACAGCGCCATCGCAGAACTCGAGCCTACGCTGCAGCAGCAACCCCGCGACGCCGACACCCGGTCGGCGCTGACCGAAGCGTTGTTCCTGCGGGCCACCGAGGCCTTTGCCGGCCGTCTCTACCGCGACGCCGAGCGCGACCTCAGCCGCGCCGTTGAAATTACGCCGAGCGACAGGGAAGTGCAATACCTGTTGGCCCGTACCCATTTCGCGCTTGAAAAGTATCCGGAGGCCATTGCGGCGTTTGAGCGGCTGGCCCGCGCGGTGCCGCCGTTCCGCGACAGCAGCGCTCATCTGGCCGATGCCTATGCCGAATACGGCGACCTGCTGTACGACCAGGCGAAGAAACTCGAATCGAAAAAGTTCTTTGCCAAGGCCGTGCAGACGAACCAGAACCAGCTTCTCGGTCACTACGGCCTTGGCCAGCTGGCCTACGACGCAAAGCAGTTCGGCGAGGCGGCCAAACGACTTGAAACCGTTTACGAACGCAACCCGGCCTACCGGCGCACCTGGCCCCTGCTGATCGATGCGCGCTGGCAGCTGGGCATTGCCGCTTACGACCGTAAGCAGTTCGCGAACGCCCGCAAGGAACTTGAACGGGTGGTCGAGCTCGACGAAAACCACGGCCGCGCCCTGTACCACCTGGGCGACATCGCCTATCGCAACAAGGACTTCCCGCTGGCCAAGAGCTACCTGCAGCGGGCCATCTCGCGCGGCGACATGTTGGCCGAAGCCCATTACGGCATGGGCGCCATTTACTTCGAAGAGAAGTCCTACGAGCAGGCTGCTTCGCACTTCGAGGAAGTCGCCCGCATCAGCGCCACCCACAAGAACACCGAAAGCTACCTGCGCCGCTCGCTGTACAATGCGGCCGACCAGCTTTTCCGTTCGGGCATGAAGACCGCCGCCGTGCCGTACTATGAGCGTTACCTGCGCCTCGAGCCTAAGGACTCGGGCACGCACGTACGCCTGGCCGAAATCGCCGCCGAAGCCGGCTACGTCGACCAGGCCATGCTCTGGTACGAAAAAGCGCTTCCGCTCATGAGGAAAAAGGCCGACGCCGACGCCATTCGCTTCAAGGTGGCCATGCTGGCCTACCGCGACGGGCAATACACCCGCGCGCTCAACCATGTCGGCGCGCTGGCCAGTGCCGAAGCAAAAGAGCTGAAGGGCCTCGTCTACTTCGCCATGGGCAAGCGCGACCACGAAGGGGGGCGCCTGCCCGAAGCCACGGGCAACCTGCAGCTCGCGCTGCAGGTTCTGCCGAAAAACGCCGAAGTGCTTTTCGAATACGGTAAGGTTCGCCTGGCCATGAAGGACCTGCCCGACGCGGCCAAGCATCTGCGCATGGCCGTCGACATCGACGGCTCGCTGCCGAACGGCGTCGCGCTGGTGGCCGACACCTTCCGCAAGGTGGGCGCCGAAGCCTTCGCCGTCGAACAACTCGACGCCGCCGAGCGAGCCTACAAGACGTCGCAGGTCTACGAACCTTCGATCGAGGCCGACTATCACATCGGCGTCATCGCCTTTCTGCGCAACGACTTCGCCACAGCCCTCGACAAGCTCGAAATGGTAGCGGCCGAGAACCCCGGCTACCGCGCGGTGCGACAGTACACCCGCGACACGGTGTGCCTCCTGGGCGACGACGCCTTCAAGGCCGAACGGTTCGCAGAAGCGGGCGCATTTCTCGAACGGTGCGCCGAATACGATTCGACCGACCGCGAGCGCCGGTATCAGCTGGCCATCATTTCCTTCAAGCTGAAGGAGTACGATTCGGCCGCGCAACGCCTCAAGGACATCGTGCTGAACGCCTCGTCACGGTTTCCCGAAGCCCGCGGCTACCTGGTCGACTCGCTGTACGCCCTCGAGAAGCAGGCCTTCGACGCCGGTAACTTCTACGAGGCGCAGCGGCATGCCGACGAAATCGTCAAGCTTACGCCCGACAACTTTCGCGCCCACATGGTGCGTGCCCGCAACCTCGAGAAGCTCGAAGACTGGGCCGAGGCCGAAACCGTCGTGAAGAAAGCGCTTTCCATGCGGCCGGCCGACGACGACGCCATCGAAATGCTGGCGCGCATTCAGGCCGAACGGCAGCGCATTCAGGCCGAACTGGAAGCCGTGCAACCGGCAACTCCTTGAAGAGATCGCAGATCCCAGATCGCAGATCGCAAAGGGGAAAGGGGACAAGCGGACGGACGGGTTGGTGGTTTTGAATCAAGCCCCTCTGCTCCCGAAGGGGGCACCGGAGACGTGAAGCCCGGATAAAAGGGGAGCTGCCGGTCGGGTGAGCGCGTGGCGGCGGTCGGCTGTTAAACAGGTGTTTGGTTTGACCGCCTTGCCGGTCGCTGTTTATACTGTTGTCACTTTTTGTTACACGGGCATGCGAGCCCTTTCTCTGCGAGGTTCCCTTGCGACTGGTACTGGCATTCGGCCTGGTCGGCACGCTGGCGCTTGCAGCCTGCGGGCGGCAGGAGCTTGAAGACCTGAACGCGACGAGCCGCATCGACAGGGGCGAAGCCCATGCCGGCGCGGGGCTGTTTTCTTCCCTGGCCGTCGACGAACTCGGTCGGCCGCAGGTGGCCTACTACCATGCCGATCTGCAAGCGCTTCGCTTCGCCGAGTGGCGCGAGGGCGCCTGGCAGGTCGCAACGGTCGACGGCGGCGAAGAGGCCGACCGGGGCCGGGGCGCACGGCTTGCCCTCAAGGGCTCTGACCGCTATATCGCCTACCAGGACTCGACTGAAAAGCAGGTACGCCTGGCCCACCGCAACGGTAACGGCGATTGGTCGCTGGAAACCGTGACCGACGCAGGCGTCGACGCGGGGGCGTTTCTCGACATGGTGCTCGTAAAGGGCAGCCCGGTCATTGCGTGGTACGATGCCGGCGACGGCGACCTCAACCTCGCCCGCAAGGAAGGCGGCGTGTGGAATTCGACCGCCGTTGCCGCCGATGGCGACGTCGGCCAGTACGTATCCATGGCGGCCGCCCCCGACGGTCAGCTGTACCTTTCGTTCTATGACGCCGGCCGCGGCGGCTTGCTGTACGCGCAGGTCTCGACCGACGGCACGGTAACCCTCGAAGAGGTCGACGGCATTGTCGCCGCCCCCGAAGAGGAAGACGCCGAACCTGTTGTCGACGACGTCGACACCGGCGTGTGGAGTCGCATTCAGGCCCAGCCGCTCAAGGGCGGCGACCCCCGCGTGGCCGCGCCGAAGATCGTATACCAGGACCGCCGTAACGGGCGACTCATGCTGGCCGAACGTTCGGCAGAGGGGTGGAAGCGCTCCATTGTCGACGACCATGCCTTCACCGGTTCCGACAGCGACATGCTGTGGATTCGCGGCGAAGACATCGTCATCGCTTACCTCGACGGCGCCAACCTCGACCTGCGCATCGCCCGCCGCTCGGGCGACACCTGGGTTCACCAGACCCTGCTTTCGCAGGGCGCCGTGGGCTTCTACAACAGCCTGGCCCGACTCGGCGACGGACGCCTCGCGCTCACGACCTGGCACATGAGCGCCGGCGAACTTCTGTATCTCACTGTTCCGGAGAGGCCGTAATGCGTCGTTTCCTGCTTGGCCTGACACTGGTGGCCTTGTTCGCCGCCTGCTCGAAAACCGAAGAGCCGACGACAAGCCGTTCGGTCAACATTCGTCTGAGCTTCACGCCGTCGAAAATTTCGGCCGACGACGGCAGCACCGTCATGTCGGTGGCCGTCGACGACTTCAGCGGCAACAAGGTGCAGACGGGCGACCTGCGCATTACCACGTCGGCCGGCAACGACAAGGTCGGCGCCATTACGGCGCAGGGCAACAACCGCTTCGAGGTCGCCCTGCAGGGGCTTACCGACCTGAGCTGGAGCCCGGTCGAGATCGTGGTCGACGTCGGCGGCACGAAGGAACAGGCCGAAATTGAAATCGTTTCGGGCGCCGGACGCAACGTCGACCTGCAGCTTTCATCGAAAACCGTCAGCGCCGATGACGGTTTCGTGACGCTGACCGTGGCCGTTCAAGACGATGCCGGCAATGCCACCGAGGGCGCCTTGCAGCTCGATACGTCTGCCGGCGTGCTGACCGGCCTGCGGCGCGGCGACGACGGTCTGTATCAGGCCACCGTGACCGGCCTGACCGACACCGACGACTCGCCTGTACTCATTTCGGCCCGGGTCAACGACGAAGAAGCGCAGGCCTCGGTGCAGATTCTTGCCGGCGTGCTGCACCATTACGACATCGCGCCCATCGCCGGTCCGCAGCAGGTAAATCAGCCTTTCAATGTCGAAGCCGGCGCCCGCGACCGCAACGGCAACCTGGTTACCGCGTTCAACGGCCTGGTTCCCACGGTGCGTACGAGCCGTGGCGGCAACGATATCGACCCCGCGTTCACCATGCAGTTCGTCATGGGCGAACTGACCCAGAGCTTTCGCATCAATACCGAGTCGGCCGGGCTTACGGTGCAACTGGTCGACGCGCAGGAGCGTACGGGCGAGAGCAATGTCTTCGTGGTCGATCCCACGCCGGCCACCCGCATGACCTTGCGCTCGGCCGCCGACTACAACCTCATCGTAAACGCCGACGGCTGCGTGCGCCCCAACGTGTCGAAGCCCGAAACCCAGTGCGTCGATCCCATGCAGGCCAGCCGTATAGAAATGCTGCTCGAGGCCGTGGGCGAAGACGAGGTTGTCAATCTCGTGGGCGGGAAGGGCGCCGAAGTCGTCGTTTCCATGACCGACGGCAACGGCGTCGAATATTCGAAGGTGTACCCGAACTGCGACGGCGAGCCCTGCATGGGGGTGGTCGAAGACAACCTCGACGGCTATTACTACCTGAACGTCTTCAACCTGCACAGCCAGCCCGACAGCCCGTATACCGTGCGGTTCCGTTACGCGTCGATCGTGGAAGAGATTGAGGTGTCGGTCGTGCCCGGTCGGGTCGACCACATTTCGTTCTCGCCGGTACCGGCCCAGCGGTCGAACCCCGAAAACGCCGGCATCGCGACGTTCAACCTGACGGCAACCGCCCGTGACTTTTCGGGCAACCAGGTCTTTTCGTTTCAGGACAGTCTCGCGCTTTACCAGGAAGACCCGTGGACGGGCGCGCGCGTCAAGCTCATGCAGACGCCCCCGATGACCCTGGGCACAACGAACTTTCTGGTCACGCTGCAGGATCTGCCCGGCATGGAGGGGCCGACGACCGACGTGACCCTGGCCGCTTCGCACAATGCCCTGGAAGACTCGTACTCGAATACCTTCAAGGTTATTCAGCCTGTTTCGAAAGGAAACCCTCTATCCATACCACCCTATACAACGCCATACATCGACCAGTGGCAGGTTTATCTACCCGGGCAGTACGCGCCGGTACCGAAACTCGATGATTCGCCCACGGGAACGCCCACCTCGCAGACGGTCGGCGAGCCCTTCGAAATTCTGATCTTCCCGCGAAGCAGTACGCCGAGCCTGACCAACAGTCCCGCCTTCATCGGCGTTACCGGGTTTGACGGACGCGCCCTGATCGGCGGCAACGGTATCGAGGTCATTGACGATTCCTGCGAGCAGGATGGCAACCTGGCCGACAATCCGGCGCCCACGCAACTGACCCCGCCGTTTATCGACGCCGTGCTTCCGGGCGGCGGCACCTATTCGATGGAGGTAGATATTCCTTTCGTGGGAACGGTAAGCCAGCCGCAGCCCGAGAGCCACTGCTACGTCACGGTGCGGGCCACCGTCGCTTCGAACAACGCCAACCTTACGGTCAACGGCGTGGCCTCGAGCAGTACCGCATATGGTACCGGCGCCATCAGCACGAACTTCCAGGTGAAGCAGGCCATGGCGGTCGGCCTGGCCGTCGAGCCCATTCCGAACCCGAAGCTGGCGACCCTGAATTCATCTGCCAAGCAGTACACCACCATTCGCGTGCGTGCCGTCGATGCGTTCGGCAACACCACGAACAATGTTACCTGCCCCAATCTGGTGCTGACCGATACGGGCGGCTACCTGCGGCAGGATGCGTCCTGGTCCTTTACCGAGGGGCAGGCGGTGGCGCAGGGGCAGGTCTGGTGGGATGTCGAAAATCCGCCGGTGTCGACGGTGGTCACGGCCGATTGCGGGGGCTCGCTGCGGGCCGACAGCAACGCCGTCAAGATCATCTCGCAGGGCGTGAACCGGTTCGAAATTCAGATTCTCGAAGATCTCGACGGACGCGTGCGCGCCGGCGAAGACTTCCGCTTTTCGGCGGTGGCCTGCGCCGACATGGCCTGCAACCCGGCCGCCGATTTCGTGTACCGCGCCACCGTGACCGATTCGTCGGGCACTCTGACGCCCGGCACCACCGAGCCGTTCGACAACGGCAACCTGGTGCAGACGGCGCGTATCGACACGGCGGGCGAGACGCAAGTCTGCATTGCCGGCGCGGGCGTGTTGTCGTGCTCAGACCCGTTCACGGTCGAAATCGGACAGCTGTCGCACTTCCGCATTGCTGCGCCTTCGTTCGGTAGCGAAGCATTCGTAGGCGACCCCTACGCGCTTACCGTAACCGCGGTCGACGCCGGCGGCAACGCTATTACCAACTACAAGGTGCCGGGCCTGCTGTACATTTCCGACGCCCACGGCACCGTGTCGTGGGTCAAGAACGACACGCTGCTCTCGGCGGCACGGGTTACCAGCACCGCCGCTGCCGTGCTGCACTACTGCAGCGATCAGGACGCCTCGCCCGCGACCGAAACCTGTATCGACAGCGGCATTCCCTTGACGGCCCGCTTCACTGAAATGGGCGGCGGCAATTACCTGATGGTGCACGACGGCCGCGGTCACTCGGGCTTCTCGCTTCCGCAGACCTTCAAGGTGGCGTACGGCCCGCTGACCGATATCGAATTCACTGGTGAGCCGTGCCCGGCCTCGCTGCCGACCATGGTGCGCGAAGAGGCCTTCTTCAACCTGTGCGCCACGGCCCGCGACGGCTACGGCAACCTGAAGAAAGACTATTCGAGCACGCAGTCGGTGCTGCTGTGGGATCCGTTCGGCAACGACCTGGCGCCCACGCTCATCGACTTCAGCAACGGCGTGGCCCGTGAGCAGGTTCAGTTTACCTACGGGGCGGGCACCCCCTCGCAGCTGGCCTTCAAGGTCGACGCGGGGCTGGGGGGCGGCTACTACCCCGAGTCTCTGCCCATGAGCACGCGCGCCACCGCCGCGACGCCGGTCGTGACGCTCGACACCACGACCCATCAGCTGCCCACCGAAGTGCGTACCACCGACGAGTTCGTGCTCGACTTCGAGCAGCTGAACGGCGGCGCCGTCGACACCTATTTCTTCGGGTCGCTGCGGGTGACCGATGCAACCGGCAGTATCGAGCCCGTGTGCGTCGACGAGCAAATCGACTGCGGTTTCGCCGTGGCCGACCTCGACGACCCCTACGTGGTAACCGGCGCCTTCAACCTGGGCAAGCGCCGGCAGGGCTTCCGCATACCGATGGAGTGGACGAACAATTACCTGTACGTAACCGACGGCTACGGCAACCAGGTTACCTTCGGCCCGATTCAGGTGGTCGGTTCGCTCGACCACTTCGACGTAAGCATCACGCCCGAACTCGTGGGACCACCCGCCAAGGTGGCCACCGGCCGCGATTTCAACATCACCATTGTCGCGCGCGACTCCGACGGCAATGAGGTAACCGGGTTCAACGGCTACGTCGAACTCAGCCACGTCGGCGCGGGCAACATCGTACCCACCCAGCTGACCGGCTTTACGGGCGGCGTGCTCAACCGTTCGGTGCAGATTGACGCGCCCGGCGCCTCGCTGAACCGCATTACGGTTACCCACATGCTTACCGGCGCCACCGGCGAATCGCAGGAATTCTATGTGGAAACTCCGGCCTTCACGTCGCTCACGTGGGAGACGGTGCCCACCGCCGTGCCCGGCTACGTCGACGTCGACGGCTACGAGCTGCGCACCTGGGACCAGTTCGGCCAGGCCTTCTTCTATGGGGGAACGCTGAACTTCACCTCGAGCGCCGGCGGCTACGCGGTGCGCCCGGGCACAAGCGACCTCGGCGCGTCGGGCGTCTTCACCCAGGCACTGGCCATCGACGGCGTCGCCGGCGGCACCACGACACTCACCGCCACGGCCGACGGCAAGACGGCCACCACGCCCACCATCAACGTACAGGCCTCGACGGTGGCGTCCTTCTCGGTCTACGCCGAACCTGTGACCAACGTCTTTGTGGTCGGTTGTCCCTATGACCTCAAGATAGAGGCTCGCAGCAATGCTGGCCTTCTCGTAACCGATTACTCGGGGCCGGCAAGCCTACGCCTGACGACTAATAATGTTTGCCCGCAAGGTTTCTGGTGCCAACGCACGGATAATATAGAAGTTTTAGGGCAGCCGTCGGAGTCAAAGACGGTTACGCCCAATTTTGAAGATGGCGTTGCCGAGTTTCAGGTTAAGTTTACTGAGGTATCTAATCACACGTACCTCTACGGATACATTCCAAACACCGGGATCGAGGGGAATATAACTGAGGTTCAGTTGACCTCGGGAACTTGCCCGGCACCGTGAGTTCAACCGAGTGTGGCATTTTTCAGCCCTCTTTCCGCCAGGCGGGAAGGGGGCTTTTCCGTGCTGCACGGTCTTTGCGGAATGCCCGATGGCCAATGGCCAATGCCCCGCCGCGCCTCCGGCGCGGCATGCCCGATGGCCAATGGCCGATGCCCGAGGCGGGCGGAGGGTGAACGCACCTAGGGGTCGGACCTGCGTAAGTACCGGAATATCCAGATGTTCAGTTCCGCCAGGATGGACTGTATCTTCTTAAACGGGCCCTTCTACCGTCGAAAACGTACCGCTAAGCGCCTGCATTCTTACCCGGGTAGAAAACGACACCGGCAACCTCCCGAAGAAGAACCACCTTAGAGGTCCTTAGAGGGCAAATTCGACGGTTATTTTCGCCCTGTAAGGCTTGCAGAGGGGCTGGTTGGCCCAGCATTCGTTGTGATTTCAGGCGCTTGGACAGGTCCGACCCCTGCGTCCCGCTCGGATGTGACCAATGAGCAGATGCCCAATGGCCAATGCCCGAGGCAGATCCGCCTTTGGCGGAATGACCAATGCCCGATGGCCAATGCCCGAGGCGGGCGGACGGATCGGCGGGTAGATGCAAGGTGAGCCGATAGCCATACCGGATAACACGCCTTACCGGAGGGCATGGTTGAGGTTTCTGCCCTAACCGTGAAGAATGACAGGGCTTTCCGGCTTTGCGCCCGAGGCTTTGGGAAGCCGTTTTTCGCGATCGCCGCCCGGAAAGCGCAGGCAGCGTTGTTGGGGCAGCGACGCGGTGCTCCCCACAGAGAAGCTCACCGAACTCACCGACTCGATGTGACTTCCCCCCATCGCCGCCCGGAAGGCGCAGACAGCGTAGCTGGGGCAGCGACGTGGGGCTCCACCAGAGAAGCTCACCGAACCCACCGTCTCGATGTGCGCGTCCTTCCCCCTTCCACCCGAAACGAAAAAAGGCCCCGGTTTCCCGGAGCCTTTGAAGTCTGATAGTACGGTCGCTCAGTTGGCCAGATACGCTTCGGCGCTCTGTTCCATCGACACGAACTGAATCTGGCCGGCGGTGTCGCCGTTATCGGCCAGCAGAAGGGCCATCGATTCGGTGTCCCACCAGCCCGGCAGGCAGCAGCAGGCATTCAGGGTAAGGGCAATGGCCGAACCGACAAGCGTGGTTGCAACACGTTTCATCGCTGTTCCTCGCAATCGAGCAAAAGTTCCTGGTTACAAGAAGATCACATTCGGGCAGGCGGTCATGTTCTTGCTGGTTGGTGCCCGGCAGCCGACCGTTCCGAAAATCAAGTCATACAAACTTTCGAACAGTATAGCGGTCTGCCGTGCAGAGCGCTAGCCCTTGTTTGAAATCCTTGTAAAAACGCCCGCCCGGAGCTTTCCGGGCGGACGCGAAAGCGAACCCATGCCGGTATTCGGAATGGGCTAACCGACCTCAGTTGCCGTGTACGCGCGTGGTGTACGTCGCGTAAATGCCGATGAGGTTGGTGGTTTCGTGGTCGATATGGTGAATGGTCTTGATGCCGCCGGCGCGGGCCGCGGCTTCAATGCTGCAGTCGCCGGTGGCGATGAGGCCCAGAATCGACGAGCAGGTAGCGGTGCCGCTCTTGGTCGACTGCTGGTTCGAGGTGGCGTGTACGGGGCCTTTCACGCTGGCGTACAGTACGCCCGGCACCGGCTGAACCCCCAGGCCGGCATAGCAGCCCGTGAAGACGGAGGCCGAGAGCAGCAGGGTAAACAGCATTCCGAGTTTCTTCATCTGATATCTCCTTCAGTATGGGAACCGTGGTGGGTTTCCGTTCACATCCACATATCGCTTCAAATCGTGTACCCTCGCGTTCCCGGGTCGCGACCGGGGCGCCGTCGTGCGCGTCGCGGTGCTTCAAGTGCTCCGTTCCGTGAGCGCTTCGCTGAGCGGGCACATCGTTGCCATGCTAGCATGAGCCCGCCTGCACTGTCTACAGGATCCGTCGAGATTGTTGCGACAGGCGATACCGGCAGGTCTCGATTGCGCCGCCGGGTCGGGCTACGTACAATGTCTGCCATGTGGAAGCCGCTTGCCATTCTTGCCGTCATGCTTACGGCGTTTCTTCCGACCGTCGCCTCGGCCTGGGACCCTTGGGACTTCGAGCGTCCGCTGCCCGACAGACCGGCGCGGCGGGCGGCCATTGTCGACCCCGCCTCGGAAAGCACGCACCCGGTCAAGGCCGGGCTGGGCGGCATGCTTACCTTCTTTCAGCAGGTGGTGTCGCCGCTCGACGGCCCGAAATGCCCCTTTTATCCGACGTGTTCGCAGTACTCGCGCGAGGCGGTGGGCATGTACGGACCGTTCTGGGGCGTGCTGTTGACGGCCGACCGCTTCATGCGCGAGACCCACGGCGTCGAAAACAGCGGCCGTTACCCGCTGGTCTTCGTGGGCAAATGGCGCCCCTTCGACCCGCCCGAACGTAACTGGCTGTGGCACGACGAGGCAACCGCGCACGCCGACCACGAATCTCACCCCGAACACTGACCCACATCCAGGTTCTTCATGCTCCGACGACTTCTGCCCGTACTGTTGCTGGCCGTCTGCACGCCGCCCGCCACCGTTTTCGCCGATACGCCGGTAACCGACACGGCCGCATCGGCCCCGGTCCTGCCCTATATGGGGAAGGGCGAACTATCGGACCTCGAGACCCGGTTCCGGCTGGCCGAGGCGTTCATGGAGCGGCGCGAATGGTTTCGCGCGGCCACGCTGTTTCAGGAAGTGGGGTTGCAGTCGACCGGCGCCGCGGCGCAGTTTGCGTGGATTCGCGCGGGCGACGCCCATCTCGAGGCCCGGCAGTGGGAACGCGCGGTCGATCAGTTTCTGACGGCGGTCACCCTCGAGGGTCCGCATAAGGGGTTGGCGGGCCTGCGCCTGGGGCAAAGCTACTTTCTGGGGAAGCAGTACGATCTGGCAGCGGCCGTACTCGAAGACATCGTGATGTCGCCGGCGGCGCCCCGCGACCTGCGTCTTGAGGCAGGCTCATACCACACGCTGTCGCTGGTCGAGCAGGGCGGTTTTCTGGCCGCCGCCGGCAACTACCGCCAGCTGGCGACCCTCGCCCCCGACCCCGTGGTGCAACGGCGCTTCGGCGAGCTGGCCGAACGGGCCGAAGCGGCGCGCGACCTGCCGTACCGCAGCCCCGTGGCGGCCACGGTCATGAGCGCGTTGCTGCCCGGTCTGGGCCAGGCCTATACCGGTTCATGGGGCGAGGCCGGACTCGCCTTCACGGCCAACGCCATCATGGGCCTGCTCATCTGGGACAGCGTGCTCAAGGCCCAGGATCTCGACCGCCTCGGCGTACGGGGCTGGCCGTATACCAGCACGGTCGTGTACGGCATGCTCGGGTCGAGCTTTTACTTCGGCAACATCTACGGCGCGCGCGTTCATCGGCTGAATATCGAGGATTTCCCGGCCGACGGCGTAAGCGTCCAGCGATCGGCCGACGCCATGGTAA
>JAWLBW010000119.1:0-12773 GCA_041687475.1 bacterium
GGCGTTACCGATGTTTTTCGTCTCGATGAGTTCGGCGTTGCCCCATCCGCTTCCGGCGACGTAGCGATTTGCCCGGATGCTGATCCACGCACCTGCTTGCTGCGGCCAGACGGCTGAAGCATTGCCCTGCGCATCAACCGCCACTTGCGGAGCGCCCGTTGATCCGGTCTCGTACTCGATGGGTTCGGCGGTACCCCAGCCGCTGTCGCTGGTATAGCGATTGGCCCAGATCTGGTAACGCGTACCGGCGAACTGTTGCCAGACGACCAGGGCGTTGCCCTGCGCATCAACGGCAATCTGCGGATAATCTACGGTTCCCGTCTCGTTCTCGATGAACTCGGCGTTGCTCCATCCGCTGCCGGCGACGTAGCGACTGGCCCGAATGTTGTAGCGCGCACCGTCGTGCTGGATCCAGACGGCCTGGGCATTGCCCTGCGCGTCAAAGGCCACCTGCGGTGCGCCCGCAGACCCTGTCTCGTTCTCGACGAACGTTGCGGTACCCCAGCCGCTGTCGACGGTGTAGCGATTGCCCCTGATGTTGTCTCGTGCACCGTCGTTCTGAACCCAGACGGCCTGGGCATTGCCCTGTGCATCAACCGCGATTTGTGGATAAGCCACGTCTCCAAGCTCGAGTTCGATGAGTTCGGCTGTGCCCCATCCGCTGCCGTTGGTATAGCGATTGGCCCAGACGTTGAAGCTGCTCCCATCTTGCTGTAGCCAGACGGCCAGGGCATTGCCTTGTGCATCCAAGGCTACCTGCGGATCCCCCGCAGACCCTGTGTCGTTCTCAATGAACTCGGCGGTTCCCCACCCCATGCCTGTGGTGTAGCGATTCGCCCGGATGTTGAATTTGCTCCCATCGTGGTGTGCCCAGACGGCCACGGCATTGCCCTGCGCATTGACGGAGATCCGGGGTGCATCTGCATTGGAGGCGTTGTCCGTCTCAATGAGCTCGGCGGTGCCCCAGCCGCTGCCGGCGGTGTAGCGATTGGCGTTAATGTTGTACCGGGTACCGTCGTGTTGATGCCAGACGGCCAGGGCGTTGCCTTGGGCGTCGAATGCGATCCGGGGAGATTCGGCCGACCCGACGTCCGTCTCGATGAACTGTGCGGCCTGCCATACGCCGTTGACGGCACTGACGAAAATCCGGCCCGTGATTGCGCCGCCGTGACTGTCGCCCACGACGACTTCAACGACGCCGCTGGTGGTCGCAGTACCGCGAAGCGTTGCTTCCGTCGTGCCTTGACCGCCTATGATGTCGATGCCGGCGGGAGTCTTCCACGTGTACGACAGCGAATCGCCGTTCGGATCCGCGGCCGAGACGAGCACCGTGAAGGTCTGGTTCCGGTGGGCGGGGCTCGCCGATACCGAAAGACTGTGCATGACCGGCGCGGCATTGCCCACCGTGGCCAGCGGCAACAGCCCGGTGGCGGCACGGCCTTCGCCGTCGGTAACCTGCACCGTCAATGAAGCCGAATTGTCGTAGCTGTCGGGCGCCGAAAGGGTAGCGGTATTGTCTGATGCTCCTTCGGCAAACGTCCAATCGCCGCCGTCTACGTTCCAGGCATAGGATAAATCGAGCCCGGTGGCGCTTTGGGCGACGACGGTTACCGTTACCGTGTCTCCCGGGTCGGCGGGCAGCCCCGTTGCCGTAAGGCTCTGAATTACCGGTGTCGACGGCCCGACGGGGCCCCGCGCGCCGGTGTCACCGGTGTCGCCCGTGCAAGCGGCCAAAAGCGCCACCAGAGTTGTTGCTGTCAGGAGGCGGGCAGCTCGGTACGATCGTTTACGTGAGTTCATGGCGCTCGTTTCCCTGTGCGGGTTGGCTTGGTAGGAGGGGATTGTATTTTAACGCGCAGCACGTTGCCGGGCCACCCGAAAACAGCATTGCTATCGACCGCCAGGCTTGACGGTCCTGGATGAGAAGTACCGGTGGCCGCTCACGCGCCGGGGTGTGATTGGGTCTGGGCAGGATCTTGTGCCGCCGCCGACGCTCTCGCATTCTACATCCGAAAACTGGATACATGGAAGTATCGGGAGGCGAGGAATGGACGAAACCGCTCTGTTCATCAGTTGGGGACAGCCCGTGCATGGGCGCGAGAAGCAGGCCGGCAAGCAGATGCGCGAGTCCATCGTATTCGGTCGGCAACTCGAGAACGACCAGCGCATCGGCCGGGTCGAGTGGGCGTCGCTCTTGCGGCAAGGCGGCGACCTGTGGGGATTCGGGTTGCTTCGCGGCACCCGCGAGCAAGTCGACTCGCTTCGCAGCAGCGCCGACTTCGCACGATGGATCGTTCGCCTGACATTGGTATGTGAGAACGTGGCCGTTGCCGATGCCGCAGTCGATGCAAAAGCCCTGGAAATGGGCAGCGATCTGTACGACGACGTGCTCGACGAGTTCGAGCAATGGAGTTCCGGCCCGGGGCACGTCGACGTCCACGCATCCGGCGAGAAGGGGGCGAGGGCAGGGCACCATCACTAGTACACCGTGCGGCTGGTTCCTATCCTCGGTGTCCGAATAGGCGACTCAAAAAAAGGGGAAATGGGGGGGCGTCCCCATGGTTTCCTACCCACCCAGATCGACGGAGCGCAGGCCCACCTGTTCCAACTCGCGTACGGCACGTTCGGCGCGTACGTCGCTTTCGATGTGACGCCGCATTTCGTCTGCCTTCTTTCTGAAAACGGGCTCATCCAGCAAACGCCGCAGCGAGGCGGCGATACGGTCCGACGCAGCCGACGGCTTGAGACGTAGTCCGGCCCCGGCGGCGAAGACCCTGGCGGCGTTGTCGTCCTGATCGCGGCCCATCGGAAGGCAGAGCAGGGGAAGCCCGTGCGACAGGGCGCGCATGACCGTTCCGTGCCCGGCGTGGGTAACAACGGCGGCGGCGTGGGGAAAGACCTGCGCGTGCGAAGCCGACTCGACCGCAACCACATTGGGGGGAAGATTGAACTTCTCACCTGCCATGGGCGGGCCCAGCGTCACGAGCCCTCGAACGGCGAGTTTACCCAGCGCCTCGATGATGCGTTGAAGCACCGCACGCTGGTTCTGAAAGGTCGAAGACAGGCCCACGACGACGAGCGGACGGGTGTCGGTCGTTTCCCAGGGGTTGTTCCAGCTACCCACCCAGTCGGGATCGTCGAGCACCGGCCCCACGTAACGCACATTCGCCGGAGGCGGGGTTATGGGAAAGTCGAAGGCCCGGCTGGTCTGAACGAGGCGAAGGTCGGCCCGGTGAAATTCCTCGACAAGATCGTCGGGTCCCGTCAGCTGGCGAAGCCCGGCGGTTCTGCGGGCCTCGTTATAAGCGGGCAACCAGGCTTTCAGCTGACGGAGGAAGAAGTACGTCAAGACCTTGTCGCGAAGCCTGCCGACGAGATCATTGCGGGGAAGAAACCCCGGACCCGCCGCCGGCCTGCCTGGACCCGGCAGGTACTCGGGCATGTGAAAGAGAACGGTGCGCGGTATGCCGGCGGCTTCGGCGGCGACGAGCGCGCCGGGCATGAGTATGTCGGCGACGACTACGTCGGTATGCTCGTGATGCAGCACGCGCCGGGTTTCTTCGGCCACCACGGGCGCCGGACCGAACATGACCCGTTCAAGGGTGAGGTTGAGCGCGCCGAGCGGGGTTCGGGCCTGCCAGTCGCCGAAGATGTCTTCGGTGCGGTCTTGCCGGGTGAAGTGTCGGGTGAAGGCAACGAAGTCTGCACCCGCCTCTTCGACGGCCGCCTGCAGGCAAGGTTCGGTCAGAACCCGTACCCGGTGGCCGCGCGCGGCGAGTCGGCGAACGATTCCCAGTACCGGCGGAACATTTCCGCCACCCTCGAAGGTTACGAACAGGTAGGAGCGAGCGGTTCCCATGATTGCCTCATTCGGGTGCGGTTTCCAGGTTCGTGAGACCGGTAACGAGCAACGTTATCGCATGCCGTGTCTCATCCGGTGAGCGACCGAGGTCGCGGCGCAGCAGTTTCCACAGGTAAAGATCGGTTGCCGCCACGAAGGCGTCGAGGTGTGACGCATACGCGGGGTGCCCGGGAGGGGGCAGCCAGGGTGCGAAGACTCGTGCGCACCATGCCCGATGCGAAGACCTGCCTGCCGCGATGACCGAATCGGCTGCCTCTACCTTGCCTTCGAGGGCCAGCGTGCGCAGAACGGCGTCGCCGTCGCGTTCGTAATGGCCGATGAGCACACCCAGGGCTCTGTCGATATCGCCGACCGGCGCCTGCGAACGGTCGGCGTCGATTTCTGCCGTATCGCTCTCGAGACACGCCGAAATCACGCCTTCCTTCGAGCCGAATCGCCGGAGTACCGTGCGCACCGTTACGCCTGCACGCTCGGCAATGGCTTCAAGGGTAATATCGTCGATGGCGTGCATGCGCCAGAGCTCGACGG
Organism: bacterium; assembly: GCA_041687475.1. Lineage (GTDB taxonomy): Bacteria > J088 > JAWLBW01 > JAWLBW01 > JAWLBW01 > JAWLBW01. The sequence goes on from JAWLBW010000119.1 coordinate 4,391, forward strand.
TGGCCGCCAGTATGTCTCGCTGCGTGCGCGCGGCAGCCTCGGCACGAGCCGACATTCGATAGGGGCGGGTGGTGCGCTTCTCTTTCATGTCACCTATGCTGACATGAAAAATATGAGAGGTCAAGACAGTTCCGGAGGCGATGCTGCCCATAGGAGCAAATCGCTCACACAACGAGACATTCTACAGGTAAGGCTCACCCCACGGGGCCGGTCCGGCGAGTACGCGGGAGTAGGTGCGTTCGTCCCCTACGTGCGCTTGCTGTGCGATGTGGTAATATGTTCGAGCGATGAACACGCGGTTGAACGCGTCCTGTTCCATAGGAGAAGAAACCGTGAAAAGAAATATTGCCAAGGTCCTTGTCGTACTTTGCCTCGTTGCCGCAGCCGCCTGCAGTAAACCTGCTCCCGAAGCCACGGTTTCTTCGCCGATACCCGATTCGGCTTCGGCGCTCGCTTTCATCGAGTTCTACGAGAACGGGCAGGGGCATGGTGTGGTGGTGGCCGATCTGGCACTCTGCGGCGACGTACCCAATGAAGGCGATCGGAAGTACGATTGCGTAGACCGGGTTACGGGCGAGGGGGCGCTGGCCGAAGGCGAGTACTGGATCTGGGCCATGTTCGTCGTGCCGAAGGGCGACACCGTCGACGGCATCAAGCTGCAACTTCTTCGCGACGGGCTTGTGGTTGCTTCGCAGGATGTCACGGTGCAGGGCTCGATTCGCTATCGCGTGCGCAAGAAGGTGCGCATCGACGGCGCCGGCACGTATAGCGTACAGGTGGTGCAGCAGAAGCCCGAAGGCGTGGCGCTGCTTTCCGAGCTACGAATCGAGAATGCCGTTTCCGTGAAAAGCCATGTTGACCTCGCGACGGTTTCGGCCAGCATGAAGCGCACGGCCGAAGCGTCTGCGGCACAGGCTGCCGTGGAAGAAAGCGCGCGTCGTGACGAGGCAGACGCCTTCGCGGGCATGGCGGTTCTCCATTCCGTCGACAGCGCCGATTGTGAAAGTGAATTCGTACCGAATGGTTCGGCATTCGGACTCACGAAAATTACCCGCTCGAACGAAACCGATATCGCGTTGCGCTTGGCCAACCTTTCGCCCGGCGCCCGGTTTTCGGTTCACGTCAACCAGGCGCCCGACGGTTGCTCTGGAGAGGCGGTACAGACGGTAACCTCCGACGGTACGGGCAGCGCCTCGGCATCGTTCGCCGTCGACAGCGTGACCGGTTCGACCCGTGTGTGGCTCTCCGTGCGGGAAGAACCCTGGGAAGAAGGCAAGCTGCTGCTGCGCAGCGATGCCGTCGAGCTGTAATCGGTGACGGGCCTGCGCCGTGCGTATTCGCACGGCGCTGTTTGCCTCTTACCCCTCTTCTTGTTTTCATCGGAAAACGTTCGAAGCCATGCCCCCTGTACTTGAAGGCCTTCTTTACTACGTCGTCTTTCTTTTTTCGACGAGCCTGCACGAAGCCGCCCACGCCTGGGCTGCGAAAAGGGGCGGCGACCTCACGGCCTATCGAGGTGGGCAGGTCAGCCTCGACCCCATTCCCCATATTCGCCGTGAACCTTTCGGCATGGTACTGTTGCCTCTGCTGACTTCGATTGTCTCGGGGTGGCCCATCGGCTTTGCCAGCGCGCCGTATGATGCAGAGTGGGCAGACCGGTATCCGAAGCGTGCGGCGCGTATGGCGCTGGCCGGGCCGGCGGCCAATCTGCTGCTGGTAATCGTTTCGGGGCTGCTTCTGCGGTTGGGCATGCATCTCGGCGTGTTCTGGGCGCCGGAAGCCATACGCTTCGGATATCTGGCCGAAGGGGCGACCCAGTCGAGCGAATCCGTTGCCATATTTCTCAGTATGTTGTTTTCGATGAACCTGCTTCTGTTCGTCTTCAACCTGCTGCCGGTGCCGCCGCTCGACGGCAGCGGCGTTGTGCCGCTTTTTCTGACCGACGAACATGGTCGCAGGTACCAGCGCTTTCTCGAAAGTCTTCCCATGCTGGCTTGGATGGGGCTTTTCCTCGCCTGGGAACTCTTCGACATCGTCTTCGACCCCATCTTCCTCGGCGCCGCCAATCTGGTGTTCTTCTTCTGGACTTCGTACGGCTGAGACGTCCGAATCGTCGTTCGGGCAGGTGATAGGGCGCCTTCTCCAGTTGTTTCCGGATGCCTGCCTCCATGCCCCCTCGAAGCATGCGTGAGCGTGCTGTCAGGCTCTTACGACGCAGCGGTCTGGTCCGGCGTCGCCGATGCCGCCATGGCAGCCACCCGCTTCGCATGATAAGATTCGCCGGTGCGGCAGGCAACCGAAACGCTCTGCCGGCGGATTTCCGGGCGAGGCTTTTTGTGAAGATGTACACGCACCGCGTTCTCTGCGGCATGTGGGCGGCATTGCTGTTGCTCGGCATGGCCGCTTGTTCACCTGTTCAGCCGGGCGGCGTGGCCTTTGAGGCGCTTACGCCCGACGGCTATACCTTCGATACCGCCGCGCACGAGGCGACTTTTCAGTCGGCCGCCCTTCGGCCGCAAGCCTCCGATCCCGAAATCAGACTGACGGGTATTCGAGTCGCCGCGCTTCAGGGCGGCCGGCTGGTGCAGGAAGCGAGGTTCGAGGCGACCGCCCGCGAAGCCATGCTCGATGGGTTGGAGGCCGGCACCTATGAGGTCGTCGTCGAAGCCTACCAAGATGCCGTTCCGCTGCTCCGTGCGAAGAAAGCAGGGGTGCGCGTCGAACCCGCAACAGTTGCCGAAGCCGGTGAATTCCTCCTGGCGCCCATTCTCCCCAAAGCTCCCGACCTGTTGTCTTTTCCGTCTTCCGTGACGACCCGGGCCGAGCTGCGGCTCGAGGGTATGAAGGAAATGTTTACGGGAATTCGCGTGCGGCGCCCGGGGGCCGGCACCGACGCGGCTGTTCTACCCGTCGACGACCGTAAGAACTTCGCCGTGACGCTGACGCTCGAAGCGGGCGACAACGAGTTCCATATCGCCGCCGTCAATCCCGAAGGCACGGCCGGCGAGACGGCCATCGTCAAGGTCCAACTGACCGGCGAGGCCGCTCGATTCACGTCCATAGTGCTTGCCAACGCTGCCGCCGACGGATACATCAACGCTGCCGAACGGGCTAGCTCACGGCCCATCGTCGGCAACCTGGTCGCCTACGGATATGTATCGGTGGGCTATGCCGTGATCAAAGCCGCGGCAACATGTGACCTGGCGACCGATTACGGGGAAAGCGTTCCCTCCGGCGACTCGGCCAAACTGAGTCCCGATGGCCTGTACAAGGTCTGCGTGCGACTGACGAACGCCGGCGGAGAATTCACCTACGGCTCGAGCGCCGTGTTTGAAGTCGACACGCTGGAGCCGCGTTCGCAGAGTGTCTCCGTCGTCGGAAGTCCCTCGTTGGTTACCGATACCGCCGTCACGCTGTCGCTTGCGGCAGCCGGCGCGCACGAGATGCAGGTGTGGGAAGGGGCGCAGGCCCCGTCGAGTTGGGAGAGTTTCAACACAGCGAAAGCGTGGCTGCTTTCCGGCGGCGACGGCGAAAAGATCATTCACGCGCAGTTCCGTGACAGAGCGGGGAATGTGAGCGCGGCCGAAACCTCGGTCGTGCTCGATACGACGCCGCCGACGCTTTCCGCCGGCGTGCTCGCCGGCGGGGCTGCGAACGTAACGTCGTCTACAGTAAGCCTTTTTCTTGAATCCGGTGGCGATGCGTGGGAGATGCAGGTGACCGGCGACACGGTTCCCGCCGATTCGGGGTGGATTGCCTGGCAGAGTTCCTCGAGCGTCGAGCTTACGCCGGAAAGCGGCATGAAAACCGTGTGGGTGCGTGTGCGCGACGAGGCAGGCAACACCTCGACTTCTACAAGTGACAGTGTGCAGCTTGACGCCCCCTCGCCCGTTCTTGATTCGCTCAGCATTGCATCCGGTTCCTTCGGCGACGCGGTCGTTCTCTCGGGTTCGCACTTCGGCGGCGCGCAGGGCGAAAGCCGGGTGTTCTTCGGCGGCGTGACGGCCACCGTTGTTGCATGGGCCGACTCGTCCATAAGCGTCGAGGTGCCCGGCGTCGAAGCCGGCGACTACGTCGTTTCCGTCAAAGTCGGCGGCGTGAGCTCCGATACGCTCGGCTTTGCCGTTCACCCGACGATCTCCGGGCTCTCGGTTGCATCGGGCATCGGCGGCGATGTGGTAACCGTGTCGGGCGCCGGCTTGAGCGCTGTCGGGGTCATATCGCTTGGTGGAGCTGAGATTTCGATTTCCGACGGTTCTCTTTCCGAAGTTTCGTTCAGTCTGCCCGCGACGGCGCCGCCGGGCATTCACGATCTCGGCGTAATCATCAACGGCAAGCCGAGCGGATTGACGAGTTTCACCGTGCGCCCGGCCTTGGGCTCGCTCGATCCGCCTTCGGGCGTCGAATACGACCTGATCACGTTAAGCGGAACCAACTTCGGCGCCGAGTGGGGCACGGTCTGGTTCGACGCGACCCCGGCCACCGTTTACGGCTGGTCGGCCACGTCGGTCGAAGTGCAGGTTCCGTCGGGCCTGTCGGCCGGCGTTTACGATGTCGTGCTGCAGGCCGGCGGCGAATCTACGGAGCCGTTGGCGTTCTCGGTCGAAGTTGCCATCGACAGCATCAGCGTAAGTCTCGTTACCGGCGGTGAATCGCTGCAGATTTACGGGGGCGGGTTCGGCGGCAGCCGGGGTTCGAGTGCCGTGTACTTCGACGGCGTCTCGGCTGCCGTGGCTTCGTGGAGTTCGAGCTACATCGATGTTTTCGTTCCCGATGACGTGGCGGCCGGAGAAACGTCAATCACCGTCGACATCGAGGGTAACGTTTCCGAGCCGTTTCCGGTTTCCGTATTCCCGAGCATTCTTTCGACCAGTCCTGCGTCGGGTGCGCCCGGCGCCACTTTTATCGTTCAAGGCACCAACTTCGCAGATGTGCAGAGCGGCTCGTCCATCACGCTCAATGCCCAGAGCACGCCGGTGGTGTCCTGGAGCATGACGAGCCTCGAAGTTGAAGTTCCCGATATGGCGGCCGGCGTGTACCAATTGGTGGTTACGGTCGGGGGATTTGCGAGCGGAGAAACGTTCTTCACGGTCGAACCGGGCATTCCAGCCCAACTCGCCCTGGTATCGCCGGCCGTCACCCTCCAAGCCGGCCAATGCTCTTCGGCCTTTACGGTAGAACTGCGTTCTTCCTGGGGCGACGTCGCGACGACGGAAACGCCGGTCGAAGTAACCGTCGGCGCCGATTCGGGCACGATGGAAGCCTATGCCGATGCGTCGTGCACCACGCCCGCCGAACCGATTACCATTGAGACGGGAACTTCTTCGACCACGTTTTACATTTCCGACATCACGGCCGGCGAGCACGCCGTCAGCGCCGTGGGTTCCGGGTTTTCCGATTCCGTGACGCAGGTCATCACGCCGGCGCCGGCTGCGGAACTCGTCTTTTCCGTCGCGCCCGACTCGACCGACACGGGCGCGCCCATTGCCGAATTCGCCGTATCGGTGTTCGACCCGTACGGAAATCCGGTCAGCGATTATGCTTCGCCCATCGCCCTCGCCATCGCGACCAACCCCGCCGGCGGAACCCTTTCGGGAACCGTCTCGGTCGTTCCGGTTTCCGGCGTGGCGACCTTCGGCGACGTGTCCATCGACATGCCGGGCCTTGGTTACCAGCTGAGCGCGGCGAGCGGTGCGCTCACATCAGCGCTCAGCCCCGCATTCGACATTCGCAGTACGAGCGCACCGGCCATGCTGACGGTTGTAGAACCATCGGTTGCGACGACAGCCCTTTCCACGTGGCACTGGGTAAGGGGAACCGGCTTCACGAACGGTACCGCCAACGTGGCCGTTGTCACCAGTTACAACACCGTTGTCGATGCGGTGACGACGACCACCCTGAGCGACCAACTGCTGAAGTTCCATGCACCGACCGGCGTGCTTGCGGGGGCGCACCGCATCGTCGTCGACTTCGGCCCCGGAAGCGAGAGCAACACGCTGCCGTTTACGTACACGGGCCCGGCTGCGCCGATTCTCTCGAACCGTAATTTTACGGTCGAGACCATGGGGGCGCAGAAATTCGTCGGCTTCGAGCAGGATGGTATCCGCTACCTCTTTATCTGCACGAACGCTGCCTACGACAACCGCCTTTTTCAGGTCAACGGCTCACAGTTTGTCGACGTCTCGTCGCGTTTGCCGAGCCCCAGCACCTTCGACTGCCTCGACGCGGCCGTTCTCGACGTCGACGGCGATGGTCGCCGCGACCTCGTCATGACGGCCTATGTCAACGACCAGAACCGGCTCTGGCTGCAGGATGCGTCGGGTAATTTCATCGATGCCACGGCTACCGCGCTTCCGGTGCAGACCGATCACTCGTGGGGCGTGGTGGCGGCCGACTTCAACGGCGACGGCCTCGACGATTTTTTCGTCACCAACGACGCATCGACCGGCGGGCAGGCCACCACGCGGCAGTCACGGGTTTTCCTGAACCAGGGCAATGGCAGCTTTGCCGTCGGCACCGTTCCCACCGAAGCCCTCGACATCGGCCGTCCGGCCGTGGGCGACTTCGACGGCGACGGGTATCCCGACCTTGTTCTTCCCAACGGCGGCGGCCAGTCGATGTTCTGGCGCAACCAGGGCGACGGCTCCTTCGTCGACGACACCGCAACGTTTATGCCCACCGAAACCGATGCCCATACCAGCGCCCGCGCGGCCGACTTCTTCAACAACGGCCTGCTCGACGTTGTGCTCACCGTGTCGAACGGGCAAACGGTCATCTACCGTAACGAGGGCACTTCTTTCTCTGTTGTCGGTACGGGTTTTCTTCCGGCCGACAGCGCCGACACCTGGGATGCGGCCGTCGGCGATCTCGACGGCGACGGATGGACCGATATCGTGCTCGCCAACGGATTTTCGGCCGGCGAAGGCAATGTCGTCTGGTACAACCAGGGCGACGGAACCTTTGTGGAAGAAGCCCTGCCGGGCGGCGCCCAGACTACCATCGGCATGTTGTCATACGATTTCGACGGCGACGGCGATCTCGATGTTCTCGTCGCCAATGACGAATCGACTCCGCTCGTTTTCGAAAACCAGACTTCCGCTTATACGCAGTGGGAAGATTTGACCCTCGCGCAGACAGGTACGCCTGCCGCGCTCGAAGAAGGGGCGTCGGCCTATCGCGTCAGCCCCGCCGGCGTTCCCGGCCTTGTCGCCTTCGGCGGAACGGCCTGCGGCGCCGAAGCCTGCAACGATTTGCATCAACTGCGGCTCGATACCTTTGCGTGGACGGCGCTCTGCACCGAGGAACCCTGCCTGGGCAGCCGTCCCACGGCGCGGAGTCGAACGGCCGGGGTGCACGTGCCCTCCCTGGACGAAATGCTCGTATTCGGCGACCACGAAGCCGCCGATGGGCAGGTATACCATTACTCGTTCGGCGGCGACATCTGGTCGGCCCCGAGCGCGTCGGGCGACGGTCCACCGACGGGCATTACCGCCCCGACCATGACCCGGGCGCCGCATTGGCCTGCCTTGCAGGCGTATCCGTCGGCGCCCACCGGGCTTTCCGAGGCGGTGCTGGTCGCCGGCGGCGAGGCTCCGTCGGTTGCGGGTTCGCTCGGCCTCTGGGCCTACGACCCGATCACGGCGACGTGGTACGACCATTACCTTGAAGCCGACGCGAACTGCGGCGTGAATCCCTGTCCGGTCGTCAGGCACGGCCACGCGGCCGCCTACGGCGAAGGACGCCTGTTTGTCTTCGGGGGCGAAATCGGCGGTGGCCAGGTCGGCGCCGGCGACTGGCAGAACGATATCTGGGCCATCGGCGCGGCCGACCCCGGCCAGACCGGTAATCCGGTCGAATGGCAACAACTTTACGCGAACAATACCGACGCCCAGGCCTGGGAGGTATCGGTTCCTTCTCCCCGGTCGGGGGCCGCGCTGCATTACTACGCGCCCAGGCGTTGGCTCATTGTGCACGGCGATACTTTCGAAACGCCCGAAAATTCACTCTGGGCCTTCGATCTCGCCACCGGCACGTGGCTGCGGCCGTCTGCCTCGTCGGACTGCGCGCTGCTGCTTCCGACGTGTACGGGCGCGCAATTCAGCGTGTTCGACCCCTCGTCGTGGTCGTACATCTGGTGGGGCGGTACAACGGTGGGCGGCGTTCCCTCCGATCAATTGTGGCGCTTCGGGCTTCGCTGACCACACCTTCATCGTGAGAACATTCATGACTCAAAATTCCTTGCACCTGACCCCCGAACTGTACAGCCTGCTGGGCTTCGCCCTGTGGCCCATCGTGCTGGTGTTGGCGCTGGGCGCCTGGCGCGTGCTGCTCGTCATGACCGGGCAGAAGCGGGCCAATGAATTTCCCGGCGGAACGCAGCATG
>JAWLBW010000120.1:0-12755 GCA_041687475.1 bacterium
CCTCGAAATGCGGGGATAGCATCGCCTCCCAATCCGTTTTGGGATTACCGAAAAAGCGATATCCAGCCTCCAGCTCCGCAACGGATGCAAACATCCGCGTGAATGATGCCGCCGGATGCCGCGCAGCCGCCCTTGCCATCAGAACGAAGCGTTCACTCAAGCGCGCATCACCAAATCCAGCCCCCGATGCCTCGCAGCCTGCAACCTTAGTATTGACTGATTCACTCCACATCCATTTATGGGATCACAAACCGATCCTTGTGTCGATCCCAAGATGTGATAGATCCTTAGATCCTTAATCCTTAATCCACAAGCCGGGGGTCTGGGCGGCACTTCTGGCGCCGACCCTGCAGGTGTGCCAAAGGGCGTTTTCGTGGATTCACGAGTGCCTCTACGGCATGTCGACTGGGTTACGAGCGCGCCGGCGCCTGCGAATCGCCCCCTGCCGCCTGCTCGCGAGGCAGCACGCGCACCGCGACGAAAATGGCGGCCAGAAAGACCGGAATGCTCGCCCATTGCGCGGGCGTGAGGCCGAAGTAGGTAACGTCGACCAGCCGCAGGAAGTCGAGCACGAACCGCACCGGCATGTACAGAATCAGAAACAGCGCGATGAAGAAACCGGGCGCGCGGTTCTTGCGGCCGAGAACCCAGAAAACCGGCGCCATCACGATCAGCGTGTAGAGAAATTCGATGAGGCCGAGATCGAAGAAGCCCATCGTGGCGAGCTGCGAATCGGGCGGAAGCTCGGCCAGCCGGCCCATGTCGGCGTACATGGCCTGAATATAGGCGCGCGCCTGCTCGGTTTTGAGGCTGATACTCAGCGGAAAATTCGTGACCACGCCGGGGTGATCATGGGCCATGGTGCAACCCAGACGACCGAATACCCACGCGAAGGGAAAGGCCCAGGCAACGGTATCGAGGTAGGCCAGCCGCTGTCTGCCGGGCATCTTCGGCTGCTTCAGGCGGAAGTACAGCCAGACGCCGAACAGACCGCCCAGCATGCCGCCGAGCGAGCTGATGCCGTCCCATATCTTGAAGAGAAAGAGCGGCTCGCGCATCAGGCGATCGGGAAAGTAAAAGAAGACCGAATAAAGGTGGGCGCCGATGAAACCGATGATGAGAGCCCACCAGACCATGCTGTCGGTTACCGCCGGATCGAGACCGACCTTCTTCGCCCGGCTCGTGGCCAGGTACTCGCCCAGAATGACGGCAACCGCCACAGCGATGCCGAAGCCGTGAATACTCAGGGGCCCGAGTTCAATAACCGGTTGCGTGAAATATGGAATCATCGCTCTTCTATGTGGAAAGCAAAAGGAAATACTTTATCAGACAATGACCCGCGCCGCCTGCCGAATGGCTTGCGAAAGGCTATCGCCGACCCGGCGACGCCATGCGCGCAAGAATCTGCGCCATTACGCCGTTGGCCGACGTAACCACGCCCTCGTCGACATCGGACATGGCGGTCTCATCCTGAACCCAGGCGCCGCCCGCGCGCAAATCACCGGCACCATGCTCGATGAGGTGGCGCACGCTGTCGCGCGTGGCCTCGGGGTGAAATTGAAGGCCCACGATGGTGCCGCCGTCGTCGGCGAAGGCCTGATTGACACAGGCTTCACTGCCCGCCATGCGCTGCGTGCCGGGCGGAATCTCGAAGGTATCGCCGTGCCAGTGAAAGGGAAGAATGACCTCGGGTAACCCGCCGAAAACGGAAGAGGTTCGGGCGGCGGGCGTTAACGCGACCCGGTGCCAGCCTATTTCAAGATACTCGTTGCGTCTTACCCGCGCGCCCAGAACATCGGCGAGCAGCTGTGCCCCCAGACAGATACCCAATACCGGTACCCCCCGCGACAGGGCCTTTTCGATCGCCCGTTTCTCGGCCGTGAGCCAAGGGTGTGCGCCTTCGTCGTGCACGCCCATGGGTCCGCCCATGACGATCAGTAAGTTGACATCGTCAACATCGGGTGCGACTTCGCCGGCATACCACCGGGTGCCCGTGACACGGTGACCGTTGTCGTCGCACCATTGCCTGATGTAGGCGAGCCCCTCGAAAGGCACGTGCTGAAAGTGATGAATTCGCATGGCGGGTTCGCAGGCATACATTGCAACACAGCCGGGCCGCCCGCATCAACGGTTTCGTGCAGGAAAGCCGCCCGCCCTGCCGCCGGGCTACCGTGCAAGCGTGCAGAATGACGGCCCGCGACATTGCCTGCCGAGCCTGATTGCCCCACATTTACCTTGTATGAACGTACGATCGGCAGCAGGACTATTGAAGACCACCCTGGTCGAATGGTCGAACGACAAGGCGCCGCGGCTCGGCGCCGCGCTGGCCTATTACACCGTATTCTCCCTGGCCCCGCTGCTTGTGGTGGCGCTCGCCGTAGTCGGACTCGCCTTCGAGCAGGAAGCAGCCGAAGGCAGCGTATACGAAACCATGCGCGAGCTTGTCGGCGCCGAGGGGGCGCGGCTCATCGAAACCATGGTCGAGCGTGCCGGCCGTGGTGGCCGGGGCATCTGGGCCACCATACTCGGATTATCGCTGTTGCTCTTCGGCGCCACCACGGTCTTCGCCCAGCTGCAGGATGCGCTCAACGAAATCTGGCGGGTGAAGCCGAAAAAACGCAGCGGTTGGTGGAGTCTGCTGCGCAGCCGACTTCTTTCGCTGGGGCTTGTCGTGGGCATCGGCTTTCTTCTGCTGGTTTCGCTCATGATGAGCACCATGCTGGCCGTGGTCGGCAATTACCTGCAGAACGTGCTGCCCGGCGGCGATACGCTCTGGCGCCTGCTGAACGCCCTCATTTCCTTCGGCGTCATTACCTTTCTCTTCGCGGCCATTTACAAGGTTCTGCCCGACGCCCGCATACGATGGCGCGATGTGATGCTCGGGGCTGCCGTCACCGCCTTTCTCTTCACCGTGGGGAAATACCTCATCGGTCTGTACATCGGCAACAGCAGCTTCGGATCGGTATACGGCGCCGCGGGTTCACTGGTTGTCATTCTGGTCTGGGTGTACTATTCGGCCCAGATTGTCTTTCTCGGCGCCGAATTCACGCAGGTGTGGGCGCGCCGTCACGGACGCAGCATCGCGCCCGAGCCCTTTGCCGAAGAGACGCCCCCGGGTTGACACCCCGCGCCTCGCGCCCGCTCAGTGTTCGGGGTGAGCCGATTCACCGCCCGAGAACCGCGCGCGCGGCCCTGATGTCATCGGTCATGACGGCGTCGGGTTCCAGATCGGCAACATACCGAACGCCTACCTGGCTTTTGACGCCGGTAATGACGACAAAGACTTTACGCTCGCGCAGTCGGCGAACCTCGCCGGCCGATATCTCGTTCCACGTAACAACCATACCCCCGAATGCGATGGCGAAGTCGACATCGCCGTCGGTCCGGGGCAACGCCTTGAACAGCAGTCGAACACCGCCCGACCGTGCGCGCAGGGCCTCGAGCAGGGAAACCTGGCCGGTTTGCACGCTTGTGAATGCCGCAAGGCCGTGACGTTCGAGCTCATCGAGCAGAATTTCGGCGTAGCGGTCCGCCGGAACGCGGGTCTCGCGGCAGACGCTGTCGTTTCTGACGTCGAGGTAGAATCGAACGGGTTTCGTTCTCTTCGCATTCCACGCCAGAACCTCGCGCAGGGTCGCCAGCGGCGGCGCCCCGCCGGGCCACGCCAGAAGGTCCTGACGATATCGGCACCCCCCCAGTTCATCGACCGTGTAGTCGCCGACGCAACCCGTGCAGTCGGTGGCCGCCTCGAGACGCCGGTCATGGTACAGCACCGGTACAAGGTCGCGCGTAAGCTGTACATCGACCTCGACGGCGTCGGCGCCGTACGCGTCGACACCTCGGCGCACGCTTTCTATCGTATTCGGGGGTACGCCGGCCGACGGCCACGAAAACCCGGAGCCGCCGTGTCCGATGATCTCGAGATCGACGTCGAGCGGCCCGCCGCAGGCCGCCTGCCAGCACAGGGCGGCAATCAGTATGTACCTAGGGAACATACCGCACCTGGAAGAGCAGAACCCCGTTGGGGTTGGCAAGCAGAAGCCGCCCCGGCCCGGTGGCGTACGATTCGACGACTACCCCCAAACCAAGGGCGTTTCCGATCGCGAGATGGTCACCGACGCGGTACTCGAGGCCGTACGTCCACAACAGCTCGTGTACGTGGTTGCTGAAGAGGGGCTCGGGCAGCACCACCTGGTACAGGGGTTGCGCGAAGGTGGCCCAGCGGCCGGTCGAAAAATCGACACGCCAGGCCAGTTGCAGGCCGAGATTGGTGCGATGGGGCAGCGAGGCGTTCGTCAACGAGGCCACGGGACCTGCCGAAAACGAATGCGCCCCCTTCGAGACATCGGCCACGACGCCGACATAGGCACCGGTCAAGGTTACGGTCGGGCGAACCGTGCCGCCCACGGTCCACCCATCACCGGTAACCGGACACGGCCATACGCAAAGTGCGCCCACCACGATAACCCACAACCAACGCACGCGCCGCCCTCCCCCTCCAACCTAACACGGTTTGCGGACGGGGAATATGGGGGAGCCGCAGTCGCGGGAGCCTGAATTTTCAGCCGAGCGAGGCAGCCGCGGCTTCCACCCGAGCCTTCTCAAGCCGGTGGTGAAAGCCATACACGCATTGCAGACTGCGCCTACTCGGTAACCTGCGTTGCCGACAGGGCTTCGGAACCCTCGAGCGGAGACGTAACGGCTTCCGTCGCCGTCGGGGGAATGCCGATACCCAGGAGCCGGGCGATTCCGTACACGCCGAAGGCCGCCACCAGCCCGGGAAAAATCTCGTAGATGGCGCCGTCGAGGTGAAGCAGGTAGCGCCACAGGGCCATTCCCCCCAGGCCCGAGCCCATGACGGCAAGGGCGAGATTGTCGCTCATGGGCCACCGCAGCATTCGCAGCAGCAGCACCGGCCCCAGCGTGGTGGCCAGCGCCGACCAGGCCATCAGCACCAGCGCAAAGACACTGCGCGGCCCCGTCAAGGCAATGGCGAGCGCCATCGCGGCAATGACGAGCGTGCCCAGCTTGGTGGCCAGGTAAGAGCGGCCGATGCGGGGCGCCAGGTCATGGGTAATGGCGGCCGAGCTCGCCAGAATCTGCGAATCGGCGGTCGACATGGTGGCCGAAAACAGGCCGGCCAGCAGAAAGCCGACCAGAACGCCGGGCAACAGGTCGAGGCCCAATTGCGGCAGGGCCAGCTCGACGTCGTTCAGGTCGGGCAACAACACCCGCGCCGTGAGGCCGACCAGCACCGAGGCAATCGAAAAGGGAATGAACCAGGCAAAGTACACACGCCGCGCACGGGGAATTTCGCTGGCCGAACGCATGGCCATGGTGCGAACGAGAATGTGCGGCTGCCCGATGACCCCGAACCCGCCGAAAACGAAGCCCACGAACCAGGGCGCGAAGCCGAGCGCGAGCCCGCCGGGAATGATCTGCACAAGGGCCGGATCGATCTCGCGCAATGTCGAAAAGAGGGCTGCGAAGCCGCCGATCTCCGACACGGCCATGCCTGCCAGCAGGCTGAGCGAGATGATCATGATGAACGACTGGGCCACGTCGGTCCAGATACTGGCGCGAATGCCCCCGGCAAAGCAATAAATGACCACAATGACCGCGCCGATGACGGCGCCCACGGCCTCGTCCCATCCGAAGAGCACGTGCAGTGCCTTGCTTCCGGCGTTCAGCTGCGCCGCCGCGTAGGCCGACAAGAGAAACAACGTCAGCAGCGCCGAAGCCACCACGACCCGCCGATGCGAGCCGCCATGACCGTGCGCCTTCCCCAGCAGGGTCGGAAGCGATTTGACGTCGTGCTTTTCCGACTCCTGACGAACCCGCCGGTGCAGCCAGGCCCACGCCACCATATCGCCCAGAATCCACCCGATCTGCAGCCACATGGCCTGCAGGCCTGCCGCGTAGGCAAAGCCGACCAGGCCCACGAACATATAGCCGCTGTTGTTCGTGGCCACCGACGACAACGCAGTCAGGGCGGGGTGAACGCTGCGACTCGCGACGAGGTAATCTTCGGGGGTGCCTCGGGCGCGAAAGACCGAAGCCGCGCCGATGGCGGTAATGACGAGAAGAACGGCAAGAAAGCTGACAACGATAACGGTCATCGAATCCCGGGGGTCGTTGGACGACAGAAGGGCCGCCCGGTTTCTGATTAGGTATTAATGGGGATTACTACCATAACATCTACGGACGCAGATGGCCACCCTGCCCATCGATTCGAGATGGACACAAAGCCCGTTTTCCAGGTGGAAATTACACAACAGCCCCCACTATGACCGAAAATCGACCACAAGGGGAAGCATGGGCCCGCAGTCGCCCGAAACCTCTGCCTTCCCCACCATGGAACAAAACACCAGGGGATGCAAGATATGCCGTCGAAGAAAATCGCATTCGTTCGACAAACACGACCACCAGAAGCAACGCGAATTCTACGAAGAGCTCGGCAAGCGCGGCGGAAGCCGGGTGCACGACCTCATTGAAAAGGGAAAGCAGGCAGAGGGAGAAAATGGAAGGCTGAGGCAAACCCCTCGGGGTGGAAACAAAAAAAAGCGCATTCCCCGCGGGTGAGGGAATGCGCTTGAAGTTCGAGGCGAAAAACGCTCAGTCGTGCAGGGCGGCCGCCTTCGTCACGCGGAAGCGGCGGGTCGTCTGCGGCTGCGAGCGGAACGCTTTGTCGTTGACGGCGTTAACCGTCCAGTAGTAATCGCCGAGGTTCTGCAGCTCAAGCTTGAGTTCCGGCTGCGCGCCGACCGTTCCGGTAAAGTACACCTGGTTCAGCTCGGCGTCGCGCGCGACGATGACTTCGTAGTCGGTCGCCCCCGGCACCGTTTCCCAGGCAAACTGCACGTCGCGGCCGGTAATTCCGGTCGGCGACTTCATCTGCGGTTCCTGCGGAAGCGCTACGCGTAGAATCGGCGCATCGGTAATGGGTACGAGGGCGCCGTAGCCCTGCTCGACCACCAACCGCTGGGTGTTCGTGTTTACGGCCACCCGGCCGTCGAACACCGACACGCTCGATCGCTCGCCGCCTTCGACGGCGACGCTGAAGTACATGCTTGCAACCTGAATGGTCGCTTCCGGGGTAACCACATGCAGCTGCGCCGAAGCGTCGGGCTGGCGACCGAGTTGGAAGGCCACCGAACCACGCTTGACCCGCAGCGTACGATTGGCGGCCCCCGTCTCGGGGTTCACCATGACGCCGCTGAAGTCGAGAATGGTGTCTGCGGCTACCGTCAGCACCGAATTGTCGGCCAGCTGCAGCCGCAGCGGACCGTTCGATACCACGAGCGTGCCGAACTCCATGAGCTTCTGACCGGCCACCACCGGCGTTACGCCGCCGTTGGGCAGGTTGAACTTCGCCGCCCCTTCACGGGCGTACGTAATGGTCATGGCCTCGGTGCGACGGTCTTCGGCCACCAGATTCGCCTGCCCGCTTACGGTGGGCAGACGAAGCACCATGCCCGGTTCGATGAGGTTCGGGTTCTCGATCTGGTCGCGATTGAGATACCAGAGCACCCGCCACAGTTCGCGCGCGGCCACCTTCGAGAGCGAATCGCCGCGCTTTACCGTATATGTAGCTTCCGGTGCGTCGGCCGGTTCGTCGGCGCCCGCGTACGCGGGCATACCGAACATGAGGCATGACGCCAGTACTGCAACCTTCTTCATAGAGGCCTCCCGTGCGGCTTGCAAGCCGTCACTTCTCCAGCTGAACATTGAGGTCCAGGGTCTGGCCGGCGCCGATACGGTAACGCTTTTCAACCGGCGAGTGGCCTGCCGCTTCGAAGACGAACGTGTAGATACCGGGCTCGGGCACCGTGACGCTGTACGCACCCTCGGTAACCGGAACCGTGATGTCGCCCGGATTCACGCGAACCGTGCCGTTGACGGCGTTACCGCCGGCGGTAACCTTGCCGCGTACCGTGCTCTCGAGAACGTCGGGGCACCCGTCGTCGTCTTGAAAGCCATTGAAGGTCTCCGGCTCGAGGGGGCACTGATCGTCTTCGTCGAAGATACCGTCGCCGTCGTTGTCGACGTCGGGGCACCCGTCTTCATCTTCAAAGCCGTCGAAGTCTTCGGGCTGGTCGGGACACATGTCGACGCTGTTGGGAATGCCGTCGCCGTCATGATCGTCGTCGGGGCAGCCATCGTCGTCTTCGAAGCCGTCGAAGTCTTCGGGCTGTGCCGGACAACGATCGCGGTGGTCGGGAATTCCGTCGCCGTCGCGATCAAGCGTCGAAGCCGGCGCCTGGAAAGATATCAGCGCATGTACGCGCCACGGCGGGGCCCCGAGGCCCGAGGTGAGTCCGCGTCCGACGCCGGCCTGCAATATGTAGCCGCTGTCGAAGTAGCCACGAGCCGCAATGGTACCCTCGACCGGGTTGCCCGAGGTGCCTTCGAAGAACTGGTTGACCACCGTGCTGCCGTAAAGGTCGCCGATGAGCTCAAAGTGGTTCGTCAGCGCCAGGTTCACGCCGACGCCGTAGGTGAACTGATCGTCGATCGTATACTCGGGCGTGGGAACCTTGGGCTTCAGGTTGTACCCGAGGTTGGCCGCGACGTACAGCACGTCGAAGTCGGCATCGACAACGACCTTGGCGCCGTACTCCTCGCCCACGTTGCCCAGGTAGCGGTCTTCGTTGCCGGTGGGCGGCGCAATGTAGGCCACGGCGGCCAGGCCGACCGGGTACTCGTTACGGTCGAGAATGTTGCCCTTCACCGAGAACCGCATGTCGCCCAGGTAGTTACTGGTCTTGAACGACTCGACATCGGGTCGGCTGTACTCGGCAATGAAGTGGTAGGGAATCTGGGCGTTGAACTGCAGCCAGTCGGTAATGCCGAAGGCGGCGAACAGATCGCCCGTAAGCACTTCGCCGAGCACGCCGCGCTTCTGCAGGGTGAACTCGCGCACGACCAGCAGGTCGTCGGTATAGTGGAAGCCGAGGCCCGCCACCACGCCGAACTGCGGCAGCGTCTTGCTGTCGTACACCGTCACGAACTTGCCCACGTCTTCTGCAAAGTAGAAGGTCTGGGCGTTGTGACGACCAATCTGAATCTGCTGCGCTTCGCCGATGGCGGGCACAGCGAGGGAAAGGGCCGCCACCCCGAGGGTGACGGCGTTTCGAATTGCCTTCAAGCCGGCGTTCATCTTCAACATGATATAACTCTCAACATCCAGCTTTTCGGTTAACGGATAACCCGCTTGCGCAGGGCGACAAGGGCCAGGGGCACGGCCAGCATGAGCAGGCTCGACACCGGGTTTTCACCCGCCGTCGAACATCCGCCGCCGCCACCGCTGGCGATGGCATGCCGGTCGTTGTCGAGCGGGTCGGTACCCTGTTCGACTTCCTTGCCGTCGCTGTCGCCGTCGCCGTCGCTGTCGCCGTCGAGCGGGTCGGTGCCCCGACGCAGCTCTTCGCCGTCGTTGACGCCGTCGCCGTCGGTGTCGGGGTTCGCCGGGGCGGTGCCGATGAGGAACACTTCATCGGCGTCGTTGATGCCGTCGCCGTCACTGTCGGGGTGCAGCGGGTCGGTTCCGAGCTCGAGCTCGCGACCGTCGATGATACGGTCGTTGTCGCTGTCGGCCAGCATCGGATCGGTACCGTAGACGTTGACTTCGTCGCCGTCGTTGATGCCGTCACGATCGCTGTCGGCAACCCGCACCTTGGTTCCGTAACTCACGACTTCTTCGAAATCGGTCAGGCCGTCGCCGTCGGTGTCGGCCACCAGCGGGTCGCTGCCGTGAACGCGAAGCTCTTCGAAGTCGGTCAGGCCGTCGCCGTCGGTATCCTTCGACAGCGGGTTGGTGCCGAGGGCGATTTCATCGCCGTCGTGCAGGCCGTCGGAGTCGGTGTCGCGGTTGAACGGGTCGGTTCCGTAAATGTTCGGCTCGTCCCAATCGGTCAGTCCGTCGTTGTCGCTGTCGATGGGGTCGTCCGACTCGTCGAGCGGGTCGGTGCCGTACAGCTTGACTTCAAGACCGTCGATGACGCCGCCGTTGTCGGTATCGACATTGTTCGGATCGGTATCGACGCCCGGCGTGTAGTCGTTGGGGTTACCATCGCGACCGGTTTCCTGGCCGTCGGTCAGCCCATCGCCGTCGGTGTCGGGCAGCAGCGGGTTGGTGTTGGTGGTCGCCGTCTCGGCGTAATCCCAGATACCGTCGCCGTCGGTGTCTTTGTTCAACGGATCAGTTCCCTGAGCCAGTTCGACGTCGTCGGTCGCCCCGTCACGATCGGTGTCGATGTGAAGCGGGTCAGTACCGTGCACGTAGAGCTCGGCCCAGTCGCTCAGGCTGTCGCCATCGCTGTCGACCGCGTTGGGGTTGGTACCGTGCGAGGCCTCGAGGCCGTCGCTGAGACCGTCGCCGTCGCTGTCGCGGTTGGTCGGATCGGTCAGGTAACCGTCGGAACCGGCCGTGGTTTCCTCGAGGTCGCCGAGTCCGTCGAAGTCGGTATCGGCTTCGAGCGGGTTGGTGACGTAACCGTCGACACCGGCAACCACTTCTTCGTCGTCGGTGATGCCGTCGCCGTCGGTGTCTGCCTGCAGCGGATTCGTTCCGTACGTGCGTACTTCATCGAAGTCGCTGAGGCTGTCGCCGTCACTGTCGACCTCGTTCGGATCGGTACCGTAAACGACGACCTCCTGGTAGTCGTTCAGGCCGTCACCATCGGAGTCGACGACGTTCGGGTCGGTGTTGTACGTCAACACTTCCTGCGCATCGGTGAGCCCGTCGCCGTCGCTGTCGGGGTTATGCGGATTGGTGTTGTACACGTTGACTTCGTTCCAATCACTCAGGCCGTCGCCGTCGCTGTCGATAGGGTCGTCGCTCGCATCGAGGGGGTCGGTGGCGATCGGACGCGCCACGCTGACGCGTACTTCGTCGCCGTCCCACACGCCGCCGTCGTCGGTGTCGACCTTCAGTGGGTCGGTGCCGTAGGTCAGCACTTCTTCGCCGTCGGTCAGACCGTCGCCGTCGGTGTCGGCCACGCGCGGGTTGGTGCCGTGCGTGAAGACTTCGGCATAGTCGAGCAGCAGGTCGCGATCGGTGTCGTTCGTGACCGGGCTCGTTCCCAGAACGGTGATTTCCTGATCGTCGGTCAGGCCGTCGCCGTCGGTATCGTCGCTGAGCGGATTGGTGCCATAGAGGGTAATTTCCTGGAAGTCGCTCAGGCCGTCGCCGTCGGTATCTACGGCGTTGGGGTTCGTACCGTAACCGTAGATTTCCTGGGCATCGGTCAGGCCGTCGCCGTCGGAGTCGGGGTTCAGCGGATCGGTGCCGTGAACATTGACTTCGTTCCAGTCGGTCAGACCGTCGAGGTCGCTGTCGATCACGTCGTCGCTGGCATCGAGCGGGTTGGTGCCGTCGCGGGCTTCCTCGCCGTCCCAGATGCCGCCGCCGTCGGTGTCGACGTTCAGCGGGTCGGTGACGTAGCCGTCGGAACCGGCCGTCACTTCTTCCTGATCGCTCAGGCCGTCGCCATCGGTGTCCTTGTTCAGCGGATCGGTGCCGTGGGTGTTGATTTCGTCATCGTCAGTGAGTCCGTCCTGATCGGAGTCGGCCAGGAGCGGGTTCGTTCCGTACGTGAGAACTTCCTCGCCATCGGTCAGACCGTCGCCGTCGGTGTCGTCGTTCAGCGGATCGGTGCCGTAGACGTTCACTTCCTGATAGTCGGTCAGTCCGTCGCCGTCGGTGTCGGCCACGTTCGGATCGGTTCCGAATGCGGCTTCTTCGGCGTCGGTCAGGCCGTCGTTGTCGCTGTCGCGACCGGTCGGGTCGGTGGTTCCCCACTCGACACCGTCGGACACGCCGTCGCCGTCGGTGTCGGCCAGGTTCGGATTGGTACCGATGGTGTTGACTTCGTCGCCGTCGCTCAGGCCGTCGCCGTCGGTGTCGGCCACCAGCGGGTTCGTACCCCAGGTTTCGACTTCTTCGCCATCGGTCAGACCGTCGGCGTCGCTATCGGCCACCAACGGGTCGGTGCCGTAGACCATTACTTCCTGGTAATCGGTCAGTCCGTCGCCGTCGGTGTCGGCGAGCAGCGGATCGGTTCCCCAGGTCAGCACTTCCTGGGCGTCGGTCAGGCCGTCGCCGTCGGTGTCGGGCAGGTAGGGGTTGGTGCCGTAGGTGGCCGTTTCGGCGTAGTCGGGCAGACCGTCGAAGTCGCTGTCGATGGCATCGTCGACCGGGCTGTTCGGGTCGGTACCTGCCCGCACTTCTTCGCCGTCCCACACGCCGCCATTGTCGCTGTCGACATTGAGCGGATCGGTGTTGTGCGTAAGCACTTCGGCTCCGTCGAGCAGACCGTCGCCGTCGGTATCGCGAACGTTCGGGTCGGTGAAGTGAACCGTAGCCTCGTCGCCGTCATTCAGACCGTCATTGTCGGTGTCGGCAACCAGCGGGTTCGTGTTGTAGATGGTGACTTCGTCGCCGTCGCTCAGACCGTCGCCGTCGGTGTCGGCCACCAACGGATTGGTACCCAGTGCGATTTCCCGACCGTCGGTCAGTCCGTCGCCGTCGGTATCGGCAACCAGCGGGTCGGTGCCGTGACCAAGCACCTCGGCGCCGTCGTCGAGGCCGTCGAAGTCACTGTCACGCAGCGTCGGATCGGTACCGTAGGTGTTCGCCTCGGCATAATCGCTGATTCCGTCGCCGTCGCTGTCGAGCGTGTTGGTATCGTCGACGGCGCTGAGCGGGTCCATGCCGCGACGCACTTCCTCGCCGTCGAGAATGCCGCCGTTGT
>JAWLBW010000121.1:0-12698 GCA_041687475.1 bacterium
CCTCTCGATAGTGCCGAGCCCCGAAACGCGTGAAGCCGTGGTACCCCGCGAAGGTGGCGTTCGCCTTGGCATTCCCGGCCGCACAGGCCAGCCCACCCCACAGGCGCAACAGCAACAGCAAACACAGCAACAACAACAGCAGGCGGCAAACGGCCAACAGGTGCTCGGCCAACCGGGTCAGGTCATCATCATCAACCCCACGCCCCGGCAGCAGGAACAGCTGACCACCGGCGCAGCGGCAGCCGCCGAACCCTCGCCCCTCGCCGACGTCGCCGAGCCGACGCGGCCCGCCGTCGACCAGGATCTCAGGCCCGTGCAACGCGACTTCCCCCCCTACTTCTCGCAGGCCGCTCCCCGCGCGGGAGACGGTGACGCAGCCCTGCTTCCCGGCGGTCAAGGCGGCATTCGAGGCGACGGGTTCAGCGGATCGGTCGCGGCCAGGCAGGCCGAAATGCCTGAATACTTCGAGTGGATCTCGCAACCATGGATGATGCCGCCGGGCGCCCGGCCCGGACTTCCCCCCGAGTTGGAGACAGCCGAGGTATACGACCCCGACGTGCTTGACGCGCTCGACTACACGAAGACGCCGGGCAGCCGACAATAGGCCGGACCCTCCGCAGGCCCCCGGGCCTGCGGAGCACCTTCACCGGTCTGAAAGTCCGAAGGTCCGAAGGTCTGAAAGTCCGAGGGTCTCCCCCTCTCCCCCTCGGCATGCGACCGTACATCACGTACCCGGGTAGCGGCCGGTTTCCAGAAACCCGAGCAGCCGTTCGTGAAAGGCGTTGCCTACCTGGCGGGTAAGCAGCTGAAAGTGATTCGGGGCAAACGGCAGGCCGCTCATTCGTCCCTCGGTCACAAGGGAAATCGCCCCCTCAGCCGGAGCGACGAAGCGCCGGGCGCCCGAAGGCGGGCACATCCAATCGCCGTCGCCAGCAACCGCCACGGCCGGACGGTTCCACCCGCGTAATCCGGCGGTAAAGTCTACGCCCAGCTGCGAGGCGAAGTGACCCGACTCACACCAGGAAACGAATTGCCGAACATACTGGGGCGCCTCGTCGGTGTTGCCGATACCAAGACGACGGGCCGGAAACGGCAGGCTGAGCCGGGCGGGCGCGGCCAGCAGCCCCAGCAGCGCACGGGCCCGCATCTTCTCTACCCCCATGGGCATGCGCCTGAGATACCAGATGTTCGTGGTCAGAAAAACCGTACGCGCCGCCATGTAACCGCTGCGGGCCGCGTCGGCGGCGACGACCAGTCCGCCGAGGCTGTGGCCGATCACACTCAGCTCGGGCACCCGGCACCCGGCCTCTTCGGCGGCTGCGCGGCGAAGGGCCGGCCAATCGAAATCGACCAGATCGTCGAAGCTCCACCGGGCTCCCTGGTCGGTATGGGGACGACTCAAGCCGTGTCCCCTGAAATCGGGTACGAAGACGTCATAGCCCTGTCCGGCCAACCACGAGGCAAAGCCTGCGCCGCGGGGCCGATCGAAGTACGCTCCGTCGGTCATCATGGCGTGCCCGCAGAGAACGGCGCCCCGCGCGCTACCGGCCGCCCGGTACACCCGCATGCCGAGGCGCCAGCGGTCATGGGTATCGACGTACACGAAAGTCGAGAGCGACGAAGTAGGCATGCTGTTTACCGTACTGGAAGCGGGCCACGGGGGCAAGGACGTGCAGCACGGGTCGGCGGACGGCGGAATAAGGACAGCGCATCGTGCATTACGGGTGCACGGAGGGTCGTCGGACCCATTCGTTTCACTCAGGGCAGGCTCTGGACGTCGGTCGTCCGCATAAGCGCGGGAGCGCTGCACGGTCCGGCAGGTGGTTGCTGGTTGCCCGTGGTCGGTTGCCGGTGCGGCTTTCCGGCCAGCCGGTTTCTGACCGGTCACCAGGTACAGGTTCCGCCCCGCGCTTCGCTTCGGGCGGAATGACACGTGGCGTAGTGTTCGTCGGTGGCTCGCACCTGCGGTGCTCGATTCAGGTAAACCGGCGCAGGATAGTGCAAACCCTCGATTACGAGTATAGCCCCTCGGCGTCTCGGCGCCGGAGCCTGCCCTTGGGCGAAGGATTAATCCCGGAACGTGCAGCACGGGTGGTTCCCGGTTGCCGGTGCTCGTCCGGCCGTGCTGCAAGCCTTGACCATTGACCATCGGCTTATTGGCCATTCCGCGCCATGGGTGCGGCAGCGGTCGACCGCCATTATTGGGTATTCCCTTTCGCCGGCCGGTCGGATACCATTCGAAGACCCGAATCTTTACCATGGAGTCACCGGTATGTTGAAGAAACTTGCCGTCACCGCCGCCCTTGTCGCCGCGCTGCCCGCGTGCGAAGGCACCCTGCTCATCGACGATTACCTCGACGACTACCTCGCCGACGGTAAGGTCACCCTCAACCTGCAGATCGGTCAGATCGGCGCCACCACGATCAGCTTGAACGCCGCGCCGAGCCTGGCTGCCGAAGGCGTTACTTCTCCAGCCGATCTCGAGGCCAGCGCCACACCGTACGGCTTCGCGCACATCGACGGACTGCGCCTCGACCTCACGCAGCTCAGGTTGACCGAATCGCAGGGAGGCACGCCGCCGTTGATCACGTGGGAAGCCCCCCTGAGCGTCGAGCTGGGCGCAACCCACGGCCAGACGGTCTTCTTCGATGAGCCCATTCAGGCGCCCGTGGGCACCTACGAGGGCGCCTCGGTCGCCTTCCACAAGACGTTCGAACTCAAGGGTTACTGCCGTACCGCCAACGGTCTCGTATACACCACCGCCGCCGGCGCCAGACTGGTCGAAGGCGACAGCCTCGAACTGCCCGACGACTACGGCTACGCCACCTACACCATGGCAACCCCCGGCTTCGACAGCGACACCGAAGACGTCTACACCGACTACCCCGTTACCATTACGACCTCGGTACAGAACAAGGTCGCGGTACTCTTCGATCCGTCGTTCGCCATCTCGTGTTACGACGGCACCGACGCCGAGCGTAACCAGCAGCCGATCAACCCCTATCACTGGGACACCGATGGGTCGTTCTTTCCCCTCGACGAGCCCGGCTTCGCGTGGATTTCGGTGGCCATGTTCACCTGGGTAAGCGACGGCGCCGACGAAGCCCTGCCCCAGGCCGAGACCTACATCGCTTCGCGTCTGGTGACCGATGTTTCGACGGCCACGCCCGACTATGCCCGGCTTAACGTCATGACCTTCGCCTTCCGCGAAAACGGCGACATTCTCGACGCCTTCGGCCGACAGAACCCCGACGATTCGGGCCTGCTGGCCTCGTTCACCGGCTTCGAAACGACGGGCGTCGACGAATACACCCTGTTCAACGGCGGCTGGATCTGCCCTGAAGGCAGCGACGAAGCCAACTGCGGCGAAGGAACCACGCGCGAGGTTTCGGGCTTCCTGCGACTCGCCGACTTCGAAACCAGCAACGAAACCCTTGTCGAAGACGGCCCCGACTGCATCGAAGGCGCCGTAGCCGACGTCTTCCGTTGCAGCGACCCCTATGCGCTCTTCTGGCGGCGCGTGCGCTGACCCCTTTCCCCACCCGGAAGCAAAAAGCCTGCCGTATCACTACGGCAGGCTTTTTCTTTCGTCGTCGGTTGCGTGCGGTACGGCTGCTCTATTTCCCCGCGAAGTCCCAATAGTAGGCAACGCCGATGGCGGCCTGCCACGCCACCCCTGTCCCGCCGAAGTAGTAGAGCATGCCTGCCTCGGGTCGAATCGACCAGACCTCGGGTTCGGGGCTGATGCCCAGGCCGACATTCACGCCCATGTTCAAGTCGTCAAACGGGTCGCGCAGAGGAAGCACCGTCTTGGTCGACGTATTGAGTTCAAGGTAATCGGTCAGCGCAAAGGTGGCGATGAGCGTCGGTTGAGTCAGCCAGGTTCTGTGAATGACAATATCGGAGCCGAAGGCAAACCCCACGGGCAGGTACAGGGCAAGTTGGTCACGAACCAGCGGAAGTTTCGCCCCCAATGCCAACATATGCACCCACGACGATGCCTCACTCAAGGTGATCCCTTCGTAACGAAGGCGAAGGTCGACGTCGTCACTCAACCCCGTCGCCGCCTGCAATCCTGCCTGCATCTGCTGAATGCGCGAGAAACGCTCGTCCTTGAACCCCGTGAGGCCGATATGGGAGTAGTTCGGTACGACCTCGAGCCGACCGGGCCCGGTCAAGCGCGCACTCTGCATTTCGGAAAACGGCACGGCACAAGCACCGAGCAGAAGGGCGAGCATGCAAAGCGGCGCTCGGCTCCACCTGCGACTTCTTGTCGGACGAGTCATGGTTCTCTCCTGTGCGCTCTCTGTCCGGACGAAAGACCGGCGCGCGCAGCAACCTGCAGGCGATATTGCCCATCGAGCGCATTATAGCTGGAAAGGAGAGAGCGGTCGAGTCGGAGAGCAATCCTATCCGTAAGCTGGGGAGACCACGACGCCTCGCCCTGCTTTCATGATGAAAGACGAGCCGGCCGGCCGCAAAAAAACCCGGGAACCGGGTCCCGGGTCAAGGAAAATCAAAGGAAAGGAAAACGCGGTGGGTCGAACAGTCTGTGAAAGGCAGGCAAGCTCCCACTCCCCTTCACCCCATCGCCGGCTCTCCCCTTCGACGTGCAACCATGCAATCAGTTCACGCCGAGCAGCTCGACCTCGAACACCAGGGTGGCGTTCGGGGGAATGACGCCGCCGGCGCCGCGGGCGCCGTAGCCGAGCTCGGGCGGAATCGTGAGCTTGCGCACTTCGCCGACCTTCATGCCTTCAACGCCCAGATCCCAGCCGCGAATGACCTGGCCGGCGCCCAACGTGAACGTAAACGGCTTGTTGCGGTCCTTCGAGCTGTCAAACTTCTTGCCGTCGGTAAGGGTGCCGGTGTAGTGCACGGTAACCATGCGGCCACGCTGGGCTTCGGCTCCCTCGCCTTCCTTGATCGTCTCGACCTGCATTCCCATGGGATACGTCCTCTTCGGTTTCGGTACGGCGGGCGCCGGCGCGGTTTCGGTCTCCGCGGCGGCCGTGGCCGTCGTGGCCGTGTCGGCAGTCTTCTGCTCGTCACGGGCCGCTTCCTGTACATCAATCACGCCGGGGCTTTCGGCTACCTGTTCGCCCGGCTTGTCGGCCTGTTGTTCGACACGACGGTCGCAACCGGTCACCACGAGCAGGGCGGCAAGCCCGAGCATCATACGGTTCATCATTCTTACACTCTCAGCTTTCGGCGGTTACTTCGTACTGCTTCAGCAGCCACTTCGCGATGGGCATGAAGACCTGGCGATCGGCATGCTTGCTGATGAACAGATCGGCGTGGGCATAGTGCTGCGACTTGTCGCCGACCTCGAGTACTTCCTTGACGTCGCCCCCGAGGGCGTAGAAGCCCGACAGCGCCGTTTCGCGCGGAACGATGCCGTCGGAGCTGGCAATCACGCACAGGAGCGGGTTCTTGCGCTTACGGATTTCCTGCGTGACGTTACGACCGCGCAGCACGAGATCCTTGTGGCGCATCCAGTAGGCAATCTGACGGTTGACCCCGGGCACCGGATCTTCAATCGACTTCGTGATCTCTGTCAGCGAATTCATGTCGACCAGTTCGGGATGCAGGTACACCCGCAGCAGAAACGGCGCCTTGACGATGACCGGAAAGAGCGTGCGGGCAAGACGCTGCGTGCCGTAGAACGGAATGCGGCCGATGACCTCGGGCAGTCCGAAAGCGGCGCGCAGGGCGGGAATGATCTTCTCCCACCGAAGCGGGGCGCCGATGGCCACCAGCGAGCCGATTTTCGGTTCGTCGGCCAGCGCGAGATAGGCGTAGAGGAACGTGCCGCCCAGGCTGGCGCCCACGCCGTCGACCATGTCCTTGCATTCAGATACCGTGCGCTTGAGAATGGCATCAATGGCGGCCGGCAGGTCTTCCATGACCACATTGGCCAGGTCGTAGTTACGCGAGCCGCCCTTACGACGCGAACCGCCCTGCCCGCGCAGGTTCACGCTCCACACGTCGAAGCCCTTCGCCGCCCAGGCCGCCTCCATGGAAGCTCCCGTGGGGTGGAAGCTGAAAATGAAAGCGTTCATGCCGTAACCCGGCACGATCATGAGCGGACGCAACGACTTGTTTACCCGATGCGGGTCATAGCACTGCCGCAATTCGAGTTCCCAGCCCTTGTGGTTGGAAATGTAATGGGTGCGTACGACAAGTTCGGCGGGTTGCTTCATGACGGGTTAACCGGTTGCACGGATGTGAAAAGTTTGAGGTGATAGGTGACGTGCTGCAAGGCTGTACGTCGGTGACCGGTGACCGGTGGCCGGTCGTTCTGCATGAACTTGAAGTCTCTCAAACTTCTATCACACACCTGGTGGAAATTGAAATTCTACCCTATCACCTGTCACTTATCACTACCGGATTGCACGGCTGCATGGGGGTGACAGGTTTGGGGTACCGTTCATCAGGCAGCATGCACGGCTGCAAGTGCGGTACGAGTCCGACCGTGCATCCGGTAACCCGCATCAGGTAAGCGCCTTGGCCGCGATGTCGCGGCGAACCTGCACGCCGTCCCACGAAATGCGGTCGACGGCTTCGTAGGCGCGGTCGCGGGCGGCCTTCAAACTCTCGCCTCGCGCCGTTACGCCGAGCACGCGGCCGCCGTTGGTCACGACGCGACCCTGCTCGTCGGTTTTCGTGCCGGCGTGAAAGACCTGCACGTTGTCGAGCTGCGCGGCTTCGTCAAGCCCCGCAATCACGTCGCCCTTGCGCGGCGAGGCCGGATAGTCGGCGGCCGCCATGACCACGCAAATGGCCGGGTCGTCGGAAAAGGTCAGCTGCGTGTCGCGGTCGAGATCGCCGCGCGCCGCCTTGACCAGAATGGGCACGGCGTCGTCTTCCCAGCGCATCACGATGGGCTGGCATTCCGGATCGCCGAAACGCACGTTGAATTCCAGCGTTTTCGGACCTTCGGGCGTAATCATGATACCGGCATACAGCACGCCGCGGAACGGCGTTCCCTCGTCGGCCATGCCCTTGACGGTGGGCTCGATAATGCGTTCGAAGATCTGCTTGTACAGCGCCGGTGAAACGAGCGGCGCGGGCGAATAGGCGCCCATGCCCCCGGTGTTCGGCCCGGTATCGCCTTCGCCGATGCGCTTGTGATCCTGGCAGGTGGGCAGCGGCAGCACGACCTTGCCGTCGGTAATCGCGAGAATGCTGGCTTCAGGACCGGTCAGGCAGTCTTCGAGCAGAATGGTCTTGCCGGCCGGACCGAATTCTTCCTTCTCGATGCAACGGCGAATGGCGTCTTCGGCCTCTTCTTCGGTCTGGGCCACGAAGACCCCCTTGCCCGCGGCCAGGCCGTCGGCCTTGACCACGATGGGCGCGCCGTGGGCCTTCAGGTACTTGAGCGCCGGCTCGACGGCGTGAAAGATTTCGGCGTGCGCGGTGGGAATGTTGTGCCGCTGCATGAAGCGCTTGGCGAATGCCTTGCTGCCCTCCAGCGACGCAGCCGCGCGCGAAGGACCGAAAATCTTGAGGTTGCGCTTTTCAAACGCGTCGACGATACCCAACGTGAGCGGCAACTCGGGGCCGACCACGGTCAGGCTGATGCGCTTGGTTTCGGCGAAGTCGGCCAGGGCGTCGACATCGTCGACGGGCAGATCTACGTTTTCCGCGAAAGCGGCCGTGCCGGGGTTGCCTGGCGCCACATACAGTCCGTCGACGAGGCGACTCTGCGAAAGCTTCCAGGCCAGGGCGTGTTCGCGCCCACCGTTACCGATGACTAGCACTTTCATTGGGGATTCCTGTTTGCGGAGCGCCCTCGGCGCAGAACCGGGCCGGGCGCGTGCATGCGATTGCGTGAATGTGTGCGCGGCGAGCAGCCGTTGGGGGCGGGCCGCGTCTGTCTCCGGTTTCGTTGTCTCGTTCGACCGGGATGGAATCAGGGTATTGTAGGCGAAACGCCCGACCTGCGCAAATCGGGTGGTGGGAGATGCGTCATCGAGGCGGTGGGCTCGGTGAGTTGATGCGAGGGGGAGAAAACTTACACCCTTCGCCCAAACTCAGGGCATGCTCCGACGCGAAGGCGCAGAGTTGTTTTGCGAAGTCTGATGGGGTAGTTCGCTTCCCCAGATGGTGGCTTGCTCAGGTTCGCTGCTCTACGGATAATCTTTTTCTGGCGCAGAATCTTTTTTTGTCCTGGTCCACCCCGTCCACTACGTCCCCCCCGTCCATCAGTCCATTCCGGCTTGCAGGCACGCAAGGAAAAAGGGGCGAAGACTATTCGCCTTCCCCCCTTGGTATTTGCCTGGTTTCCCGGTCTGTTGTCAGGGCCGAATGATTTCGACCGTTCGGCCGGGCACCTGGTTGCCCCAGGAGTCGGCGATGTCGCCGGTTGCGAACCTCACCGTGAGATTGCCGGTTGCTTCGCCGGGAATGTCGAAAACACCTTCCAGCCGCGGAAGCTCGTTGCTGTCGGGCGCAAGCGCAGACAGCTTGTCGGTGCTTCCATCGTCGACCCAGCCAAGCGTAAGCGTATCGATTGCGACACCGGCATGCTCGATGACGACCGTACCCGTGAGCCGACCGGCGTGGGAATAAGCGGGGGTTCCGCGTTCGCTGTACAGGCGGAAGTTTCCAATCTGGTGCTCGCCCCGTTCATCCCATTCCGGAGCCTGTTGGGGGAAGAAGGCAGTGACTCTGATGTCGAGCTTTCCTGCGTTTTCCACAACCTGGAAAAAGTCGCCTGCGGCATCGAGTGTGCCGTTTCCGTCGCTGTCGTAACCGTTGTGAGTGCTCAGCGCGGCTGACGGTTCTACCCGGAACGTACGGGTAAGCAATTCGTAACCTTCGCTTTCGCTCGTGCCCGAAGCGAGAGCCGTTCCAGAAATGCGCATACGGTAGTCGCCTTTGGGAACCCAGGCGGGAATGTCCCAGCGCACCTGCCACCGATGGTCGCGCACGGTTGCCTCGGGATTCTCGAGGTACGTGGGCGAAGCTTCATAATCGGTTGCCATGTCGAGACCGGCATTCGACACAGCACGCCAATCGCGGAAATTCAGCGACTGCCACGCGTCGCCGACCTTGCGCTCGACCGTCGCAATCGGAAGCCCCAGGGCCGGATCGCCGCCGGAAAAGGCAACATCTACAGCCTCGAAGCGCGAATACCAGGTCGCGGGCTCGCCGTACACGGCCGGTACCTGCGACGAAGCGGTCGCCGCCACCGGTTCATATTCGATGGGCGGCAGCTGAACCCGGGGGGGGACCTGTTTCGCAGCCGCTTTTCCCGTATGCAGTTCGCGCAGCAGATCGGCTTCCTGTTCGATGAGCCAGGGGGCGAACTTCCATCCCCAATACGAAATGGTGGGCTCGTAGCCGCCGCTCAGCCAGTCGTCGGGCATGAGAATGTAACCGTTGTGGTCCTGCGCATAGCCGAGCAGCAGCGTTTCGCCGAGACCCAGCTCTTCGGCATGGGCGTGCAGCCGACGCCCGACCTCGGACACGGGTTCGCCCGGAATGGTGAGCAGAGTCAGGGGGCCCACACGGGCCGCGGCGATATCGGTGTGATATTTACCCTCGCCTTCGTGGGCGACACCCAGGCACGAAACGCCCGTGGGGGTGGCCTTGCGCGCGGGGCACGATTGATTCGCCATCTGGCACAGCATGCCGCCGTCAGGGTAGAATTCGCCGGTTTCGTAGCCGAGCAGAGCATGGTTGAGGGGAATGCGCCGCGTCTTCACCTGCAGTGGAACCTCGGTGCTCAGGGGCTCGACGGCTTCGGCCTCGACCGCGCCGGTCACGGCACGGAACAGGCGAAACGCCTCTTCGGCCACGCGATAACCGGCGTCTTCCATGCGCTGGGTGCCGCGCCCTTCTCCCCCCGGAGCGACATCGCCCGCCGTGCCCTGCAGAAACATGACGGTCACGGGCGAGTCGAAACGTTCTTCCAGCTTTTTTTCGAGGTAACCGGGCGCGTCGACCGACAGGCGGTGGTTGTGGCCGCCGAAAACCGTACCGTGCATGGCGAAGTTCACCAGCACCGCAAGCGCGCCGCTCGACTGCCCCTCTTCATTGACCCGGTCGATTCGTACGAGGCGCACCGCCTGGTCAATGTTGCCCTCGCCGTACATTTCATTGTCGACACAGCGTCTGTCTCGGGTGGCGTCGGTGCGCTCACCCCGGGCATAGCCCAGGGCGGCGGGCCCCAGGCTCTCACGGGCCTGCCGCAGGGCCGCGACGGCCGAACGGGCAAGCCTGTCGACGCTTTCGGGATTGAACGAGTCGACGCCATGCCCCACCGCATCCTGCCGCCAGCCTTCGAGGTGGTCGAGCAGCTTGACGCGCATGGATGTGGCAAACCGCGCCCCGCCCGCATGGGTGTGCGTGGCCGAAAGCAGCAGGCGGCCGCGCAGGTTCAACCCGAGTTCGGCCTGTGCCAGGGTGACGATACGTTCGACCAGTACGTCGGTCGAGAAAATGGCGTCGATACGCACGATGGCCAGGCGTTCGGCCCGGTTGTCGAGCAGCAGCGCCTTCGCCTTCGGCGGCGCCACGGTACCCCGGCTTGCCGGAAAGAGATCGGCAAAGGGGCTGCCGGGTTCGTCTTCGGGAAACTCGAAGGCGAGTTCACGGGTCTGCATGTAACCGGCGGTCGAGTGACCGACGGGCAGATCGATGAGGGCTTCGCCCGCACCGGCCTGCAGTGGCCCGGCTTTCACGGGCGTCTCGGCGCTATTTCCGTCACAGGCGGTCAGCAGGCCGATTACCAGCAGGCATTCAGCGAAACGGCGTAAACAGTTCATCGAGTATCTCGGCAAGCAAGGGGGCGGTGTCGGGACCAAGCGATACGGATTCTTCGTAGTCGGTGGGGTCCCACTGCGATTTGGGCACGATGTATCCGAATTCGGCATTGGCCAGGCCGAAGACAAAGCGGTAATCGGCCGTCATGATCTCGCTGCGAATGGGCTTTTCGAGCGGTGCGTTCGGGTATTTCAGGCTTTCCCTGAGCGGTGTGCCTGCGGGGGCGTTGTGCATATCGCGGTCGTCCCATTCGAGCGGCTGCGCAAAGCCGCCCATGCCCAGTTCGGGGAAAAGCTCGCCGGGTACCGTGGCCATCTGGGCCACGCCGTCGCAAAGGTCGACGGCCACCACGGGCGTCATGATGCAGCCGCTCACGCTGCACTGCTCGGGCTCGTAAACCAGCTCTTCTTCAGAGGCATCGAGAATCTGCCCCTGCACGAGCAGGCGAAAGGCCCCGTTGTCCATGGGCAGCGCGGCCATGGCTTTGTTTACGCGCAGGCTGCAACCGTCGACGCTCTCGGCTTCGGCCAGCGCCTCGAGCGCCACGTCGGCAATACGGGTGCCCGTGGTCGCGGCCTGCTCGAAGGTGTGTACGTCGGACTTGGGCGTCATCAAACCGCCGATCATGCCCACGGCAAAGACCGAGATGCCCCCGAGAGCTTCTTCCATGCGCTCGCGCGTAAAGTGAGGAAAGTCGGAGGTAATCTGATCGTTGCGCGACCACAGCACTTCGGGGTGCATGGAAAATTCGACCAGCGACCCCACCGTTTCGCCGTCGGCGTCGACGAACTGCGCGGCGTAGACGTCGTTGTCGATGACCCAGGGGTACCGCGAGTCGGCGTTGATATCGGGCGGCGCGTCGGCTTTCGCAAAGCGAACCGCCACGGGCACCATCTTGTCGAGCGCGGCGGTAACGGAGTCGGCGGCGCCCTTCATGACCTGCTCCTGAAAGCGGGGCACAATACCGGTCACGCCGAAGTACTCGCCCCACATGCCCATGGTATCGGGCGCTTCGTGGGTATGGGTGGCGGCTACGATGATGTCGCCTTCATCCAGATCCCAACACTTGCCGGCGGTTTCGAGCACGCGACGGCGAATTTCGTTGATGGTTCGGGGCAACAGGCCCACGCTGTCGACGACGGTAAAGGACACGGCTTCGCGGTCGCGGGCAAGCACCATGGTGCGGGCCCATACGGGGTCGTGAATGCCCTGGGCGGCGCGGCCGTTGCCGAAGCCGGCGATCCACAACGGCTCCCATTCGCCGTTGCCGTTGGTGTCGATGGTTTCTTCGCCGGGATCGTATTCCTGGTTTCCGTTCTCGTCGACATAGCCTTCGATGAATTCGGGGCTGAGATCGACGGCGGCAAAACCGGCGCGCAGGGTTCCATCCTGACGCAGGCATGCCCCCCGCTCGTTGGTTTCGGGCTTTGAATTGTCGCTGCAAGCCGTTGCAGTGAGAAGCAACAGGGCCGCCAGAGTCAGTCCTTGATTTGTGCGTCGAGCCATTTGCCAGCCTTTTTCTTCAGATCTTCGCCCTTATCTTTCGCCGAGTCGCCGGCATCTTCGACCGTCGTGCGAACCTTCTGCTTGACGTCGGCGCCCTTGTCGGCCACGCGCTCCCAGCCGTCGAAATAGAAGAATGCAATGGTGGCGAAGATGCCCGCGAGAAAACCGGTAACGAACACGCGCCACGTTTTCATCGAAGCCTTGGTTTCACCCATGACGATTCTCCATTCGTTGGTTTCGACCCAGACCCGCCGGCCGGTCGCCGACCGAATCGGTTATTGCGGTCGATTGTAACACGAACGCACCGACGTCCGCCGTCCTGGTTGTTCGTCAAAACATGGGTACCACTCATTTGCCAAGACATGGGTCCCAATTTTAGGCTTTGACTATTTCCTTATCAAGGGAGTAGTGATGGCCTG
>JAWLBW010000122.1:0-12655 GCA_041687475.1 bacterium
CGGCATATACGGTCGTGCTGAAGACCATGTTCTCCCCTCCTTGTGGCCTGCGGGCTCACTGCGTACACTCTAAACTGAACAAAGACTCGCATACAAATCGTTTTTAACTCGCATATGCAACCGACGCCCGAAACCGCGCCCCTGCCGCGTTCCTCCCTGCTGAAGATACCTCGACAACCACGCTCGGTTGCCATGATCCATCGCATTCTCGACGCGGCCATGCTGCTTCTGGTCGAAGAGGGCGGCGAAGCCTTTACCGCGAACCGGGTTGCCGAGCGCGCGGGCATCAGTCCCGGTTCGCTCTATCAATACTTCGCCAACAAGGAAATGATTGTCGCGGGGGTCATCGAACGATCGCTGATCGAAACCGAACAGCTCATTCAGAATGCCTTCAGCCGCTCGAAGGGTGTGCCGATCGAGCGCGTCGTGGCCGCGCTGTTCGAAGCCATCTACGAAAGTCTCGAGCCCTTTTCCGAGGTCGTGCGCGAGATCTTCACCGGCGTTCCCCTGCTTGCGGAAACATCGGTTCCCTCGCTGCTCGAGCGCACCTTTCTCGACGGGCTGCGCAACTACCTTGTGCTCAACCAGGATGATGTCCGATTGGAAGGCGGCCTGGCGGCGATGTACGTGTCGGTGAACACGGCCATCTTTCTCTTTCTGAAGTGGATGGTCGATCGTCCCCCGGTGTTCACGCGGGAGGAATTCTTCGACGCGCTCGTGCGGCAGGTGGTGAGTCCGATACGGCAGCGGGTACGTGCGGCACGGCGGGTACGTGCAGCACGACGCACACGCTGATGGGGAGAGCGAGCGAAAGGGAGAGGGGGCGTGCGTGCGGTACGGTATTCCCGTTGAGGGGGAGCGCCGGCGATGGGGGGAAGGGGCGATGCGTGCTGTACGGTCGGGCGTGCTGACCTGCTGACTTTCAGACCCTCAGACCCTCAGACCGTCAGACTGTCGGACTGTCAGACCTTCAGATCGGGCGACCCTGCGAACCCTCTGCGATCCTGCAACCTGGGGAACCTGCGACCCGGCGACTTGGGGAACCTGCGATCCTGCAACCTGAGACCCCTGCGAGCCTGCGTCCCAGCGACCACGGACGGGCTGATCTTTCACATCGAGTCGCGGTCAGGAGCAGGGCGCCTGCGACGACGAGATGGCCGCGGCCGACCGTGAACCCCCTCGCCGTGATACACGGCCGGCGGACTCCCCGCGGGGAGTGGGCAATTGGCGGAAGGCTTTACCGGACGCCGTGATACTGGCCCCCTCCGTCTCCAACCCGCGATTGACATACACGACGTCAAGGGACCCTCCGGCACGTTCGCGTGCGTATGGAGAAGGAGGGGGAGATCGCGCGTCAACTGATTCCGGAAGCAGGGGGAGGAAGTGGGATCGTGCAACCGTGCAGCACGATCCCCCTCACCGAATCGAGTTGCGTTCGTGCTCCCCATCTGTCGTGGGGAGCGCACCGTCATGAGACGCCGCGCACGGCTCGCCCGTGCAGCACGTGACCGGCCACTGGCCACAGGTCACTACCGTGCAACCGTGCAACCGTTACCTCTCACCTATCACCTCTCACACTCCGTCCGACCGTCCAGCACGCGTCAAACCCCGTCCGCCCGTGCACCAATCTCCCCCTGCATCCGTTCGACCGTGCGCAGGAAGAGAGCGCGCTTGGCTTCATCGATGTCCAGGTAGGTCAGGGCGTCGCCAAGCTGATCGGGGTTGAAGCTGCGAATGCCGGGGTTGAACCAACTCATGGCCTTCACGATACCCCGCACCACACGTGACTCGGTTACCACCGCCACCATGGGGTTATCCTGCTTGCCCTTGATGGCTTCCTTCATGCGCATGCGCTGGGGATTCGTCGGTCCGCCGCCTGCGCTCACGACCAGGGTCTTGTCGGAGGGATTGTTGCGCTGCAGTTCGATGATTTCATTCCACTCGGTATCGGTCGGCGGATTGGCCGAGTGCACGAGTATGACGACATTATCGATGGTTCGGCTTACGACTTCAGGCATAGCGGGAACCAGTTTAACGCGGTGTCGGTTGACGGGCAAGGGGGGGGACGTGCAGCACGGCATTCCGTTGAGGGGGAGATTGGGCGATGGGGAGAGGGGGCGAATCGTGCAGCACGGTATTCCCGTTGAGGGGGAGCGCCGGCGATGGGGCGATGGGGCGAATCGTGCTGTACGGTCGGGCGGTAGACCTGGTGACTTTCAGACTGTCGGACTGTCAGACCTTCAGACCTTCAGACCTTCAGACTTTCAGATTTGGCGACCCTGCGAACCCTCTGCGATCCTGCAACCTGAGACCCCTGCGATCCTGCGTCCCGGCGACCACGGACGGGCTGATCTTTCACATCGAGTCGCGGTCAGGCGCAGGGCGCCTGTGACGACGAGATGGCCGCGTCCGACCGGGAACCCCCTCGCCGTGATACACGGCCGGCGGACTCCCCGCGGGGAGTGGGCAATTGGCGGAAGGCTTTACCGGACGCCGTGATACTGGCCCCCTCCGTCTCCAACCCGCGTCGACGGAAGTCTACCGGTGAGCCTGTCCCGAGTAAGACGAGGGATGCGTATGGAGAAGGAGGGGGAGATCGCGCGTCAACTGATTCCGGAAGCAGGGGGAGGAAGTGGGATCGTGCAACCGTGCAGCACGATCCCCCTCACAGAATCAAGGTGCAGCCGTGCTCCCCATCTGTCGTGGGGAGCGCACCCTAGCAGACGCCGCGCACGTCTCGCCCGTGCAGCACGTGACCGGCCACAGGCCACAGGCCACTACCGTGCAACCGTGCAGCCGTTACCTCTCACCTATCACCTCTCACACACCGTCCGACCGTCCAGCACGTAATTGCATCCGACACACCCGCATGTCACCATGTAACCCATGGCCGTGAGCGAACAGAAGGTAAGCCGTCCGTACCGGGGGGTAAGTGCCGCCGAGCGCAGGAAGGAGCGCCGGCAGCGGCTCATCGACGCCGGGGTCGAAGCGTTCGGCGACCAGGGTTACCAGGCCACGACCGTCAAGACCGTATGCAATGCGGCCGGCCTGACCGAGCGATATTTCTATGAATCGTTCGCGAACCGCGAAGACTTTTTCCGCTCGGTGTACGAGCATCTGGTGGGCGAACTTCTGCGGAAGATTGTCGACACCGTCTCGGCCCAGCAGACCCCCACCGACATGGCCCGCCTCGGACTACGTGCCTTCTTCTCGACTTTACGTGAAGAGCCTCACCGCGCCAGAATCATTCTCGTTGAAGTCACCCGTGTTGGGGGAGAAGTCGATGCGGTGTGGAGAAAATCCATGGCCGACTACGCCGAAGTGGTGCGCGGTTTCATTCCGGCCTTTTTCCCCTCGGGAAAAGCGGTCGAGAACGACCGCTTCCTCGCGGCCGGCCTCGTCGGCGCAACGTTGAACATCGCCATGACGTGGATGCTGGGAGATTTCGCCCAGCCCGTCGATGCCGTCGTCGACAGCGCCTACCTGCACTTCATTGCCCTGCAGGAACACTTCAACTGAGATCGCAGATCCCAGATCGCAGATCGCAAATCGGAAGCGGAACGTATTGAAGGGAGAGCACGAATGTCTTCCGGTCGCCCTTTCGAAGGGGCTGGCGGAATCACTGCAATATCGGTCTGACGTGCGGGCTTCGACACGCTCAGCCCGAACGGTTTACTGTCCAAGCCTACAGTCGGTGACTGATCTTCATTTCGTACTTCCCCTTTTTCCGCGTTGAGCTGTTCCCTTTTCCGCGTTCCGCGTTCCGAGTTCCGCGTTGAGTAGCGCCGTTCTACACGAACTCATTCCCCTTGGCTTCGCTCAGCGCCTTCAATTTCTCGCCGCCCTGTTTGCGGAAGGCCGAAATCACGAGGCGCTGGTACAGCTCGGGTAGGAGGCGAACCATCTTGTCGAGGAAGACGGCGTCGGGGCCTACGAGTACGCGGCGCTTGTTCTTGCGCACGGCTTTCAGAATGATGTCGGCGGCCTTGGCGGGCGTGGTGATGAACATCTTTTCGAAGTCGGCCGTCATCTTCTCGGCGTCGGGCAGCTTGGCCATATCGCCGCCGATGCGTGCCGACCGGGCGATGTTGGTTTTGATGCCGCCCGGGTGCACGCAGGTCGCGCTGACCGGCCAACCCGCAATGTCCAGTTCCTGACGGAGCGATTCGGTAAAGCCGCGCACGGCGAACTTCGAGGCGTTGTAGGCGCCCTGGGTCGGCTGCGAGAACAGGCCGAACACGCTGGAAATGTTGATGACGTGTCCGTCGCCCGACTTGTGCAGATGGGGCATGAACGCCTTGGTGCCATGCACGACGCCCCAGAAGTTGATGCCCATGATCCACTCGAAGTCTTCGTAGCTCACGCTCGACATCGTGCAGCCCAGGGCCACGCCGGCGTTGTTGAAGATCAGGTTCACCTTACCGTGATCGGCGGCGACCTCTTCGGCCCAGGCGTACATGGCGGTGCGGTCGGCCACGTTCACGACGGCGCTCGTGACCTTGACTCCTCGCGACTGGGCGAGCGCCACGGTTTCCTTCAGGCCTTCGGCGTTGACATCGCTGAGCGCGAGGTTGCATTTCTCGTCGGCAAGCGCCAGGGCAAGCGCCCGACCGATGCCCGAACCTGCGCCGGTAATGGCGGCGACTTTTCCTGCGAAGCTTTTCATGCTGTTCCCTGCTTTGCTTTGCTCTGCCTGCATGCAGAGCGCTGTTTGCGTGACATCATACCCGCAAGCGGGTCAAGGGTCGATAACCTGAACATTCACATCGAGTAGCCGGTGGGCGCCGGGCGCCCCTTCGCGCTTGTAGAAACGGACAACGAGATGTACACGTTCACCCGGCGCCCCCGGAACCGGTACCCCCCTGCGGTCGATCAGCCGACGATTGCCGGGGCCTTTTCCACTTTCGGCGAACGAGCGGCCGCGGCGTAGTCGGCGAGATCGAAGCGGGCCGTCTCGCGGCGGAATTGCCAGGTAAAGCCCGGCCACAGCGTAACGTTCTTGCCGGTCTTCGGATCGATGTACCAGCTTTTGCATCCACCGGCCGTCCACACGGCCTTGTCGAGCTTCGACTGCAGACGCTCGTTGAACGCGGTCTGCACGGCGGGTTTCACGTCAATCCACTGCAGGCCCTTGTCGTCCATGGCATCGAGGGCTTTCATGACGTAATCGATTTGCGATTCGATCATGTACACCATCGAACTGTGGCCGAGGCCCGTGTTGGGGCCGACGAGTACGAACAGGTTGGGGAAGCCGGCTATCGTCGTGCCCTTGTAGGCCTCGGCGCCTCGGTCGGCCCACGATTCGACCAGTTCCTTGCCGCCGCGTCCGTACACCATGCCGGGCGGAATCGGTTCGGTGGCCTGGAAGCCGGTGCCGAAAATGATGACATCGACCTCGTGCTTCAGGCCGTCGGCGGTAATCACGGCGTTCTCGGTCACTTCGCGAATGCCGGTCGTGATGACGTTCACATTGTCGCGCGTCAGCGCCGGATAATACTCGTCGGACATGAGGATGCGCTTACAGCCCAGCGTGTAGTCGGGCGTGACCGCCTTGCGCAGCGCGGGATCGTTGATACTGCGCTTGATGTGGTGCAGGGCCTCGTACTTGACCACGTTCATGATCTTCGGGTTCACCACGAAGCCCATGACCCGCGTCTCGAGCTGCGCGTAAATCTTGGCCCGCCACGCCTTCTGGGTCAGCGGAAGCTTTTCGAACACCCACTGCTCGACATTGCTGATGCTCCGGTCGGGTTTCGGCAGAATCCACGGCGGCGTGCGCTGGAACAGGTCAAGCCGGCCCACCTTGGGCGCGATGGCGGGCACGAACTGAATGGCGCTCGCCCCCGTTCCGATGACGGCCACCCGCTTGCCCTCGAGATCGTAATCGTGATCCCACTGCTGCGAGTGAAAGGCCTTCCCCTTGAACGTTTCGATGCCCTTGATGTCGGGCCAGGCCGGACGGCTCAGGCCGCCCATGCCCGAGACGAGTACGCGGGCCGTGAACGAACCCTTGTTCGTGTCGACATTCCACAAACCGGTGCTTTCATCGAACGCGGCCCGCTGCAGCTCGGTACCGAAGCGAATGGAAGGCAGCAGGTCGTATTTCCGCGCGCAGTGACGCAGGTATTCGAGAATCTCTTCCTGCGGCGCGAACATGCGCGTCCAATGCGGGTTCGGCTCGAACGAAAACGAGTACAGGTGCGACTGCACGTCGCAGGCACAACCCGGATAGTGGTTGTCGCGCCATGTTCCACCCACTTCGTGGGCCTTTTCCAGAATGACGAACGAATCTCTACCGGCCTTCTTCAGGCTGATGGCCATGCCCAGGCCGGCAAATCCGGTGCCGACGATAACGGTATCGAAATGGCGGGTTTCCATGCGCGTGCTCTCCCTTCCGTTACGAGCGCCGGCTCAATCACCGGCTTTTGAGGATGCGGTGGTAATTCTGACATACAATCGTGTCAAAGTAAAGCGCGAAGCTTGTGGGGAAGGCTGAGGATTCATCACAATTGACTGTCGACGTAAGCCGTAAACCGTTCGGGCTGAGCCTGTCGAAGCCCGCCACCGGAGTGAACATGCACGCAACGGGCCTGAGGCACACCCTTCGACGAGCTTCCGCCACGGCGGAGCTTCGACAGTGGACCGGACATGGGAAGAGCGTTATTCTCTTCGGAAAGAGACCAGGTAGATTCGATTAAGCAATGTGGCGCTTCATCAGGGGGAAGGGGAATAGCCATGCCTGAGCCTGGCTTGCCGCGAAAGCCTCGTTCCCGTAAGATCTGAGTACTTCAGCCTTGAGAGCCGCAACGTGGAAGAAAAACCCATCGTCTACGAGTACGAAATCGACGTACAGGCCGTGCATATCGACGCCAA
This sequence comes from bacterium, assembly GCA_041687475.1. Taxonomy (GTDB): domain Bacteria; phylum J088; class JAWLBW01; order JAWLBW01; family JAWLBW01; genus JAWLBW01. Next base: position 6,874 of record JAWLBW010000122.1, read on the forward strand.
CGGCCACGTCAACAACGTGGTGTACGTGCAGTGGATTCAGGAAGCAGCCACGGCCCACTGGAGCGCCGCCGCCACGCCCGAGCAGCAGGAATCGACGGCCTGGGTGGTGTTGCGTCACGAAGTGGATTATCTGAAGTCGGCCTTCGAGGGCGACCGGCTTGTCGCCCGCACCTGGGTGGGCGAAGACAAGGGCGTACGGTACGAACGCCACGTCGAGATCGTGCGACCCGCCGATGAGACGGTGCTCGCCCGCGCCCGCAGCAAATGGTGCGCCGTCGACCCCGCGTCGATGCGTCCCCGCCGGGTCGACAAGGCCATTCGGGCGCAATTCGTCGAGCCGGTTTGAGTGGTCGCGCTTCGCGCCCGTTTGTTCCTGAAGTACATTTCCACAGGAGTTCGCAGAGCCCGCAGAGCGCACGATGGCGTGCCAACGGTTGCCTTTGCACCGATTCTGTTGGGGGCTTCTATTGCAGCGACCTTATCGGGCGGCGCGCCTGCCCTTGATACGGCGCCTGTTGCCGAGCTTTGAACCAACCTTCATCTGTTACAGGGGAAGCCCCCCCGACAGCGCATCCCCGCATCCCCTCGTTTCCTTCATGGTTCCGCGTTCCGCGTTTTCCTCCTATCCCAGGGTCGCGTCCAGAAACATCATCACGGCGAATCCGCCCATGAGGGCGAAGGTGGCCTGGGTCTGGAAGCCGCGGCGGTGGGTTTCGGGAATGATCTCGTCGCTGATGATGAACAACATGGCGCCTGCCGCCATGCCGAGAATGAACGGCATCAGCGGTTCGGCGGCCCACACCGCCCCGGCGCCGATGGCGCCGCCCAACGGCTCGACGAGCCCGGTTGCCGATGCCAGGCCGAAGGCGAACAGGCGATTGTATTGCACGGCCAGCAGTGAGGCCGCCACCGCCAGACCCTCGGGTATGTTCTGCAGGCCGATGCCCATGGCCAGCGAGGCGCCGTTGCCCACATTGCCCCCCGCGAAGCCGACGCCCACGGCCATGCCCTCGGGAAAGTTGTGCAGGGTAATGGCAATCACGAACAGCCACACCCGGCGCAGCTTCGTAGTTACCGGTCCTTCGCGACCGACGTGAAAGTGCTCGTGGGGCGCGTAGGTGTGAATCAGCCACAGGCCGACCGCGCCGGTCAGTATGCCGCCGATGACGATCAGGGTGGCCGATACCCGCGAACCCGTAACCCCCTCGGCCACTTCGAGGGCCGGAAGAATGAGCGAGAAGAAGGTCGCCGCCAGCATGATGCCCGCCGCCCCGCTCAGCATCATGTCTTCGAGCTTTTCCGACAGTGTGCGCACCGAAAAGATCATGGCGGCGCCCACGACCGTGCCCATACTTGCCGCAAAGCTGGCGAGAAAGCCCAGGAGAACGATGTTGTCGGCCGGAAGGTCGAGTCCGTTCATATCTACAGGGTACCTGATCGCGGGTTCACGGATTGACGGGTAGGGCGAGGGTGATACGTGATACGTGAAGCGTCCCGGCTACGCATCTTGCGCGGAAACAGGAAGAATGCCGGTTACGGCCGGCTGCGCAGACCCCTCTCAGCCTGGGGACCCTGCATGGCTTCAGTCGCGGAGGGACGGCTCGGACGTAGCCCGGGACGTTGAGTCCTGGGGACGGGCGGGGAAATAGAGTGTGAGCCCCGGAGGGGTGGCTTCTCTTTACCCGGGGTGGACCCCCGGGAACCGTCGTTCGAAGAGGAGCAGGGTAACAGAGACGACCCGCGCCGGCCGGTGCTCTTCGACGGAGCGGTACGGACTCGACATCTCGTCGTCCGTGGCGCCCTGCGCCACCGGCGACTCGATGTGGAATTCATTCCGCAAATCGTAATGAATCATCAGCCGCGCAGGGGGGCAAGTGAGCCGTTGGTTGAAGGGCGTGCCGTTTATGTTGGTGGGCGGTTGCTGGTTGTCGGTAGCGCTGACGGACGCAAGCGGCGCACCTGGTTCACGGCCGGAAGTAGACTTCTCGTCAGCGGCCTCGCCCTGCTCGGCGGCGCGACTCGAAGTGGAAATTTCGCTCCCCCTCGCATGCTCGCCCCATCGCCTCTTCACGCGGTCTCCCGGGGCAAGCCCTCTCACGCCGCGCGGTCGTAACCGACGCAGACAACCCGGTTCTTGCCTTGGGCCTTGGCGGCGTAGACCATGCGGTCGGCCTGTTCGAGCAGCTGGTCGGCCGTCTGCAGGCGACCTTTGCCGAGATCGGCGGCGCCGATGCTGACGGTTATGCGAAGGGTGCCGTGTTTCGTCGCGAGCGACCAGCCTTCAATGCCCTTGCGTATGCGCTCGGCAACGACGATGGCCTGGTTTACCGAAGTGCAGGGAAGCAATACGCCGAACTCTTCGCCGCCGTAGCGTCCGACCACGTCGACGTCGCGTATGCACGTGCCGATGACCCGGGCCACCCCTCGAATGACGGCGTCGCCCACCAGGTGGCCGTGACCGTCGTTCACGGCCTTGAAGTCGTCGATGTCGATGAACAGGCACGAGAGGTCTTCGCCGTACCGAAGGGTGCGGCGACATTCGTGCGCGACCAGGTCGCAGAAGTAGCCGTGGTTGTACAGGCCGGTCAGGCTGTCGCGACGCGACAACTCTTCAAGCACGCGGGCGCGGTGCTGCAGGCTGTCGTGCATGGCCTTGAGCGCGAGCAGGCTCTTCACCTGCGCGGTGAATTCGGGTACCGCGAAGGGCTTCGTGAGGAAGCCGGTCACGCCGTATTGCAGGCTGCGAACCCGGGTGTGACTTTCACTGTCGCCGCTCAGGAAGAGAATGGGGAGAAATGCGCCGTCGGGCGAGGCGCGCAGTTTTTCGGCTACTTCGAAGCCGCCGAGGCCGGGCAGCTTCACCCCGAGAACGGCCAGCGAGAACTGCCGCTCGCGCAGGAGAGCAAGTGCCTGCCGGCCCGTGCGCACCGTGACGATCCGGTAACCCTCGCCGAGCAGGACGGCTTCCATCAGTTGGGTGGTCAGCCGACTGTCGTCGGCGACCAGTACGCTTGCGACACAGGAATCACTCGCCCGGCTCTCCTGCATTTTCCTCCCCCTTCTCCTGTAGGCGCATACGGCGTGACAGCGAGATCCGTTCAACTTCGGGCAGGCGGGCAAGCTCTAGAAGCACCGCCGGCGTTCCCCCGGCGTGCAGGCTGCGTTCGTCGGCGCGGTAAACGGTGAGACCGGCGTCACGCAGATCGGCCAGCTGGGCTTCCGTAAGCGCACCTCGCAGGGAGGCGATAACGTCGGCCGATTGATTTTCGACCGTGAGGGCCATGCGCATGGCCGGGTCAAACTTGGCCAATGTGGAATACCGGGCCTTTTCCAATGCCTGCGGTGGTCTGTCGTCGCTCGATGCCTGCACGGTGCCTGCAGCTGAGCCAAGGACGACGGCGAAGATGCTTGATGCCAGGAAGAATCGCATATGGTGACGCAAGGTAGCCGCCTCCCTTCCCCTTATCATAGGCCGGTGTGAAGACGAGTCAAGGTGGAATGGGGTTGTGACACGAAGTCCGTGGCGACTCACTTTCCCCTTCGCAGGGTTTCGACAATGAGCCGGGCTTCGTGATGGTCGGGTTTCAGCTCGAGTACCTTCTCGAAGGCGTGCTTCGCCGTCTCGTTTTCACCGAGGAAGCGAAGCGTTCCCGCCAGAAAGAATAGGGCGTCGGCCGAACGGGGCGCCATTTTGACGGCGTGGCGCAGCATGTCGGCGCAATCGAGCAGGCTGCGTTTGTCGTCGGGCGCCTGCAGCACGCGCGTCCACGCCAAGTGGCTGAGAAAGTCGCCGTTCTGGGGCACGAGCACCGACGCCTTGAAGAAGGCAAGCTCGGCCTCGGTAAGCTGGCGCTTGCGCAGGTACAATTTGCCCTGGTGAAAGGCAACCTTGGCCAGTTCGACCATCTGGGCGAGGTCGCGCGAAACGATGCCGGCCTTTTCGAGCAGGCTGACGTCGCCGTCGTCTTCCTCAGGCGGTTTGCCGTATTCGGGCAGGGTCTCGGGCATGTCGAATTCGATGCATTGCAGCTTCTGGAGCACGAGCACGTTCTGCCAGAATCGCAGCGGATCGAACTGGTCCTGCAGACCGCGAAAGGGAATGCGCCCGGTAATGCGGTCGAACAGCTCGTTCAGCTCGGCATCTTCGACCACCACGGCTTCGAACATGGTGTTGGGAATGGGCAGCGGCGTCTTGTCGAGCATGAGGCTGCTCAGCTTGCGCAGGCCACGCTCGCCGTATTGCCGGCGAATGGCCGCGCCGAAGACGTCGGCGTGGCTGAGGGGCTCAATCTGGGGTTCGACCTCGCCGGGCGAGAAAACGTAGTCGCCCTCGGTCCACGAAAAAATCTCGCCGACGCGCATGAGCACCTGTTTGCGCAGCGCCTGCTCGAGCGTTGCCCGGTCAATGGCTTTCAGCGCCATCAGCCGTTCGCCGTAGCGAAGCGAGCCGCGCTCCTTCTTTTCGTCCATGTACTGGGCGATTTCAGGCGTGATCACGTTCCACGAAAGCAGCAGCCGCCCGATCCAGTCGTCTTTTTCCGTGCTCTGCGAGCCGACGACCCACCCGTGCGAAAACCAGAATTCCTTGGTTTCGTTGTCGCGCCGGCAGAGCAGCGAGCCACCGGCCCGCGACATGCGAATGGCGCAGAAAAGGGGAAAAAGCGAATCTTCGCGGAGCTTGCCCCCCTCGATGCGAACGGCGAATTCATCCATGCCCATGCTCTTGCTCTGCGGAATCGGGTAAGTAGATAGCTATACCGCAGCATGGGGGGCGTACGCAACCCCCGATGAAGAACGAATTTGTGCGGAAACCGGGCGTTTTGGGGTTCAACAGCGGTGGCCGCCTTTTCCCGAGCCGGTTTCCGCCCGCCGGGCGAAAGCGTTTCGGGACATAAAAAAAGCGGAGACACTGTACTCGTGTCTCCGCCCATACTGGTCGGGGTGAGAGGATTCGAACCTCCGGCCTCTACGACCCGAACGTAGCGCTCTAGCCAGGCTGAGCTACACCCCGGGAACTGTTTCCGCTCTCTCACGCTGCGGGTGAAAGTGCGTGTTAGAATCCCTCATTATAAAAGGCCTGTCGACGCACGTCAAGGTTCACTTTCTGCGACAGGTTCACCGCCCTTTGCCCCGCAGGGTTAGGGCCGATATAATGTACTACTTTCTTCACCACGTCGTATCTCCGCATGAAAAGCGGCAGATTTCAGGATCTCTCGCATGAAAATTCGCAAGGAAGACGCCCTCGAATATCACGGCACCGGCCGCAAGGGCAAGATCGAAGTCGTTCCCACCAAGCCGACCGCGACCCAACGCGATCTCTCGCTTGCGTATACCCCGGGCGTAGCCGATGTCTGCCGGGCGATTCAGGAAGATGAATCGGCCGGCTTTCAGTATACGGCCCGCGGTAACCTGGTGGCCGTCATCACGAACGGTACGGCCGTTCTCGGCCTGGGCGACATCGGCCCGCTTGCCGGCAAGCCGGTCATGGAAGGCAAGGGGGTGCTGTTCAAGCGCTTTGCCGACATCGACGTCTTCGACCTCGAACTCGATTGCAACGATCCCGAAGAAATCGTGCGCATCTGCAAGGCCCTCGAGCCTACCTTCGGCGGCATCAACCTTGAAGACATCAAGGCTCCGGATTGTTTCTACATCGAAGAGCGCCTGCGCGCAGAAATGAACATTCCGGTCTTTCACGACGACCAGCACGGTACGGCCATCATTTCCGGCGCCGCCATCATCAACGCCCTGAAGATTGCCGGCAAGGATGCGGGCGACGTCAAGG
>JAWLBW010000123.1:0-12654 GCA_041687475.1 bacterium
CCAAGACTTGCGTCCCGGGCTAAGCAGTAAGTCGGCCGCTCGGGTCTCGACGAATCGTCGTACACAAAACCCTTTTCTCCCCTTCACCCCCTCTCCAACGCTCCCCACCATCCTGGACCGTCGGCCCGGTTGGCACGGGGGTTGCTCTATACAGGCTACAAGACCTGTAAGGAGCCTGATTATGCGGCCGGACACCCCTTTGCCATGCAAAAAATTCAACGAGCGACCGTTCGACCCTGCAAATAATGCGGGGTTCACGCTTGTCGAGGTCATGATGGTGGCCACCATATTGGGTATCGTGGCAGCGCTCACCTTTCCATCACTGTCCGACCTCAACAACCAATCGCAGGCCGAGTCGGAGTACCACGATGTGCGTGGGCTGATTCAGCGCTGCCGGGGCGTTGCGGTCGAGCGTTCGCAACCGTCGATGTCGCCGAGCACCATTCGATTCGAGACAGACAAGGTCTCCTGTATTGTGTGGCAGGACAACGGCAACCAGGTGTTCGACGGCGACGCCGAGGTGGCGACGACCTATTTCGAGCGCGAGCTCGAAAGAAACACCATTAATCTGACTACGTCGCGCTTGCCTGACGACAACGTGCTGATCATTACCAGCGGTGGGTACTTCCTGGCAGGCACCCGGTCGACAATGGTGGCCCGCATCGTCATGGACGGTACCAATACCGACGTGCCGTCCGTATTCAGGTTGTTCCCCAGCGGGCAGATCGAGGGAAATGATGACTGAGCAACAAGGACAAGCGGGGTTCACCCTCGTCGAGGTCATGATCGCCTTCGTCATTCTGGCGATCGGGCTGACCGGAATCATCGGCGCAAACTCGCAGATTCTGCGCTCGATTGTCGGTAACGAAGAATGGAGCCGCGCCCGCATTCTGGCGGTCAATCATGCCGAGGAACTCGCCTCGTTGCCCCTGGACAGTCTGCAGGGCCGGCCGGTTCACGAGTCCGTAACCGTGACCGAGGAAGCCAAGACATACGAAATCAAGCACTGGCTGGTTCGAACCGGTGTTGCATCAGATCCGCTCCGTGTCGAGGTGCAGGTCATCGGGCCCAACCCGTACCCGGTAACGTACACCACGGTTCGAAGCTTTTTCCTGTGAGGCCGGCATGAAAAACAGAGAGCACGGATTCACGCTTATCGAACTCATGATCGCCCTGGTGGTCGTGGGGGTGCTGGCGGTCGGCCTCAGCCGGGTGTTCCAGTTCCAGACCGGCTTCACGGTTGAAACCCGGTTCGAAGCTGAATCACAGGCCAATGTGCAGGCGGCCGGAAGCATCATTACCAATGACCTGGTCATGGCCGGCTTCGGAAATGTGGGCGTACCCATTGCCCATGTCAACTCCGCCGACCCCCTGCAGGCCGACTCACTTACCCTGACCTCGGCGGCTCAGGGCCACTCGGTCATTCACTCTTTCGTGCTGACGGGCAACAATGTCGCCCCCCCGGGCAATCTGCTCAAGGTACGCTGCTGGGGCACCGAGGGGCATGGCGGGCTCGTCGATCCCACCCGTGATCTGTACTTCGACGCCAATCGGCCGCTTTTCATCTGGCTGGTCAACCCGCTCGACGGCAAACCTCTGACCGGTGTAGGTCCCAACCCCGTCCTGGTTACAGCCAGCGATGTCGCGGCCGGAAACAGTTGCGATCCGGGCTCGGGCAGAAGCGCTTTCGACGCCAATCGCGACAACCTGCCGGATGGCGACCCCTATGTCGAATTGACGCTGGCCGGTACCCTGAGCAATGTGATCGGGGGGGCCACCGTTTACGGCGTTCGTGTGCCCAATGCGACACCGCCCGTATTCAGCACCAATATTGCGTACACGGTTAACCCGGCCTACGACGTGGGCGGCGGTCGAACCAAGCCGGCGCTTCTGCGTAACGGCGTACCCCTGTTGCTGGGTGTCGAAGACTTCCAGGTCAGGTTCCGCGTGGTTACCAATCCGGTGGCCAACACCACGGTCTGGACCGACGACCTGGCGGTTGCGGGCTTGAACCCCGACGACATCGACCTTGTTCGCTTCAGTCTGCTCGTTCGAAGCCCCCGACGTCACCCGCGGGGGGTAATCGACGCTCGCACGCAGGTGCAGACCTATGACCACATTTATCCGCTTTCCGATGTCGACCGCGAATTCTCGAGGAAAAGTTATGAATTCACCGTACGTCCGAACAACGTCCGAATGTGACGCCAGGCGCTCGGAACGAGGCATGGCGCTTGCCATGGCGGTCATCATGCTGTTGGTCATGACCATCGGCGTAATGGGCATCTGGAAGCTCGTCGACTCCATCATCGGCGTGAGCGCCAGCTATTATCGCAAGACGACCACACGCGGCGCGGCGGTGGCCCAGTCCGGCATGCTCATGGAGACCATTGCCAACTCCATCACTGCCGCCACGGTGGCCCCCACGCCGGGGCTGATCATTCTCGAAGACATCGATAAGCTTTACCAGGAGCTTTCGGGCGGCGGGTTCGCAGGAATTGACTACAGCGACTCGCCCGATCCAGATTCTCCCAATTTCAATCCCGACTTTCGATACACGATCGACAACATCGAAGTGTACGGCGATGTCGATTTCGCCCAACGCATTCCTCTGTCGGGTGGTTCCATCGAGTTTGCCAGTGCGTACGACGGTGTCGGCCAGGGCCAGACACTGGGGTCGTCTTTCGTCATCCAGAATCATGTTCGCGTCATTGCCGTAGATCCGAGTGGCGCCCGAACCGAAGTGCGCTTCATGGCCGTGCGGTAAGAAGAGGTCGTTATGAAAAAGCTGTTTGCCGAAAAACGCCGTCTCGCGAAAATATTCACGCTGCTCGTTATGGGGCTTGCCTCCTCGCTTGGACCGACCAGCTCGGCCATGAGCGGCCCCGGCAGCGACAGCGCCGTCGCCGATAACCGCGACATGTGCGCCCTGCCGCCGTTTCTGAACGTGGCTATCACCGAAAAGCCGAACATCATGATTCTGTACGACAACGCAAGCTCGATGTCGCTTGCGGGGTACACCAGGCCCTACGACCCGAAAACCGAGTATTACGGCCTTTTCGACAATCGAGCCTGCTACAAGGGGTCGAGCAGCGGCTTCGAGAAGAACCCGGTTTTCGGCAACGAAACGGTCGAAGTGGCCGGCGTCTGGCGGGTAAACGAGGCGTGGGAGAAAAACGCCTATCGCATCGCAAACCGAAATAACGAACACAAGTGTGATTCGAATTCGCCCAAGACCGGCGACCCGGCTTACTTTCATTCCGATTACCCGTTCAGCGGCAACTTCCTGAACTGGGCCACCATGCGACGTATCGACTTGTTGCGCATGGCCTTTACCGGCGGCCTCGGATCGAACAGCGGCACCCAGAAGGCCAGCTATCTGGCCGGCGAGGGCACGCAGAGCGCCGGCGACAAGTTCGCGCCGTGTTTCAGCAAGAGTTATTATGGCACCGGCGTATCGCCCTACGGCGCCAACCAGGTCAAGGTGGTCGATGGCCAGGCCGTGTTCGGCGCGCAGTGCGACGCAGCCGACGAAACCATCATGGCACGACTGCGCATTCCTATCGAAAGGGAAACCGCGACCGCCCGGTACATCTTCAAACCCGAAGACGCAGTGCACACCAGCCCGCTCAGCTTCTCGCTGGCCCAGGCCGATGTCGGCGTCGTAACGCCGGTTTCTCCCGCGCCTTCGCACCAGCAGCTTGCCAGCTACATCAGCGACCAACCCCTTGACGTGCCTCCGGTTGTCGAGGGCAAGGTCATTGCGTCGTCGCAAAACTGGGGGCTTCGCCTCGCCTCTCTCTTCGACCGGATGAGCGATGTGGGGCTCGGCCTCATCGGGGCCACCGAGCTTTCGGTAAATATCGACTCGGTCACGCCGACCTCGGCCCAGCCGGGCGCCTCGGTTCTGGTGAACGTTACGGTCACGAATCATACGAATACCAATGCCAACGGTATTCAGGTCGGCTTCGACTTCAACGGCACCAACGCCGGCAGCTGTGTGGTAAGCGGAAACGTCAAGAACGGCAGCAAGACGGTTTCGTGCTCCTTCTCCGTTCCCGCTTCACTCAGCGACGGCCCCTATACCCTGCGGGCGACGGCCTCGTATCCGGGCCTCGCCCCCGGGTCGGATACCACGTCGTTTACCGTGCTTCCGGCCCCCAAATCGGATTTTTCCGTCGCCATCGGAGGCGTATCGGTGAACACCGGCCAGCCCGGCGATTCGGTTACCTTCAAACTCGAAGTGAAAAACACGGGCACCTTGGTATCGCCGGCCAGTGATGTGGGGCTGTATTGGAGCGGCAACATGGCCGGTTCGTGTCCGGTGCCCAGCGGCATTCCCATCGGTGGTGTGACGACGGTATTCTGCACGGTGCAGGTGCCCTCGGTTCCCGGCGGTACCTATAATCTGATTGCCCGTGTCGACCCCTTCAATTCGGTGAGCGAAACCGATGAAAGCAACAACACCGATGTGCTTCTCAATGCCTTCGAGGTCATTGCCCTTGCCATGCCCGATCTGACCATATCGGTCGACGCGGTCGATCTGCGCGCCGGTCTCTCAGGCATGCCGATTCAGGCGATACTCACCGTGCGTAATATCGGCGGGAAGGATGCCCCTTCCACGACGATTTCGGCTGCCTTTGGTGGAACCAGTTCCGGGTCGACGTGCAGCGTGCCGGCTCTGGCCATGGGCTCGGTAACCAAGGTGAAGTGTACCTTTACCGTACCCGCCTTGAGCCATGATACCGATTATGCTCTGGCGTTCACGGTCGACCCCGGCAACGGCGTGACCGAATCCGACGAGACCAACAACACGGCATCGGGACCGAATTTCTATGTTCACCGCAACCACAAGAACAACGTCGATCTCCAGGCGGTTTCGATTACCGTCGTCGACGCAAGCACCACCGGTGTGCCCGGCGGCAGCGAAGTGGTCAAGGTCGAAGTGGCCAATGTGGGCGGCGACGATGTGCCGGCGCTCACCGGCGGCCTGCTCATCGTTCTGTCGAAGGACGGCATCTTTACCCCGGGCGACCAGAACGTCGCGGTCTGTAACGTACCGGCCATGCCCAAGTATCCGACATCGGGTTGGCGCCAGACCATAACCTGCACGGCCAATTTCCAGGCCACGCTCGATCCGGCCGATTACCAGGTTCCCGGCAGCCACCTGGCCGCCCTGCTCGATCCGAATCATACGGTGGGCGAAATTCCCGATATCGCGCCGAACCACGTGGGTACCCCGTACGCCCTGCAGTTCAGCAAGCCCGACCTGTCTATCTCGACCCTGTTCGCCACGCCGAACGTGGGGCTTACGGCAGGCGGTACGGTCGATATTACGATGACCATTCAGAACGCCGGCGAGGAAGTCAAATTCCAGGGCATTGACCTTTTCGGTTCGCCCGACGCTACGCTTGATGGCAGCGATGTCGAACTGACCCTTACCGACTACGACTGCGGCGACACCTACGTCATTGCCGCCGGCGACAGTCTGACGATTACCTGCACGGCCGAAATTCCGGCCGGCACACCCGACGGCAGTTACTACGTTTTCGCCACGGTCGATCCCGACTCGACGGCCACGCCTGCCGAAGACAATCGAGCCAACAACTCGCGCAGCACCAGTGTCATTATCGGTACAGGCGGCGGCGCCGTCGACCTGGCGCTCTCGAACATCAACGTGCCGACGTCGATACCGCCCGGCGCCAACCTGACGGTTTCCTTCCAGGTCGACAATCTCGGATACGCGAGCACGACGACCTGGCCGGTCGTTCAGATGGTGTTCGACGCCGACGGCGGAAACATAGTGGCTTATTGCTACGTCAAGTCCCTCATTCCCGGCGGCGGAAGCGTCGCGACCAGCTGCAGCCTGACGGTTCCCGAAGAGCTGGGCACACCGTCCGTAACCGACGGCAACAGCTACACCCTGGCCTTGGTGGTCGACCCCACGAATGCCGAGGCCGAAGCCAACGAAACCAACAACCTGTATAAGTTCTCGGTGCTGACCGAAAAGCTCGAGTCCTGCACGGGTACGGCCAAGAGCTGTTCCTATACCATCAAAGTCGATTGGGGCGGTCGAGGCCGAACCGGAATTCTGTGGAGCTTCCGCTCAAAAGCGCTGGGTACGCTTGCCCCGGCCAACCTTGGCATCACCACCATTGACGACTGGGTAGAAGACGGCAGCTTGGCCGGCACCGACAAGTGGAAAATGGCTTTCCCGAACAAATTTGCCGGTGTCGATGAAAACCAGCAGCCCGCGAACAATCTGATTCCGCGACTGGAATCGGCCGGTCCCGTGTACGGGGGTAAATTGGCGCGTATTCTGCTGAATACGATCAAGTACTACGCATTCGAACCGAACTTCCGCCCCTCAAGCGGAATCGATCCGATGAAGTACGACCCGGTGGTCGACGCCAATACCGCCGAGCCCCACAATTGTCGCAACAACTATGTACTCATGATTTCCGACGGGTACTCATATGACGACTGGGATGCGCTTCCCTCGCATGTTCCGACGGTTACCGGCGACATCAAAGACTATGAACCCAACGGCTACGACTTAACGTCAAACAATCCGATCGTGATGAGCGATGCCGCCAGCTACAACATGACCGTTCCCGACCCCGATGTGGCGGGCCTGGTTTCGGTCGGCGGGGGTTCGTATCACGTCGACAACGTCGCTCGATTTGCACGGGACAACAACATTCGTAATGACGGTACCAGCGGTTCGGTGAACACGGTCGTGGTGCAGGCATTCGCCGGCGGAGATCCGAGCTTCCTGCAGTCGCGCCGGGCTACGGAGCTCATGCGTTCGACGGCCATTCAGGGCAACTACGTCGAAATCGACGGCACCCCCGGTCCGACCTCGAAGTCGGAGTTCATGGAAAGCGACGGCCAGTCTATTCGGGGTTACTTCAGCGCCGAAGAGGGCGACAACATTGCCGACGTCATCATGGCCGCCATCAACAGCGTGCTGCTGAAGACGGCCTCGGGTACCAGCGTTTCGGTTATCGCAGCCACGGCCCGTGGTGAAGGCGCCATTTACCAGAGTTACTTCCGCCCGACGACAGCGGTCGGCGGGCAGGAAATCAGCTGGTTGGGTTATCTGCAGTCAATCTGGGTCGACCGCTACAACAATCTGCGAGAAGATTCGGACAAGGACGGTCGCCTCAACCTCAAGAAAGACCGCATTATCGACTACCAGTTCGACTCGGCGTCGCTGGAAACCATGGCGCGACTCTATGTCGATGCCGATGGCGACGGCGAGCCCGATACCGGCCAGAATCCGTCGCCGGTGCCCCTGACACGCTTGAATCCTGTTTTCGAAGCCGGTAAGCAGTTGTTCCTTACCGACCCCGACAAGCGTAATATCATCACGTGGCCGCATCCCAGCAACACAGCGGCGCCCACGGGCGGAAATCCGACCATCGCATTCAAGGCCTCGCAGGCCGACTTGCTCAAGTCCTACATGTGGCCGTCGGATAATGTCTACCACGACGACACCACCATGACTGCCGAACTGATTGACTGGATCCGCGGTCGCGACAGCCTCATGGATACTTTCCGCAGTCGAACGATCGAACTCGACGGCGTCAAGAGCACGTGGAAACTGGGCGATATCGTCTATTCGACGCCGACCATTGTCGGCGCACCCGAAGAGCGTTACGACCTGCTGTACGGCGAAACGACTTACGCCGAATATTTCATCGAGCATCGTAATCGTCGCCGTCTGGTTCTTGTCGGCTCGAACGACGGCATGTTGCATGCCTTTAACGGCGGCGTCTTCCGTGAAGGCGACGACCCGTCGACCCCGGACAAGGAAGAGGCCTGGTTCGATAAGCAGGGCAAGGAGCTGGGCGAAGAGGTCTGGGCTTACGTGCCAGGTTCTCTGCTGCAGAACCTGCGTATTCTTGCCGATGCCGGCTATGATACGACCTGCCACCTATACACGGTCGACCTGAAGCCGAAGGTTACCGACGTGCAGATCTTCTTCGACTCGAGCGGCAACCCACTCAGTGGGCCGTACAAGAACGGCTGGGGTACCATCGTTATCGGGGGTATGCGTCTGGGTTGCGGCAAGACCGAGTTCTCGTCGTACTTCATTCTCGACATCACCGATCCCGACAAGCCCAACGTACTGGCCGAATTCGGTCCGAACACGGTGGCGGGGTCGGCGCTCGACAAGGCCGGTCATGCCACGTCGTTGGAAGGATTGAACTTCAGCTACTTCTACCCGATCGTCATGCGGGTAGAAAGCGATACCGGCGATAAGGACCGCTGGTACCTGGTGACCGGCTCGGGCCCTGACAAACTGTACTTCAACAACGAAAAGACGACGCCGGGTATTACGGGCGTATACGTGTTCGACCTCAACAGGTTGGGACAGGGGGTCGGCAGCATGCCGGGCGGCGAATATCCCGACCTGGAGAAATTCGCTTTCCTGCTCAACCGATTCGAGCACAACAGCACCAACCTGGTGCGTAACGCCAGCTATCCCGGCGGTCTGGTGGTCTCGGGTGGCGTCTCGGCCGACCTCGACGGCGATTTCAGCGTCGACGCCCTGTACTTTACAACGCAGTACGACGATCGTGTTGATACCGATCCGGCCACCCCCGCACGCTGGGGTAGCGAGCTCTGGCGAATCACTCCGCATGACTCGAGCGGAGACGTAGCGCTCGAAGATCCGGCGAACTGGGCAATGACCAAGGTCTTCACAACCCGGGGCAGCGGCGTTCATCAGCCGATTGTCGCCCAGCCCTCGATCAGTCGCGACATTTACGGTTCCATCTGGGTCTATTTCGGAACGGGGCGGTTCATGAACCGTGACAGCATCAACTCGGCGTTCGACGATTTGAGTTACGGCGTGAATCCGGGTGTGACCGCCTATCAGCAGTCGCTCTACGGCATCATCGATCCCTGTTGGAGCCCCAGCGTGGCCACCGACTTCGGGGGTACGTGCCCGACAACCGCCGCGCCCTACACGCGTTCGGACGTGTTCGATACGAGCAGCCTCGACACCTATGCATCGGCACTTGCCGCCGAGGTACGGGGAACGGGTACTGCGGCCATCTGCGGCGCGGCGGCTTGCAGCTTCCCCGACCTTTACCAGAAGGTGCGCGAAGGCATCAACGGAACGGGTAACTATGTGGGCTGGCGACGCAGCCTTCCCCACAACAACGCCGAGTTTGCAGCATGGGAAATGTCGTACAACAAGCCTGCCGTCGCCGGCGGACTGGTGCTCTTCACGACGTACCTGCCAGGCTATGACTCTTCGGCCGAACAGTGTGCCTTGAGCGGCCAGAGTTGGTTGTATGCCCTTGATTACATGGCCGGCGTGGCTTCTCCTTCCGACGTGCTCAATCCTTACTCGAATGCCTCTTCGAGCACAACGTTGCAGCCCGTGCAGGCCTCGGTCATGACTGACCCGGCACCGCCGTCGCCGCCCGCCATCTTCAACAAGACGGTCTTCGTGCAGAGCGCGACGGCCCGTCCGGTGGCGGTCGAGACCGATGCGCAGTTCCATGTAAAGCCCGGCATTCGTGACTGGGAAGAGCAGTAATACAAGCGTCAGGGGCGGCAGCCGCCGCCCCTGACAAACTCTCCGGCCTCGCCCCTGGGTAACCGGGGGCATCGGTCGTACGATTGCAGGTGTCGGGTCGCCGCATTCCGCACCCCGACCACGCGGGCAAACACCGCTCGAATGCAGGGCGATCGGCGCCAGGCGATCGTTACCCTTGACAGACAGGGGCCGGTTTCCATAAAATAAAAGATTCCATCTGGATTTCTGAGGACGTAGTATGTCATACGCCGTGGTGAATACCGGAGGACGCCAACTGGTCGTCTCCGAAGGTGAAATCGTTAAGATTGACTATCGCGCCGACGTCGAACAGGGTTCGACCATCGATCTGGGCCGTGTGCTCTTGATCAAGCGCGAAGATCAGGTTCATGTCGGAAAGCCCGAAGTCGAAGGCGCGAAGGTTACCGCCGAAGTGCTCGGCCACGGGCGCGACAAGAAAATCATCGTCTACAAGAAGAAGCGCCGTAAGAACTACCGCCGGAAGCAGGGCCACCGCCAGGACTTCACGCGCGTTCGCGTTTCGGCCATTTCGATTTAAGGGGTGAACGATGGCTCATAAAAAAGGACAAGGCAGTTCCCGAAACGGCCGCGACTCCCAAGGTCAGCGACGCGGCATCAAGAAGTTCGGCGGCCAGAAGGTCATTCCGGGCAACATCATCGTGCGCCAGCTGGGTACCAAGTGGCACCCGGGCACCGGTGTGGGCATGGGCAAGGACTACACGATCTTCGCCATGGCCGAAGGCCAGGTGAAGTTCGAAGACTTCAAGACGCCCGCCGGCAAGTGGCGCAAGCGCATCTCCGTCGTCTGAGCCGATTAGCTTGCCGATTTCGCACTGAACCCCATCTCCGGATGGGGTTTCGTGTTTCTGAGGAACAAGGATACACCGAGACGCAGAGACACAGAGTCTTTTATGAAGCAGGCTCTTCTTCTTTGCGATCTGCGATCTGGGATCTGCGATCTATGAATGCCGAGCCGACCGTAATTGTAGACGCCCGTAACACCTTCTGCCCGATTCCGATTATTCGGATGGCGGCGCAGATCAAGAAGGTCGAGGTGGGCGAGGTTGTGCGCGTGCTGGCCACCGATTTCGGGCTCTACCCCGATCTGGAGGCCTGGAGCAAAGGCACGAAGCACGAAGTCGTATCGATTTCCGACGACGGCAAGGTCATCACCGCCGACATTCGCCGAGCTCTCTAAACGCGGAACACTCTGAACGCGGAACCAAGAAAACGCGGAACTCGGAACGCGGAACGCGGAAATAAGAAGGCGGAACCGTGCAATCCGGCTCCGGTTTTTTGCGATCTGGGATTTCCAGTCGCACCCGTGCTGCACGAGGTCGCCCCTTCTCCCCTTCTGACCGCGCACCCGTGCAGCACGTGGTCGCCCCTTCAACGGGCACACCGTGCATCACGACTCCGAGCTTTCCTCTACGGAATCAAGGTTCCTTCCCCGGATCAGCTGCTCGCGCAGCCAATCGAGGTGGCGACGATCTTCTTCGATGTTGTGGTGACAGATCTCAGACGTCTGTTCGTCGGATTGTCGGGCCAGAATTTCGTATTCTTCGATTTCGGTGTCTTCGGCCTTTAAATCCTGCTCAAGGGCCAGACAGAGATCCGGGTCGTTGGCGTGATTACGAGAGGCAAGGGTATGGTTGGGGTCGGGTATGGGCGCCGGTTCGCCCCCGAGCTCGCGTATTCGCGTCTCGAGACTGCGAATGTGACCTTTGTGCGAAGCGGCCATGTCGAGCAGGGTACGAGCGATGTCTTTCCGCTGCAGGGTGCGGGCGCGTTCGGCGTGCATCTCGTAGGACGCGGCCGAGAGGTGCTCGTTACGGAGGGCCGATTGCAGTCGTTGCAGGATGCGCTGGCGATCGTCTGGCATGCGTGTTTCCGAGTTTGACCGGTATTCTAACAACGGTGCCTGCATGTTTCGACGGTAGCCGCAGCCGGAGGCGGCGGCTACATCCTCAATCCTTTATCCCCAATCCTCAACGAGGAAACGGCTATCGTTGACCTCGTGCAGCCCCAGGCACTTATCGTCGCAGGGGGAGGTGCGTAGTTGCAGAGTCTGACGGTCTGAAAGTCCGGCAGTCTGAAGGTCTGACAGTTCCCCGGTCACCGGCTCCCCAGTGCAACCGGTCGCACGCACGCGCCCCAGGCGCGCCCGTTGAGGGGGGTAGCGGGTTGTGATACCATCACGTTTTCCCCTGTTTTTTCCATTCCGAGAAAGGGTTACGTACCATGATGACGCTTCCGGCCAACCAGGGCGTGTTGCCGTTTACCGAAGAGCACCTGGCCCTGCGCCAGATGATCGCCGACTTCGCCGCCAAGGAAATCGCTCCGCACGCGAAGGAGTGGGACGATAAGGAACATTTTCCCGTTCACATTTTCAAGCGGCTCGGCGAACTCGGCGTCATGGGCATTACCGTTCCCCAGGAGTACGGCGGCGCCGGCGCCGACTATGTCAGCGCCACCATCGTCTGCGAAGAACTCGCCAAGGTCGATGCCGGTGTGGCCCTTTCCTACGGCGCCCACGCGCTGCTCTGCACGAATAATCTGTACCTGAACGCCAATGAAGATCAGCGTCGCAAGTACCTGCCCAAGCTGTGCAGCGGCGAACACCTCGGCGCCATCTGCATTACCGAGCCGGGCAGCGGTTCCGACGCGGTGGGCATGCGCACCACGGCCGTGCGCAACGACGGCGGCTACCTGCTCAATGGCTCGAAAATGTTCATCACGAACGCCACCGACGCCGAAACCTTCGTGGTGTACGCCAAGACCGACCCGCAGGCCGGCTCGAAGGGCGTGAGCCAGTTTATCGTCGAGCGCAACTACGACGGCTTCTCGCTCTCGCGCAAGCTCGAGAAAATGGGCATGAAGTCGAGCGCCACCGGTGAAGTCATCTTCGAAGACGTGCAGGTGCCGGCCGAAAACCTCATGGGTCCCGAAAACGACGGCGCCCGCGCCATGATGAGCCACCTCGACGTCG
The DNA here is from genome assembly GCA_041687475.1 of bacterium. Classification (GTDB taxonomy): domain Bacteria; phylum J088; class JAWLBW01; order JAWLBW01; family JAWLBW01; genus JAWLBW01. Next base: position 12,561 of record JAWLBW010000123.1, read on the forward strand.
AACGCGTGACCCTGAACGGCATCTCCATCGGTCTCGCCCGCGCCGCCCGGGAAAAGAGCGTCAAGTACGCCCAGGAGCGCAAGCAGTTCGGCAA
>JAWLBW010000124.1:0-6387 GCA_041687475.1 bacterium
CGCTCGCGGTAACCGGTAACGCCATGAAGCGCAGCGGCGCCGGCGTCGACCTGACGCTGGGCCTGTACATGCCCTTCGAAGGATACTTCGAGGGCGATACCGACACCATCGAGTACATGGAGCGCATGATCAGCGACGACGGCAGCGGTGTCGACCTGCCGGCCGCCATCATCGTCGAAACCATTCAGGCCGAAGGCGGCGTGAACGCAGCCTCGGTCGAGTGGCTGAAGCGCCTCGAATCGCTCTGCCGCCGACTCGACATGCTGCTTATCGTCGACGACATTCAGGTCGGTTGCGGCCGTACCGGTCCCTACTTCAGCTTCGAAGAAGCCGGAATCAAGCCCGACATCATCTGCCTGTCGAAGTCGCTCAGCGGCTACGGTCTACCCATGGCCCTGACCCTGATTCGCCCCGACCTCGATCAGTGGGAACCGGGCGAGCACAACGGCACCTTCCGCGGCAACAACCTGGCTTTCGTGACGGCTGCCGAAGCCCTCACCTACTGGGAAACCGATGCCCTGACGAAGGAAGTGAAGCACAAGGCCGCACTCGTAACCGAGTTTCTCGAGGAAATGATTCGCAAATACCCGCGAATGCAGGGCAAACATAAAGGACGCGGGCTCATTCAGGGCATCGAGAGCCAGGTCGAAGGCCTTGCCGGCGCAGTATGTCGCCAGGCGTTCCAACGCGGCCTCATCATGGAAACGGCGGGCCCGAACAGCCAGGTATTCAAGCTGCTGCCCTCGCTGACGATTCCCGAAGAGGCTCTGAAACGCGGATTCAGCATCATCGAAGAAAGCATTCAGGCTGCTCTCCAGGGCGAACTCGCGGTTGCGGTCTGACGGAAGAACAAGGAGATAGAAAGAATGATAGTTCGGAGCCTCGCAGAGCTCAAAGGAACCGATGCCGACGTCGATACCCCCAACTGGAACAGCCGCCGCTTTCTGCTCAGGAAAGACGGCATGGGGTTCTCGATGCACGATACCGTTATCAGGGCCGGCACGGAAACCTTCATCTGGTACAAGAACCATCTCGAGGCGGTTTACTGCGTCGAAGGTGAAGGTGAAATCGAGACCATTGAAGACGGCACCGTGTACCAGATCACGGACGGTACGCTGTACGCCCTCAACGGCAACGAGAAGCACTACCTTCGTGCGCGAAAGGACATGCGGCTCATCTGCGTCTTCAACCCGCCCCTTACGGGTCGCGAGGTGCATGACGAAGAAGGCGTGTATCCGCTGATGGAAGACGACGAGCCAGCCAAAGTCTGACACCTTGAACGAACAAGCGTGGGCGTTGCGAAAGCAGGCCCACGCTTTCTTACTTCCGGAGGTTGCTCATGAGTCTCACAACCAAGATCGATCCCTATCAAACACGGGTCGTATCGGAACCGGTTTTTCTTCCGCGCCTCGATCCGGTGGTGCACGGCGACGAGCAGGGGCGGCGGACAGGTCCGCTGACCGGTGAGCAGGTCGAGGCCTTCGAACGCGACGGCTATCTGTTCTTCCGTGATCTTTTTTCACCCCTTGAAATCGAGAGCTGGGTGGCCGAGCTTCACGCACTGCGCGATTCCGAGGCCATCAAGCGCCGTGAGGAAACCATTACCGAACCGGCGACCGACGATGTACGGTCCATCTTTCGCATTCACCAGCTCAGCGAGGTCTTTTCCAGACTGTCGGCCAACCCCGGGGTGGCCGATGTGGCCCGTCAGCTCATGGGCAGCGATGTGTACCTGCATCAGTCGCGCCTGAACTACAAGCCGGGTTTCGCGGGCAAGGAATTCTACTGGCACTCCGACTTCGAAACCTGGCACGCCGAAGACGGCATGCCGCGCATGCGCTGCGTCAGCGCCTCGATTCTGCTGACGGAGAACAATGAATTCAACGGGCCGCTCATGGTCATGCCGGGCTCGCACAAGTATTTCATCTCCTGCGTCGGAGAAACACCCGACGACCACTACAAGCAGTCGCTGAAAAAGCAGGAAGTGGGCGTACCCGACACCGCAAGTCTCCAGCGCCTGTCGCAGGAGTGCGGTATCGTGGCTCCGAAGGGGCCGGCAGGCAGCGTGCTGTTCTTCGAGTGCAACCTGATTCACGGATCGAGCAGCAACATCTCGCCCTTCCCGCGCAGCAACGTCTTCTTCGTTTACAACAGCGTCGAGAACACGTTGGTCGAACCGTATTACGCCCGCAAGCCGCGGCCCGACTTCATTGCCTCGCGCACCTTCCGACCGGTGCCGCGCGGCTGAGAACTGACCTGGAATCAAAATGGAAAAGGGGGCCGAGCGGCCCCCTTTTTCGTGCGCAGAGAAGCGCAATCAGCTACGCAACACCGTTATCGACGCAGGGCCGCCGCGGTGGCCACGATGCCGGCACCCGCGCCGCCGGCAAGCAAGAGAGCCAGCGGCTTTTCCCGTGCCTGCTGCAGGCCCTTGGCCGAGCGTTCGCGCATGTCCTGCATGCGGTGCATGGCCTGGTCGACACGTTCGCGGTATTCGGGGTGGTCGTCGAGCCAGTGCTGCGCCATCTTGGAGTATCCGGCGCTGCGGTTGATGAAACGTTCGGCCCGGTCTATGAGTGTTTCCAGGCGTCGCTCCGACGATCGCAGCTTATTTTCGGCGTCTTTTACCATGCGGTCGGCTTCATCGACGCGTCGCAGAAAATCACGGCTGCGCGACTTGAGTTGTTCGCCCGCCGCGGTGGCCTTCTCCTTCATCGAACCCGTGTTCGAAAGGCGCTTACTTGAACGGCTGGTTCCTTCGGGAGCCGAATATCTGGGGTTTGCCATAAGCGAGTCACTCCTCCCCTGAAAGAATAGCATTTCCACCAGACTCGGCTAAGTCCATCGCAAGGACAAGGGCCGCGCCCGAAGGGTTCGGAGCTCAACGACGATCCGCCGGCGACTCGTGCTCCGGCCAGGTAACCGCCATATCCTGCGGACGGCGCACCTCGCCCCCGAAAAAATACAATTCGGCCGCCTTTCCCACGGCATAGGTACCGCTTGCGGCAATCGCTCCCGAAGCGAGATGCCCCGCCCCGGGCACCAGTTTGAGCGCCTGCCGTGCCAGCGACCGCAGGCCGAGCGCGCCGGCCAGATTCACCCCGGCCGCCCCCAGGTAGGCGCGCGCGTTTTCGAGAGAGAAATCGCGGCCGGCGATGCCCCCGATCACCGCAACCAGCAATAATTGCAACGGCGTCAGCACCGCGGCGTCGGGAATGGGCATGGGCGCGCTTCCCACGGCAAAGGCGATACGTGAGAACCGTTGGGTGAAGCGCTCGGCCAGTTTGCGCAATAATGCCTGTTCGCGAAGCGCCAGGTAGTAGTCGAGCTGGGCCGCCTCGGGCAGCCGCTCGCCGATGTAGCGAGAAAGCAGGTCGATGTTCCACAGGTCGCCTGCCAGCGCGCAGACCGGCACGATGGCCTGATACGCCCCATGTTCGACGGCGTAGCCGCGAAAAGGGGCGCCCGAATCGAGTGGCGTGCGCTTGCGCACGGAAAACACGTCTTCGCTGACATAGTCAAGCAGGTCGCCGATGAGTCCAGCCTTGCGGGCGCTCTGTTCGGGCGGCCAGTCACGCGGGTTTTCGAGGTGGTCGACCTTGGTCAGCACCAGCAGGCCCGGAGGTTTCGCGCCCAGCTTCTTTTCGACCCCGGCCATCAGTCGGTCCCACAGACGCAGTTCGTCGGCGGCCGCCCGTACTCCGGTCGCGCTCATCACGTGCAGAACCACGTCGGGGCGGTAATGCAGCAGATCGCGTTCGATGGCCCGTTCGGCGCCGCCCGATTCGGCGCCTTCGGGCCGGGTGGTTTCGAAGAGGCCGCGCGAGTCGACCACGTCCCACGAGGCGCGCATTTCGTCGAAGGCAACGCTGTAGCGTACCGCCCGGCCCGAAGTGGGGGCGATGTGGCCCACCTCGGCCACCTGCTTTCCCGCCAGGGCGTTGACGAGCGAAGACTTGCCGTGCCCGCTGCGCCCCACGAAGAACAATACCGGGGCCCGGGTTTCGTCGGCCAGCCAATTCACCTCGTCGAGCGCCGGCCCCATGACCTTACGGCGTAACCAGTCGCGCGCCTCGGGTGCAAGGTGCAGGCGTGTCGCCACCAGATCGAACATGGTTTCGACTTCGTTTACCAGGCGACGGATGCGTTCTCGATCGATCGGCATGACTTTTCTCCTGCCCCCATCATAGGCCACAAGCACCCGCCACGACAGGCCCGACCCACCGGGCACCCGCCGTCGAGAAGGCAGCGTGTTCGTTGTAAGGTTCGAAACATGAAAGAGATCACGCGCCGGCGTTTGCGCGCCGCTGCCTACATTCTGTTCGCCTACGGCGTCATCGTCACGGTTCTGGGGCTTGTTCCCTCGCTGTACCTCGGTTACGGCACGGCGGCCCTGACGGCCATGCTGGCAGCCGCCGCGGCGTTCCTCCTGTCGCTCTGGGCGGGTGCTTACGGGTTCGAAAGCCGCGAAGAGCTGCGTCGGCGCCCTCTCGAAGCCGGCCGCCCCGTCGAGTGGACTCCGGAAAACATACCCCGGGACGATGAAAACTGGCTGCGCGTGCACGGCGGCCCCGGCACGAAAGACAACGACCGGAACAGGCCCATGCCTTCCGACGAAGGTAGAAGGTAGACGTCAAGGACCGGCTTGAGCCGGGGTTGCACATGCTTGATTGTAAGCCCGTAGAGCCCGATCCTGAAGAAAAGACACTGTCCAACAAAGGAGTGCGTAACATGAAGGCGAAAACTCTCTTCGGTCTCGCGTTCGGCGCGGCCCTGATGCTGCAGACGGCGGCCTGCACGCCCCGTGGCGAAGAAACCCAGCAGGAACAGCAGCAGCCGACGGGCATGGAAGAGCAACAGGGCATGGAGCCCCAACAGCAGGAACCGGCTTTCCCCGAACAGCAGCAGGAACAGGAAACCCTCATGCCGCAGGGTGAAACGGCGCCTGCCGATCAACAGGCACTGCCCGAAGAACAACAGCAGCAGGGCATGTAAGTTCCCCCTGCCTCGCTCTACACGGCCGCCCGGATACTTCTCGGGCGGCCGTGCTCTTTCGTACCGTCGAATTTCGCGCGCGCCGGTACCCGAACTACGTGTCGGCACGGCGCATGCCCGCCCCTTGCCCCTGCCCGGCAAACGAGCCCCCACGGCACGAGCCCCCCCTTTCCCGATGCAAAGCCCGCTACCGCCCACGGATACCGGCGCGCACCGTGGGCGCTATGCTGATGGCAAACAAAACGACGGAGAGACTGGTCATGGAATCCCGGATTGCGACCCTGGTCGACCTCATCAACGAAACGACCCGCCTTCACGCCGACAACCACGCCATCGGCACCCGACATAACGGGGTGTACGAGTGGACGACGTATCGCGAACTCGCCGCGCTCATCGACCGGGCGCGCGGGGGGCTGGCCGAGGCCGGTCTCGGCGCCGGCGAACGGGTGGCCATCATCGCCAACAACTCGCTCGAGTGGGTGGCCACGGCCTTTGCCACCTACCAGCTGGGCGGCGTCGTGGTGCCCATGTACGAATCGCAGGGCGCCGAAGACTGGAAATACATTCTCAACGACGCCAAACCAATGGTGCTGGTTGCCTCCAAGGCAAATATTCTGGAGCGGCTGGGTACGCCGAGCGAAGTCGCGCCGTCTCTGAAGCGTCTTGTCTGCATCGAAAAGGCAACCGGCGAAGCCGTAGACTGGAATACCTTTCTCGGCTCGTCGAAGGCCGTCGCGCAGACCAACCCCGACCCCGAGTCGCTGGCGGTGCTGATCTACACCTCGGGCACGACCGGAAAGCCCAAGGGCGTCATGCTCTCACACAGGAACATCGTCACGGACCTTCTCGCGGTGGCCAGTATCTTCCCATTTGACGAAACCGACGTCTCCCTCTCGTTCCTGCCCTGGGCGCATGCGTTCGGCCAGATGGGCGAGCTGTACTACCTGCTTCTCACCGGGGCGGCCATCGGCCTGGCCGAGCGGGTCGACACGCTCATGACCAACATGCTCGAGGTCAAGCCGACCATTCTGATAAGCGTGCCCCGTATCTGGAACCGGGTTTACGATGGCCTGCGCAAGCGCATGGCCACCGAACACGGCATCAAGAAAGCCCTTTTCGAAGCCGCCGTCGCCAACAGCCGGAAACTCAGAGAGGCCCATGAAAAGGGGCAATCGGGCGGCATGGCGGCGGTCATGAACAAGGTTTACGATCGGCTCGTCTTTCACAAGATTCGAGAAAAGCTGGGGGGAAGGCTGCGCTACGCCTTCTCCGGGGGCGCCGCCCTGTCCAAGGAGGTCGCCCTGTTCATCGACGGCCTCAACATTCCGGTGTACGAGGGATACGGCCTCACGGAAACTTCGCCCATCATGACGGCGAACTACCCCGGGCACC
>JAWLBW010000124.1:6397-12607 GCA_041687475.1 bacterium
CCGTAAGATCGGCTCGGTCGGTCGGCCCATTCCGGGCTCACGTATCGAAATCGACACCACCGTAACCGGCGCCGAAGGCGGCGTGGGCGAACTCATCAACTACGGCCCCAACACGATGATGGGCTACTTCAACATGCCCGACGAAACCCGCAAGACCATGACCGAAGACGGCGGTCTGCGCACCGGCGATCTGGGGTGGAAGGACGAAGACGGCTACTTCTACATCACCGGTCGGGTCAAGGAGCAATTCAAGCTCGAAAACGGTAAGTATGTCGCCCCCGCACCGCTCGAAGAGTCACTGCAGCTTTCGCCCTTCATTCAGCAGGCCATGGTCTTCGGCGACAACAAACCCTACGATATTGCCCTTGTCGTTCCCGATTTCGAGGCGGTTGAAGAGGAACTCGCCAAGGAAGACATGCACTTCGCCGACCATCGGGAAATGGTCGAAAGCGAAGACGTGAAACGGCTCATCGAACGCGAGGTCGAAACCTACTCGCGCGACTGGCGCAGCTACGAGCGCCCCCGTGCCGTACACCTCATCGATCAGGAGTGGACGACCGACAACGGCATGCTCACGCCCACGCTGAAGCTCAAGCGCCGCCTGGTCGTGCAACGCCACCAGAATGATATACAGGAAGCCTATCCTTGACGTGCTGCAGGGGCGCACGCCGATGGGGAGAGGGGGAGAGCGTGTGAGGGGGAGACGTTCTGACTGTCAGCCTGTCAGACCTTCAGACGGCAGACCTTCCAGGGATACCCGTGCGCCCCCCCGAACCCAGTATGGAGTGTGGTTTTTGGATTGAGGGTTTCGCCCGACCGGTCAGCCGTAGAGGCAGTGACGCATCCACAGGGCCAGCATTTCGCCGGTGTAGGCCGCGGGCTCGCGTTCGGTAAGCAGGTGGCTCGCGCCGGGTAGCGCCAGAAAACTTTTCGGTTGCGCGGCGGCGGCGAAGATTTCCTCGGCATTATCGACAGGCGAGATGCGATCGTCGGGGCTGTGCAGCACGAACAACGGCTTTCCCAATGCGGCGACCCGGGCCAACAGATCATGACGCTCCAGATCGCGCAAAAACTGCTGCTTGAAAGGCATGGGCCTGCCCGAAACCTCGACCTCGAACACACGTTCGGGTTCTCGTTCCATGTCTTCACGCACCCGCTTGAACAGACGCCCCAGACCGCGTGGGTCGGCCGAGGTGCCCAGGGTCGCCACCCCGCGCACCGACGGAAACTCAGGGGCCACCGAAATCGACGCGGCGCCGCCAAGCGAGTGACCGATCAGAAAGTCGGGCGCGGCAAACTCACCGGCAACGAAGTTGACGGCAGCCCGCAGGTCATCAAGGTTGGTCGAAAAACTGGTGTCCTCGAATCGTCCCCCGCTCTCACCCAGCCCCGTGAAGTCGAAACGCAGCACACCGAACCCCTGCCGGTTCAGCGCTTTGCTGATGGCGGCAATGGCTTTGTAGTTCTTGTTGCAGGTGAAACAATGGGAGAAAATCGCCCACCCCTGCACGTCGTCGGGGTATGATACGAGGGCGGCCAGTTCGTGACCCGTACCGCCCGGAAAGCGTAGCGTTCGACTGTTCATGGCGCTCTGGTACCGGAGTTACTTCACCCATTGTAACGCACCGCCCGGGTTACGGCTTCTACTGAGGTACACCCGACGGCCGACTTCTGCTCGATCCGGGCAGAAACGTGCGTCAATTACGGAGTCTCTGCCATGTGGAAGGTCGGTCGACACGGTTCCCTCGTATCGCTCTCGAACAAACTGGCCATCGTCGACGGCTCGCTCGCGCGCATGCCCATCGGGCGCCGCATGAGCATCGTGACCATGGAAAGCGGCGAGCTGGCCGTCATTAACGCCATGGCCGTCGATGAAAATACGTTGACGCAGATTCGGGAAAGGGGAACGCCCCGCTACCTGCTCGTTCCCAACGCCATGCACACCATCGACGCGCCGGCCTGGGCCGAACGTTTTCCCGACATTCGGGTACTGGTTCCGCGCCCCCTGCGCAAGGCTATCGAACGCAAGGTTCGCGTCGACGGAACCCTCGACGAATTACCGGCCAATTCGGTGCTCAGCACTGAAACGGCCGAAGGCACGCGCGGCGAAGCCCTCTTCCGGGTCGTCGACGGCGGTGAAACCAGCCTCATCGTGAGCGATCTCGTCTTCAATCTCGGCAATATGCCGGGACTTCAGGGCCTAGTGCTGCGCATACTGGGCTCAACCGGCGGCCCGAAGGTAACGCGACTCGGTCGGTTGTTGACGGTCAAGGACCGGGAGGCCGCACGACAGTACCTTCACCGCCTGGCCGACACGCCCGGTCTCCGTCGCATCATCGTATCGCACGGCGACATCATAGACCGCGACCCCGCCGCCACCCTGCACCACGTAGCCGACGGCCTGTGACCCCGGAAAGCCACCGGTAAACTTTCATAGCCGGCATGAACCGCCCCCCCTCCGGCATCGCCTTATGGATTAAGGATTGGGGATTGCGGCCGACGGCCACTCAGAAAAACATGCTTACGCCGAACCCCACGAGGGCCAGACCGCCCGCCGCCGTTGCGATGCGTTCGAATCGCAGCGAGACGCGATGCCGGGTCTTGTGCAGAAACAGGCTGAAGGAAACAACCCAGCTCAACGCACCCGCCACCACCCCTCCGGCAAAGAGCGCACGTTGGGTAAGTCCCGACAGGTCAAGCCCCTGCACGGCGGCGCCGATGGAAGCCCAGAAGGTAAGGGTCATGGGGTTGAGGGCCGTCATGGTAAGACCGACCAGGTAGGGCGTTCCCCCCGCTGGAGCCGGTTTTGTTTCTTCGAGAACCTTCTCACCCAGCGCAAAGGAGGCGCGCAGGGTCAGCAGGCCCAACACGAGAAGCACGGCTCCGCCTGCGTAGCTCATGGCCTCGCGCACCGCTTCCGAAGGTACCGCCGACAACCCGAGGGTGAAGAGCACCGAATAGACGCCGTCGACGGTGGCCGCCCCGAGACCGGTCAGGAAGGCAGGGCCGAAACCGCCGCGCAGCCCGCGCCGCATGATTTCCAGGTTGACCGGGCCGATGGGCACGGCGGCGCCCAGCCCGACGATGACCGCGGTAAAGAAGTGAAGCAACACCCTTACATGGTAGCAGGCCGCCGCGGGGCAGCGGTATTCCGGGTCGGCGTTCACGGCAGTTCGCTCGTCGCCCCCGTGTTTACAATGAATGCATGCGTGCCACCATCTTCACAGCGGCCTTCGTCGCGGGCAACCTGCTCGGCATGGGCTGGACGAACGGCGCCGACGCCCAGGTACAGACGCCGCCCGGAGTTCAGCAACCGGGCAACACCACCCCCGGACTCGACGTACCGGGCGAGGTGCCCACGCCTCATATTCTGCCGACGCCCGAAGACACTCTTGAAGATGATCTGATGCCGCCCCTTGAAGAGCCCGGTACCGATACGCTTTCCGAACCGAGCTTCGATTTCGGCGCCGGGCCGCAAAGTCAGGAAGTACCCGACACCCGGGGCATATATAACCCCGAAGAAGACTCGCCCTTCATGCGCTTTTCGCCCCAGGCCCAACCCGGCGACGCATTTCTGCCCGGAAACCAACCCGCCTTCCAGCAGGATCGTTCGCCGCAGATGCTCGATACGTTAACGCCCGAAGTTTACGAAGTACCCCTGGGTCCCGAAGCCGCCCCCTCCCGTAGTGAGTCGCGACCCGGCAGCCTGCCCGGAACGTCGTCGAGGGACGCGGGCGCCGGCGCCGATTCGGGTACGGACATGAATACGGGCTCGACCATGGACTCGGGTACATTCTGAGCGTGCCGCGTCGACGCGAGCCGACCGTTGCCTGCGTGCAGCCGCGCCCCTCTTCAGGCAAGCCGTCTTCGTCGCGCAGATCTCCGTCTCGCCCCATGCTGAAGACAAGACCACGTTTCGCACATGGAGACCGCCATGAGCCTCTTGAAGTACGCCTCGTACGGCATGCTGGCCGCGCTGCTGGCTTCGCCGGCATTTGCCTGGGAAGTAAACCCCGAAAGCCCCGACACGGGTGAGGAAGCCGCGTCGCAGGAAGCCGTCGTTCCCGACGAGGGCGCCCGCATGGGCGAAGCGATCGGCGAGGGCCCCGCCGACGAAGATGACGACATCGACCGTATGAGCCAGGAAATGGGCGAATCCGATGCTGAACTCGAAGCCGACTTCGGCGACGGAACCGAAGAAGCGGTAGTGCCGGCCCCCGACGCACAGCCAGGTACGCAGCCCGGAATGCAGGAAGAAGACAGCCTCATCGAGACCCAACCCGCCGACGAAGGCCGCGACTGGTTTGCCGCCCCCGATGACGACGACGATATGGGACTGTTGAAGTGATTGTCGTGAAGACGGTCGAGGGGGAGAGCGTGAGATGGGGCTTGGGGAACACGTGCGCTGCACGATTGAGCGAGAGCGCCGGAGATGGGGTGAATGGGAACGATTCCGCTGCAACACTGCACAGTGAGGTGCCGGAACGAATTCCACTTTGAGTCGCGTTGCCGAGCAGGGCGAGGCCGACGACGAAGTCGACTTTCGTCCGTGCGGTCGAGGGTGCACAGCTAGCCGATTCGATTTATTGTAAACAGGTGTTCTTGGAGATAGGCTTGCCGTCGACATCTCGTCGTCCCAGACGCGCTGCGTCTGTTCGGCGACTCGATGTGAAGTTTCTCCCCCTCACCATTTCTCCCCCTCACCCCATCGAACGGCTGTCCGGTCAGTCCTTCGCCAGTTCTCCCCCTCACCCCTTCGCGCGGCAGGCCGGTCAGTCCATCGAACGGCTGTCCGGAGGCAACAACCGGCTTACCGCGACTCCGATCTGTTAACGCCGGCCACCCAACCGTGACGGCGGGCAATTTCGGCACGCACGCGTTCGGCTTCGGCTCGGGCGGCCTCGGCGCCCAGGCCGCGCTCATCGGCCCAACAGGCGGCCAACTGTTCGACCCAGGGCTCGGCATGATCGCGTCGCGCCAGGAACAGGGGCATGCGGCGGAACCAGAAATCATCGAGGTGCACGACCATGCCGTTGCGCATCATGTGGCGCAGCTGGCCCACCAGCAGGGGAAAACCGGCCGGGTCTTCACGGCGCTTACCCTTCCACGCATCATCAAGACGCTTGATGGTCAACGCTTCGGCGCCGAACTGTGCCCACAAACGCTCGGGAATATCGAATCCGTTCTGCCGGGCTTCTTCCCGGGCGGCGGCAACGGGCTCGGGCATGACGTGGTTGTTGACCGGTCCCTTGGTATCGGGTTTGCCCACGCCGTCGGGAAAGGGCGCGCCCTTCCCCTCGGCGGTGTCGCGCTTCCACTGTTTGACCGTGAAATCGACGATTTCTTCGGCCATCTTGCGCGCCGTGGTGTACTTGCCGCCGGCAACGATGGTCAGGCCGCCCGGGCCCATGCCGATGTGATGTTCACGGCTGATTTTCTGCAGGCTCGCATCTTCGCCCTCTTCCAACTCGGGCTGAAAGAGCGGACGCACGCCGACATACGAGCTGATGACGTCGTCCATGGTCAGCTTCGCGCCGGGGAAATAGCGTTGCAGCATTTCCATGACGTAATGGGCGTCGGGCTCGTCGACCGCCGCCTCGGCCGGATCGGCGGGGGTCGGCGAATCGGTCGTGCCCGCAATAACCACGCCGTTGCCGAAGTCGGGGCGCGGAATGACGAAGGCCACCCGCCCATCGACCGGGTTGGTCATGGTTACCGCGCCGGGCAGCGGAAAACGCTCGAGTTCGAAGAGCAGGTGAATGCCCTTGCTGGGGGTAAGCCAGCGCTTCCACCCATCGACAAGACCGGCGCCGAACACATCGGTCCACGGGCCGGTGCAGACGATGATGCGCCTGGCCTTGACGGGAAACGCGGCCTGGTCGGGGTTTTCACGATCGCTCACTTCGAACGCGACAATGCGATCGCCTTCCCAGACCGGCTTCTCGGCACGCGTGTAGTTGGCGATGGCGGCGCCCTGCTCTGCCGCGGCCCGCAATGTTTCTACCGTCAACATATCGTCCCACATGCTGGCGTCGTAATACCGGAAACCGCCCTTCAGCCCATGGGTGTTGAGGGCGGGAACCAGCTCGCTCAGCGCCTTGGCCGATAAACGACGGTGAAAACCGGGGGTGCGGAAGAGCGACAGCATGTCGTACAGCCACAGGCCCGCCGAAAGCAGCGGCATGCCGACCGAGCTGTCTTCGTAAACAG
>JAWLBW010000125.1:0-12541 GCA_041687475.1 bacterium
CGGCTTCAGCCGTAAGGGCGCACTGCACCAGTTCGTCTTCCGGGGGCATGCCCCCCGGCTGTACGATGAAGGCGCGAATGCCCTCGCCCGCCCGCAATCGCTTCAGCACCACTTCGAGAAGCGAGGTCGACTGCAACCGGCGAAGCGTGCCGAAGTACTCGGTCATGATGTGCTCGGTCACGCAGAAATGCACGCGGTCTTCCATCCACGCGTCGACGATGACGGTCGACGAGCGACCGCCCCAGATGGCGCCCTGCAACACGCGGGCGTCGACGACGGCGCGCACGGGCGCCGGCATGCGCTCGGCACGGGGAACATTGCGCACTTCGCGGCCCATTACCCCCCGAGCGTTCCGATATCGGCCAGCACGGACTCGACGGCGCGACCCACCCGCGCGGCCATGTCGAGCATTTCGTCACGGGTGATCGAAAGCGGCGGCAGAAAATAAATGGTATCGCCGAGCGGACGCAGATAGACACCCTCGCGCAGCGCCCGCGCCGAAACCATTCGCCCCACGCCCAGCGCCGGGTCGAACGCCGTTCCGTCATTCGCCTTGATATCGAGCGCGCCCACCATGCCTATCCACCGCACGTCGTGGGCCCAGGCCTTATCGCTGAAGGTTTCCATCATTTCGGAAAACGCCCGCAGGCGCTCTTCTCGCTGCGGAAGTCGCTCTTCACGGTAAATACGCATGCTGGCCCGGGCAGCGGCGGCCCCGAGCGGGTTTCCGGTGAACGAATGACCATGATAGAACGTTTTCGTGCCCCCCGCCTCGCCGAGAAAGCTCTGGTATATCTCTTCACTTGCAATGGTCACGGCCAGCGGAAGATAGCCGCCCGTCAGCCCCTTGGCCGCGCAGACAATGTCGGGAACGATGCCGGCGTGTTCGAAAGCAAAGGTGCGACCGGTACGCCCGAAAGCCATGGCCACCTCGTCGTCGATAAGCAGAATGTCGTGCTTGTCGCAGAAGCGCCGCAGCGCCGTAAGCACCTTCGGCGAATACATCTGCATGCCCACGGCCCCCTGCACCACCGGCTCGACAATGACGGCCACAAGCTCGCCGACATGGGGCAGCAGCGCTTCTTCAATGGCGGCAAAGCACTCGGCGTCGCAGTCGGTACGCACGCGTCCGTGCGGACACGCGTGACACGGCGGCGCCGGCGCGCGATGCACGGGAATGAGCGTCGGCTTGAAAAGCTTGTGAAACAGATCGACTCCGCCCAGCGCCACCGTGCCCAATGTATCGCCATGATAAGCGCCGGTAAAGGCGGCGAAGCGCGTTCGGCCCGTGACTCCCTTGTTGTGGAAATACTGAAAGGCCATCTTCATAGCAACTTCAACGGCCGTCGACCCATCGTCGGAAAAGAAAACACGGGACAGATCGGGCGGGCAGAGCTCGGCCAGCTCGGCGGCCAGGCGCACGGCAGGTTCGTTGGTCAGGCTGGCCATGGCGCAGTGCGAAACCTTCTGCACCTGCTCGGCAATGGCCGCATTGATGACCGGGTGGTTGTGACCGTGCAGGTTCACCCACCATGACGAAATCATGTCGTAGTAACGATTGCCTTCGGTGTCGTACAGAAACACCCCGTCGGCCCGTTCAATGACCGGGTGTTCGCTTGCGAAGTAAACCGAGGCCTGCGTGTACGGCGGCCAGAAGTGCCGCCGCTCCAGTTCGAGAATCTCTTTGGTGTCTGCCATAGATACTCATTCTACCCAAAAGCGCCGGTTTCTTGCCGCAGCGCAGGGATGCAAGAACGCGCGCCCGTGTGCTATAGTGCATACCCACTGATTTCTCATCGAACCCATGGTACGTATGCGACGAATGACCCGCCCTCAGTCTGCCGGCCGCTTTCCGCGCCTGCCCCGCTACCTTCTTACCGGTCTCCTTTTTGCCTCGCTGGCCCCTTCGGCGGCCTGCGTCAACAAGCCCAAGGGTATCATCGAGGTCGAAGGCCGCCACGTAACGCGCGAGCTGCTCGACAAGCGCGTGCGGCAGATGAAGCTGGCTCGTCCGACCATCAGCGATACCCAGGTAACGCGCCAGTTGCTCGAAGGCCTGGCGGCCGATGCGCTGCTCGCAAAGTTCGGCAAGGAATTGACGCGCGAAGACCTGCTTGAAGAACGCGCTGAAGTCGAGAAAGACGATAAGCTGCGCAAGGTGTTTCTCGACGTACAGAAGATTTACGGACAGAGCGGCGAAGACTTTGTCGACATCGGCATGCGTCCCGACGTTGCGATCGGCCGCCTGCATGCCCACTACGCTTCGGATCGAGACGACGACCCCGCGCGCCAGGCCGCCGAGGCCATTCTGCGCGAAGCCCGCAACGCGCCCGAACAGTTTTCGGCCATTGCCGTCACCCACGGCGCCACGGTCGAAACCATCAACATCGACCAGACAGCCGGCATCATTCGAACGGTCGACACCAACCAGTTCCGCACGCTGACGCCCGACAAGGACAAACAGGTACGACTCGCCCGCAACCTTGCCCAGGCCGTCGGCGTGAGCGAAAAAGGCGAAGTGCTCGGTCTGGTCATGCGTACCTCGCGCGGCTTCATGGTAACGCGCGCCCTCGGCAAAACCGGCCGTTTCGCACGCATGGAAGTGGCCTACGTCGATCAGGAACCCTTTGCCGACTGGTTCGCCCGCGAGGCGGCCGACCTGCGGGTGTGCATCAACGACGAAAACCTGCGCACCTCGTACACGGCAAACGCCGGGCCGGTGAAACTGAACTGCTCCGACGGCGTGCGCTGACGCGCCGACCGGGGTAACATGTGCTGGAAGGGAAACCCCTGCGGGTCTCTCTAACCATGCCCCGTGTCGGTACAAATGAAAGTCGTACGACGTTCTCAATACTCGCCGCCTCTTACCACGGCGCGCGGCCTGCGCCACCGGGTTCACCACCTTCTCGTGGGCTCGCATGAAGAAATGCCGGAAGACAACCCGGAACTCTTCATTGCCGTAGATTCGTTCGAGAGCGACGAGGGCAAGGAGCAACTGCTCAAGGCCGCCAAGGATCGCTGGCAGAAACGCAAGGCCGCCGAAAACGACATGGCCCTGCTTTTCTACACGCTTCTCGATCGCCTGCGCCTGCGCGCCGAAGGTCTGGTCGAAGGCGACGTCATCGCCATTCGCAATGCCGACATCGACGCTTTCGACGCCGCCTACGTACTCGAACGAGTTTCGCGTTCAAGCGCCTGCGGCGGCGACGTGGTGCTGCTCGTCGAAGCACGCGATAGCGTCGTGCGTCTGGCCCGCCGCCAGGTAAGCTATTTAGACGACTATCCGAGCCACCTGCGTGGACGCGAGTACCCGTTCGAACGCGAAACCATGTACGTAAATTATTGAGGCGCCATGCTTCCCGCCGTACGAACCCTTGCAGCCATGTTGACCACGGGAGCACTCAAGCTCGACGTCAACGCCCTGCTCGACCGCCGGGCCGAGCGCCGCGAACTATTCCGCGCGTGGAAACTGCCGCGAACTTTTCCCCGCCTGCTGGTCGACACCTTCCGGTGCCTTCGCACCGAAACGGTGGGCGCGAAACAGTACGTGCTCGAGCAGAACCGCGTTCTCTCGCACTACTGGCGCATTCGCGAGAAAGGCAATCCGTTCGTGACCCAATACTACGTGTGGGATACCTTCGAAAACGAGGCGCAGGCAGTCGAACTATGGGAAAGCTTCGTCGCTGAAATGCGGGCTCGGGCAGAGCGCGAAGAGTAGGCCGCGTGCGCAGGCGTAGAACCCTACACGGAGGCGCAGAGACGCAGAGGGCTTTTGCCTTTTTCCTTTAAAGGCCTTTTCCACAAAGGTTCCTTCTTTTTGTCACTCGGCTGACGAACAGCCGTGCTTGTCTCGATTCAATGAGGCATTAGCATCCTTTTCCTTACCGTTCATGCTGAGCCTGTCGAAGCATGCACCTGCAATACCGGAATCGTTTGACCGGCTGCACGTGGGCGTTTCGACGAGCGCAATGCGAACGGTCGCTCCCCAAAGCCCCGGTCAATCCGACACGTCCTTGCTGCGGCTTCTTACTGCCGTATCGCAACATTCGCGATCCGTCGTCTACCTGTTATAATCACGTTACGTTTTTCAAGCGAGCGCTTTGTGCCACGGGCCGGGTTTCCGCCCATTCGCTCGATACCTAAGGGGTATTTCCATGTTGCTGCAGACAGCCATCGGCGTCGTTTCCGGCCTCTTCGGTTGGACGCTTCTCGAATACATCATTCATTACCCGCTCGGCCATCTGCCGAAGGGAAAAACATTGGTGTCGTCGGAGCACCTCAAGCATCACAAGGATATTCTGTATTTCTCGCCGCGTCCGCTGAAGATACGCGGCGCAGTGCCCGTACTGGCCATCGTGGGCCTTGTCGCCGGCTATCTTGCGGGCGTGCCCTTCGCCGTCGGCTTCCTGCTTTCCGTCGCGGCCGGTTGGGTTACCTACGAAGTACTGCATCAGTCCATTCACGTGAACGGACCGCGCAACTGGTACAGCCGCTGGGCCTCGAAGCATCACCTCTATCACCACTTCATGAAGCCCAACCGCAATCACGGTGTGACGACGCCCCTGTGGGACATCATTTTCGGCACCCACGAACGTGTCGCCAGGGTTTCCATTCGCGAGCGCGATATCGCGGCGGTGCCCTGGCTGGCCGAGGCGCTGGCCATGGGCGACGACGCCCCCGAATTCGTGCGTGACTATGAAAAGCGCACGAAACCTTCGCCGGCGGCTCCGCTGCAGTAACGCCCACGCCCATCACGAGATTCAGCGTTGACCGATTCGGCCGGGCACTGGCAGAGCGTCTACGAAGGCAAGGCGCCCACTGAGGTAAGCTGGTTTCAAGCCGAACCGGCACGCTCCCTGGCGTGGATTGCAGAGGTCTGTCCCGACAAGGACACCCCCATCATCGACGTTGGCGCCGGTGCCTCGCTTCTCTGCGATCGCCTGCTCGACCGGGGTTATCGCCATATCTCGCTGCTCGACATCGCCCCCGGCGCCCTGGCCCACACGCGTAAACGGCTCGGCGAACGCGCCGACACGGTCACGTGGTACACCGGCGATCTGCTGTCCTTCAAGGCAACCCGGCCTTTCGGGCTCTGGCACGACCGCGCCGTGCTGCACTTTCTGCGCGATGTGAACGATCGCCGACGCTATGTCGACGTGCTGCGCGATTCCCTGCAGCCCGGGGGGTACGCACTCATCGCCACGTTCGCCGTGGGCGGCCCGACCCGCTGCAGCGGCCTCGACATCGTTCAGTACGACTGTCCTAGTCTGCAGGCGCTCCTGGGCGATGATTTCGAGTGCATACGCGAATCCCGCGAGCAACACCAGACGCCGGGTGGAAGCGAGCAACTCTTCCAGTATTGCCTCTTCCGCTACCTCCCTGCCTGACGTAAAATCCACAATCCCCAATAATCCGCAATCCACAATCCTTAATCCACAAGCCGGGTGCAGGGGGAGCAGGGTCTGATTCCCCTGCTTGCTCGTGTTCCGCATTCCGCACGCGCAAATCGTGCAACCCTTCGCCCTCCTTTGCGATCTGCGATCTGCGATCTGGGATCTCTCCCCCAGTCCCGATACCATGTTCAGATGACTTCCAATTCTTCCTCTCCATATCTTGCGCCCACGCGTTACATCGACAGCGATCACGACCGCGTCGTCGCCTTCGCCCGCGAAGCCGTGGGCGACGCATCGACGGATCGAGAAAAGGCCATACGGCTTTACTATGCCGTGCGCGACGGCATTCGCTATAATCCCTATCGCTTCGGCATCGACCACGACGCCTTCCGCGCCAGCGAAGTCATTGCCGCGGGCGAGCAATTCTGCGTGCCCAAAGCCTTGCTCCTTGCCGCCGTGGCTCGTGCCGTCGGCATACCCAGCCGTGTCGGTTTCGCCGACGTGAAAAACCATATTGCGTCGCCGCGACTGCTCGAGCTGTTGCGCACCGATATCTTCACTTTTCACGGCTACACCGAGCTGTTCATCGAGGGGAAGTGGGTCAAAGCCACCCCCGCGTTCAACAAAACCCTCTGCGAGAAATTCAACCTGGCGCCGCTGGAATTCGACGGCGTGCACGACGCCATCTTCCATGCCTTCGATCTGCAAGGCAACGACTTCATGGAATACCTGCACGATCACGGTACCTTCGCCGACATGCCCTTCGACCTGATGGTCGATGCGTTTCGCCGTCACTACCCGCACCTCTTCGACGGCAGCCTCGACGGCGTAACCGGCGATCTCGAAGCCGAAGGACCGGGCTGACGCCTTTCGTTTACGTCGGCGGCCGCACCTGCTTTCGGGCGGTCGCCGACTAGCCTGCCCCCCTCGGTTCGACACTTCCCACGTTTCGCCGCCTCAATCGCCCGTCTCACCGGCACGCCCTCGTCTCATTTCCGCAAGCAGCGATTTGCACTTCTGCAAAAGGAAGGCGCATATTCCGGCGCCCGTTCTCTTATTTCCGGAATGGCATGAAACCGGCTTTCTCCACCAACAAACACATCCTGTGGAAGGAGCTTCACATGTCATTCAAGAAGAGAGCGCTCAGCTGCCTGCTGCTGCTGCCCATTCTCACGGCCTGCGGCGAAGATACGCAGGTCGTTGCACCGACCAACCTCACGGCCACCGCCGTTACCGCTGAAACCATCGTCAATCTCGCCTGGTCAGCCGGGAAAGGCAACCCGAGCGATGTCTCGTATCGAATCTATCGTGCCGAAGCGTCCTTCGGCGGCGCCCCCCGCGGCGATCTTTCGCCGAAAGGCCGTCTTTCACAGCGGTCTACGAAATATCACATGCTGGCCGAGGTACCGGCGACGACACCCGCCGAAGTCAAGGAAATGGCGTGGCGCGACACCGACGTGACCCTGGGCGTCGAGTACTTCTACCGGGTTTCGGCCTTCAAGGGCAGCCTTGAGAGCAAGTACTCGAATCTGGCCAAGGCAACCGCCGGTTACCCGGGCATCGAGGGCGCGCGCGACAACGCACCGCATCCGACCGCGCCCGCCATCAGCATTTACCCGTACCAGACGGGCACCAGCCAGGTCGACTCCGGCGACGTAGACCAGAATGACGTGCACACCTTCGCCATCACGGCGGAACCCCGGCACGGTACCGCCACCATCGGTGAAGACGGCCTCGTCACCTATGTTCCCCTCGACACGGGCTACAAGGGAACCGACACGCTTACGGTCGAAGTCACCGACCTGGCCGGTCACACCGGCACGGTCGAGATTCCCGTCGCCATCGACTTCGTGGCCGTGAACAACGGACTGCGCAAGGTACCCGCATCGCTCTGCGGCGATGGTGAAACGCGCGTCTCGATGAGCGCCATTGAACCCGCTCCGTATACGGTGCTGCCCTACAACACGACGGTTACCATCACGGCAACCGTGAGCTACTCGGTGCCCACGACCACCACCATTTTCCTGCGCGCCAACGGGCCCGGCGACATT
The DNA here is from genome assembly GCA_041687475.1 of bacterium. Classification (GTDB taxonomy): domain Bacteria; phylum J088; class JAWLBW01; order JAWLBW01; family JAWLBW01; genus JAWLBW01. Next base: position 7,445 of record JAWLBW010000125.1, read on the forward strand.
GCGAGCAAGACGGTGAACGGCTGCGGCGAAACCACGATTACCGGTACCGTTACGACCCCGACGTCCGGTACCAGCCTGCGTCTATACCTGAACCAGGGCAGCGGAATTCTCTTTTACTACCCGCTCGACAAGGCGAGCAATCTGAACAGCTTTGCGTTCAAGTCGACGTCTCTTCCCCCCGATGCCGTCATCTCGTCGCCTGCCTACGAGTTCGACGGCGTAGTCGCTTATGACATTGCCGAAGAGAATGTGGGTGCTACACTGCAAGACCAATATGTCCAGGTGGAAAACTGGAACGACAGCCTCGCTTACTTCGGCGGCTGGGTCTCTCCCGTGAAGCGCAAGGATGAGTACCACGTGCGAATGCACGGCATTCTCGAATGCGGCCAGACCGAAGTAGTCATGGAGGGCTACGCGCAGGGCGACTCGGGCAGCGATGGGTATGGGTACGTGGAAGTGCCCAGCATTCCCCCCGAGATTACGGTCGAAAACCGCCTTAGCGATGCGGTGGTCAACAAGATCGACACAACCATGGACCTCGACATCGACGACTGTCTCGAGTCGGCGGCCGCCCCCCGCACGGTGCGCTTTACGCCCTCGGCCGACTGGTTCAGCGTATCGCCGACGCAGGGTACGCTTCCGCTCACGCTCAGCGTGACCTACAAGGCCGCAAAAATTCCGGTCGGCAACAAGGTCGAAGGCTCGCTTACCATCGCGCCGGTCGACGAATCGTTCGCCCCCGTGAGGGTGCCGGTAAGCGCTCGCGGTTACGATTACGCTCTGGCTGACTACGAACGGCTTACGCTCAGCGGGACGGACGATGGTTATGCAAGCGCGACGCTTTCGTTCGACTTTCCGTTCGGCGCTTCGTCGAGCACCCGCGCCATCTATCCGAACACGAACGGACTCATCGGTATCGGCGGCTCTACGAACAAGTACCAGAACGCACACGGCAGCTTCGACCAGCTCGCCCCCGACCACTACGGTTTCCCGCTGATCACGCCATTCTGGACGGATAATAATTTCGGCACCTACTACAACGACGCCCATGAAGGCATCTACTTCCGCGAAGTGACCGACATCACCGGGCACCATGCCGAATTTCTCTACTGGGCGTGGGATTCCTTTCACGACATCTACACGCCGCAGGTCATGCAGGTCAAGTTGTATCCGAGCGGAAAGTGGACGGTAAATTACCCCCAGTTCACCCCCATCGGCTGGGAAGACGTAGGCTACTACACGGAAACCGGCATGGCCGAGCTCATGTCGGTCTGGGATCTGGAACCCGGACGTGAATATACCTGGGGCCCGATTCCCTGATGCCTTCCCCTTCGGGGGGAAGCAGAAAACACATCAACGCCCGGTCGCAAGCCCGGGCGTATTCTTTTCGCCCGCTGACCGAAGCCCCGTGGCAGGCCCGAACGGGCCCCGGGCATCGACTCTCCCCTTATCCGTCAGCCATTTTCCATCCGTCATCTGCAATATCCTTACCCGAATTTTCTTTCCCCTTCCCCCTTCAAAGCGCTCTCTCTTCCCCTATAATGCAGGGGTAAGATTCCAAGAGCCATAGCCATGTACCGACAATTTGTTCATCCGTTGTTCCTACTCGTCGCATTCCTGCTGTTCGCCGCCGGCTGCGAGCGCAATCGGAACGCCGACGGAAACCAGAACCGGCAACAGGCCGAACCGCTGTTGCCGGCCAATGCCCAGGCCCTCGAACCCACCTTCGACGGTCCCGATGAAGGTCGCGAAAAGACGGCCGTACGACTTGAACCGGTCGCCGGCGGATACGGAACGGTTACCGACATTCAATTCGTGCCCGATAGCCCCGGGCTCATGATCGTTCTGCAGAAAGAAGGCGAAGCCCGTTGGGTCGACCTGAACGCCGGCGAACAGGGCGTGCTGCTCGAAATCGACGTAAAGACCGATGTCGAGGAAGGATTGCTGGGCCTGGCCTTTCACCCCGACTACGAAGAAAACGGCAAGTTCTATCTGAACTATGTCGTCGAGGTCATGGGCAAGGACGTCAGCCGCGTGGGTGAATGGCAGATGAACGGCGACCCGAAAGCCGGCAAGGCGAAGGAAAACCGGGTCATCATGGTGCTCGAACAGCCGCGACCGAACCACAATGCGGGGCAGCTGCAATTCGGTCCCGACGGCTATCTGTACGTGGGCTGGGGCGACGGCGGCGGCGCCGGCGACCCCTTCGACGCCGGGCAGGACCCGAGCACCATGCTGGGCAGCATGTTGCGCATCGACGTCGACAGGCCCGACGAAGAAAACGACAAGCCCTACGGCATTCCCGAAGACAACCCCTTCGTCGGCCGCGAGGGCTTTCTACCCGAGACCTGGGCGTACGGCTTCCGTAACCCCTGGCGGTATTCGTTCGCACCCGACGGACGGCTCATCTTGAACGACGTGGGCCAGAACAGCTGGGAAGAAGTGAATATCGTCGCGAGCGGGCGCAACTACGGCTGGAACATTCGCGAGGGGCGCCATTGTTACGAACCCCCCGAGGGCTGTCCGTCGGAAGGGCTCACCAACCCCATTTACGAATACGAATGGGGCGAGGAAGGCCAGTCGACCACCGGGGGGTACGTGTACCTGGGCGATGCAATTCCCGCGCTGAAGAACAAATACGTTTTCGGCGACTATGTCAGCGGCCGCATCTGGGCCATCGACCTTCCGCCCGCCGACGTGGTCGAATACGCCGAACAGAAGATTGAAGCGGTAGCCCTGGGCAAGTTCCCGCTGCGCATTACCACGTTCGGCCGCGACGCAAGCGGCGAAGTATACGTGGGCAATGCAAGCAAGGGTATCGTGTACCGAATTGCCGCCGGCGAGTGAGCAGCGGTCGCGCTTCGCGCGCATTCGGCACAGGCGAAGGGCGTTTAACAGGAGATCGCGGGGTGCGCAGAGGGGCTGCGGGTCGGCACAACGTTGACGCTTGCTTTACATCTGGAGTGGGCGGACAATTACGTCCTCTTTTCCGCATGAATAAGAAAGGCCGGAGGCGTTGTTGCCAACGCATCCGGCCTTGATCAGTCTTTACGAATTGTCGCCCGCGACGTCAGGCGTCTGCCGTTCGCTCAGGCGCTGTTGCGACGACGGTTGCGTTGCCCCTGACGCTGCTGCTGGGCCTTCGCGGCCGGGGTTTTGCGACGGCTGTAATCGATTTCCCTGCCCTGCGGCCTTTCGGAGGCCGGGGGCGGCGGGCTGTTGTAGTCGAATCCGTCGAGCTTCTTCCGATCCAGACGCTTACCTATGAGGCGCTCAATCGCTCGCACCTGGTATTCGTCTTCGTGCGTAATGAAGCTGACCGCTTCGCCGTTGCGCTCGGCCCGACCCGTACGGCCGATGCGATGCGTATAGGTTTCGGGCGTATCGGGAATGTCGTAGTTGATGACGTGCGACACCCGCGAGACGTCGATTCCTCGCGCCGCGATATCGGTGGCCACAAGCACCTTGTACTTGCCGTTACGGAAGCCGTCGATGGCTTCCTGCCGCTTGTTCTGCGACAGATTGCCCTGCAGTGCGGCGGCGGTGTAGCCGATCTTTTCGAGCTTCAGCGCCATTTTCTTGGCGGCATGCTTCGTGCGCATGAACACGAGCACCGAGTCGGACGGCGTCTTCTCGAGATAATCGAGCAGAAGCGCGCCCTTCTGGTGCGGCGCTACCGGATACACCGCGTGAGCGACGGTGTGTGCGGGAGCGACGTGCCCGATCTGCACGGTTTCGGGGTTTTGAAGCACCTTGCCCGCCAACTTGCGAATGGCGTCGGGCATCGTGGCCGAAAACAGCATGGTCTGCCGCTCGCGCGGCAGATACTTGAGAATTTTTTCGATGGACGGCAGAAAGCCCATGTCCAACATCTGATCGGCTTCGTCAAGCACGAGCACCTCGACCGCGTCGAGGTTGATGGTGCGTTGCTGCAGGTGGTCGAGCAGACGTCCCGGGCAGGCAACGACGATGTCGACGCCGCGCTTCAGGGTCTGAATCTGACCGTTCATGCCCACGCCGCCGTAAATGGTGGTGCTGCGCAGGTTCATGTGCGCGCCAAGAGCGGTAAACGTATCCTGCGTCTGTTCGGCAAGCTCACGGGTAGGACCGATGACCAGCGCCCGCGGCCCCGCCTGCTTCTTCGCGGCGAGACGTTGGAGCACCGGCAGAGCGAAAGCAGCCGTTTTACCCGTACCTGTCTGAGCGATACCGATGAGGTCTCGCCCCGCGAGCGCCACGGGTATGGCCTCGCTCTGAATCGGCGTCGGCTTCTCGAAACCGGCACTGCGCACGCCTTGTGCCAACGCCGGGAGAAGACCGAATTTCGTGAATGTCATTCGAACCTTTGGTAAGGAGAGAAAAAGCGAAGGGCCGGTCGAAACCGGCCCATCGTCAAGGAACTCAGTAACGGTCGCGTCGGCCGCCGCGACCGCCGCCGAAACCGCCGCGGTCGTCGTTCTTCGGGCGGGCTTCGTTCACGGTAAGCGAACGGCCTTCGATCGAAATGGCCGAAATCTTGTCAATGGCTTCCTGGCCCTGGGCGGTTTCAACGAAACCGAAACCACGGCTGCGCTGCGTCATGCGGTCTTCGACCACGTTGGCGCTGTCGACGGTAATGCCCTGGTCTTCAAAAACCTGGCGAAGGCCGTCACTGTCGAGCGAATAGGGAAGGTTGCCTACGAAAAGCTTCATGTCATTCTCCAAACGAGAAAAATCAATAAGAAATGCGGCCGGGGGCACCATTGCCCTCGACAGGTGGTTTTTATTGCCGTATGGAGAACGAGATTTCGTCTGCCGCAAAGGGAAAGCCGCAAGAGCCGACCAACCAACCCGAATCCGTCACGAACCAAGACCGGGCTAATCCACTTTACAGGGGGGTAGACGCAGACAGGAAGGAAACGAACCTTCACTCAGCAGATCAGGTCGAATTACGGAATGCACGGAGTCATTTGGACGGTGGACGGCGGACGTCGGTTTCACCCCCGCCCGGCCCGCACGTGGTGCCCGTGCCCCCTCCTCTCTTGCCGCTGCCGATGCCCCGCGCCGGTCCGCCGGCGGTGAGCCGGCGCGGATCCCCCAGCCACCGGAAGTTGGCCG
>JAWLBW010000126.1:0-12322 GCA_041687475.1 bacterium
CGCCACCAGGCGTTCCTGCGTACCGGGTGGGAAATCACGCGTCGCTGGCGGGTCGACGGCGGCGTCTTCTACGTATCGCCTCTTCCCGCCATCGACATACCCGAACGCTGGGATCTGCATGCGCGGGTCGGCTGGCGCCCACGCGACCGGTTCGAGTTGTCCGTGGCCGGGCGAAACCTTCTGCCCTCGCCTCCCGAATTCAGAACCGCCACTTCCTATGCGCCGCTTACCGAGCCCGAGCCAAGCGTTTACGGACAACTGAGGTTGGAACTGTAGCCATGGCCATGCGCGTTGCCTTGCTTGCGGTTCTGGTATGGGGGCTCTATCTGCCCGATGCCTGGGGGCAACGGCGAAGCGCACTCGAAATGCGCGTCAAGGCTGCCTATCTTCTGAATTTCGGCCGTTACGTCACCTGGCCCGGGGCCGACAGCAGCAAACCTCTACGCATCTGCGTTTCGGCTTCCGACGAATTTGTCGAAATTCTGAAGCGCACCGCCGAAGACCGCCGCGTTCAGGGGCGCGTCGTCGAACCTGTTCGCCTCAACGAGCCGCGCAAGCAGCTGCGTGACTGTGAAATCGCCTACTTCAGCGACGAACTGCCCACCGGGCGACAACACAGCCTGGTGAGAGAAGTACGCGATCTGCCGATTCTCACCGTCGGCGAAAGCGAACGCTTTCTCGATCACGGCGGTATCGTGCGTTTCGTGTACGTGAAGGATACCATTCGCTTCGCCGTCAACCACGATGCGGCCCGCGAGGTCGGCCTCGAGATCAGCTCGCGCGTGCTGGCGCTGGCTACCAACATACGCGAGAAGCGTTCACCCTGAGCGTTACCCGATGAATTTCAACGACCTACCCATTCAGCGGAAAATGCTCTTCATCGTGCTGGGCGTGACGGTAATCGCCATGCTGGCGGCCCTGGGGCAGATGTTCCTTTACGAGCAGGGTACCTATCGGCAGCGGGTTCAGGAAGAGGTCGACACGTTGAGCCTGCTGTATGCCGACGTTCTACCGGCCTCTCTCGACTTCAACGACCCGGCCGCCGCCGAAGCCTATATTTCATCACTGCGCTTTCAGTCGCAGATTCGGCAGGCATGCGTCTACGACGAATCCGGCAACCTGTTCGCGGCATTCTCTGCCGACGGCACCTCTTCCGGATGCGACCCCTTGCCCGCCCCCGATGCCTTTCGTACCTTTCACGGTTTGACTTACCTGTCTTTCGCCCCCATTGAACGCGAGGGCGAGCTGGTCGGCTACTTTCACATACGCTATCAGATACAACCGTTCTACCAGCGTATGCTGCAGTACGGTTTCAGCTTTTTCATTCTCGCGCTTTCGCTGATCCTGGTGGCGGGGCTCATGTGGTTCGGCCTGCGCCGGTATGTCACGCGCCCGGTCATCGAGCTGGCGCAAACGGCCCAGGGCATTTCGGAAACCGAAGACTACGGCGTGCGGGCCGATAAAGCGAGCAATGATGAAATCGGCAACCTGGCCGATGCTTTCAACACCCTGCTTGCGACGACGGAAGAGTCGATTCGCCTGCGAGACGACTTTCTCTCCATCGCCTCGCACGAGCTGCGCACCCCCCTGACGCCCATTCGCCTTCAACTGCAGTTGATACGCATGTCGCTGAGCCCGGAAGAGGCCGACTACGCGAAACTGCGCGAAAAACTCATCAGGGTAAGCGACCTGGCGCTCAAGGAACTCGATCGCTTTACCAGGCTTGTCGAGAGCCTGCTTGACGTGACCCGGTTGACCTCGGGCCGTTTCGAGCTGGCCCCCGAGGCTGTCGACCTGCGCGAAATGATGGACGAGCTGGTCGAACGCAAGCGCTCGGAGGCCGCGAAGGTCGAAAGTGAGTTGCGGCTGCGCATCGAAGACGAGCTTGAGATACAAGCCGATAGGCTGCGCCTCGAGCAGGCGGTCTTGAATCTCATGTCCAACGCCCTCAAATACGGCGCGCGCCATCCGGTCGACCTTACCGTCTCGCGCGACGGCGACTGCGCCCGCATTGCGGTACGCGATCGGGGTATCGGCATCAGCGCCGACGATTCAGGGCGCATTTTCAATCGTTTCGAACGGGCCGCCTCTCTGCAGAGTTTCGGCGGGCTCGGCCTGGGACTCTACATCGCCAACCAGATCGTCGAGGCCCATCACGGCCGCATTCTGGTTGAAAGCCGGCCGGGCAAGGGCTCGACCTTCACCATCGAAATACCCCTCGCATAAAGGCGTCCGGCCCCTGTCGCCCTCGTCGAGCCGGCGCTCCCGGTCTTCCCCATTCCCCATCCCACGAAACCGCCATCCGTCCTATACTGGGACTAATATGCGGAAACCCGCCCCCGTGCATCTGCATGCCGGGAGCAGAAAGCGGCAGTTCGAGGCAGGATGAAAAAGGAATCGACCTTGTTCGAGGTTTCATGGGAAGTGTGCAACATGGTGGGCGGCATTCACAGCATGCTCGCTTCCAAGGCTCGCTTCATGCAATCACTTTATGGAGAAGACCGCTATGTCGCGGTAGGGCCCGACTTCGCCCACGTCGACGACGAACGACCCGCCTTTCGCGAAGAGATCTGGGACACCCGCATGCTCGACCTTCTGGCCGAGTTGAATGTCGGATGCCGCATGGGGCGTTGGCAGGTCGAGGGCGAGCCACGCTGCCTGCTCATCAACTTCGCCGGTCTTTACGCCCGGAAGAACGACATTCTCGGCCGCTACTGGGAATGGTATCAGCTCGACTCGTTGTCCGGCGGCTGGGACTACGTCGAGCCGCTGCTCTTCGGGCACGCCGTCGGCATGGTACTCGAACAGGTAGCCTACCGCGAACTGCTGCCGCGCGGCGAGAACATGCTGGTGCACAGCCACGAATGGCTTTCGGCGGCTGCCGTGCTCTACCTCGAAAAGGCCGCGCCCGAGGTCGCGACCATCTTCACCGCTCACGCCACCGTACTCGGCCGCGATCTGGCCGCGCGCCGCGACCATCGTCTGTACGCAGCCAACGCAGCCCTCGACCCCCAACAGACGGCACGCGAGTTCGGCGTATTCGCCAAGCATTCGCTGGAAGCCCTGGCCGCCAGAACCGTCGACTGCTTCACCAGCGTCAGCAAAGGAACCGCCGAAGAATGCCGTCGCTTTCTCGGCGTTTACCCCCATGTCCTTCTGGCCAATGGCCTCGGCGAAGAGTGGGTGGCACCCAAACAAGCCGCTGCCGCGAAACAAGCCGCTGACGCGAAGCCCGATGATGACCGCGGAAAAGTCGCCCGCAGGCGGCTGCTTGAACTCGGCGAGCTTGCGACCGGCACCCGTTATGACCGGGAAAACACCTTCGTCCTACTCATGTCGGGACGCTATGAGTACGTCAACAAAGGTATCGACGTCTACGTCGACGCCCTTGCCCGCCTGCACGACCGCCTGCGCGGCTCGGGCGAGCGCATGCTGGCCTTTCTCATGGTTCCGGCGGCTCATGCGGGGCCCAAGCGCCTTATTCAACAGAGCCTCGAGTCGCAAACGGCCGTGACGACACCGCAGTTGGCGACCCACGATCTGCGCGACGAGGCCGGCGACCCGATTCTGCGCCGGCTGCAGGAAACCGGATTGCGCAATACCGGCGACGACCCGGTGCATCTCGTTTTCGTGCCCATTTATCTCGACGGCAACGACAGCCTCATACCCGAACGCTACCGTGATCTGTTGCCCGGCGCCGACCTCACGGCCTTTCCCGCATGGTACGAGCCCTGGGGTTATGGCGCGCACGAAAGCATAGCCTGCGGCATTCCGACCGTAACGACAGACGCGGCGGGTTTCGGCCAGTGGGCCCGCCAGGGGGGAACGGCCGACGAAACGGGTGTCATGGTTCTGCCCCGACGATCGCTTTCGCCCGAAGAAGCGGCGCGCCGGCTGGCCGATTACCTCGAAGACCTGCTGCGCGACTGGCCTTCACGCCGCGCAGGCCTGCAATCGGCAGCCGCAGGAACCGGTTCGCAGGCTACCTGGCCGAAAGTGGGGCAACGGTACACCGAGGCCCACGAGTATGCGCTCGAGCGCGCACTACCCCGCGGTTACCTGACGTCGCCCGAGCGCTTCGAGGCCTTCTCGCGACAGCAGGTGGTCTCGACCTCGCCGGGCGGTACCTCGGTGCGGGCGCACCTGCGCGACATTCTCGTGCAGAACCGGATTCCCGAAAAACTCGTTCCCCTGCGAGAGCTCACCGCCAATTCCTGGTGGTACTGGCAACCCGATGCCCGTGAGCTTTTCCGCACCATCGACGCCGACCTCTGGCGTGAACTCGATTACAATCCGTCGCTGTTTCTGGAACGCGTCTCGCCGAAGAAGCTGCAGCTGGCCGCCGACTCATCGGACTATGTGCGACGCCTGCAAGACGTTCTGAACCGGTTCCGGGCCATGCAGGCATCGGCCGCGCCACCCAAGGTAGCCTTTTTCAGCGCCGAATTCGGCGTCGCGCATCATATACGCAACTACTCGGGCGGCCTGGGTGTTCTGGCCGGCGACTTTCTCAAGGAAGCCAGCGATGCCGGCATTCCGCTGTGCGGCGTGGGACTTGCCTATCACCTGGGCTACTTCCGCCAGCGTATACGCTCCGACGGCTCGCAGGAAAGCCTTTACGAACATTTCGACTTCGCCGCCGCTTCGCTGGCCCCGGTGTGCAACGACCGGAAGGAACCCGTTATCGTCTCGGTTCCCTTTCCTTCGGGCCCGGTGCACGCACGAGCCTGGCGGGTTGAGGTGGGCAGGGTTTCACTGTACCTGCTCGATACCGACTTCGGAGCCAACCGGCCTGCCGACCGCCAGATTACCAACGCCCTTTACGGAGGCGACAAGAGCCAGCGACTGCGACAGGAGTTCATTCTGGGAATCGGCGGGTTTCTGCTGCTCGAAGCGCTGGGCATCAACCCCGACGTTTACCACATGAACGAGGGGCACAGCGCCTTTCTCATCATGGCCCGCCTGGCCGACCTCATGCGGCGCCAGAACCTGAAGTTTCACGAAGCCCTCGAATACGTACGACGGACGTCCATTTTCACGACCCACACGCCGGTGCCCGCGGGTCACGACGTCTTTTCCGAAGATCTCATTCGCCCCTACCTCGTGCCGTATGAAAAGGCACTGCAGAAAGACTGGCAGTTTCTTCTCGAACTTGGTCAGTCGCCTCACCCCAAGGCCCAACCGACGTTTTCGACCACCCTGCTCGCGCTCAAGGGAAGCGCACGGGTCAACGGCGTCAGCCGCATTCACGGCGAAGTCTCGCGCGCCATGTTCGCCGAAGAGTATCCCGGTCTGCATACCGACGAGGTACCCATCACCAGCATCACCAACGGGGTGCACGTGCCCACATGGCTGGCCCCGGCCTGGCAGCGCATGTTCGGTGAAGTTCTCGGAAAGGACTGGGCCGACCGGCAGACCGACGCCGCCTACTGGGGCCGCTTGCGCAAGGTAGACGACGCGCGGGTTTGGCAGCAGCACGTCGCCTTGAAACAGGAACTGCTGCAATGGCTGAAGCTGCACATTCGCGACGCGTGGATGCGGCGGCGCGAATCGCCGGCGCTGATTTCCGAAGTGCTGAATCGCCTGTCGCCCGACGCCCTGGTCATCGGCTTTGCCCGGCGCTTTGCCACATACAAAAGGGCGACGCTGCTCTTTCACGACCTCGACCGGCTGGCACGCTTCCTTAACGAAGGTCCCCCCGTACTTTTGCTGTTCGCCGGCAAGGCCCACCCGGCCGACCAACCCGGACAGCAGCTCATCAGGCAGATCGTCGAGTATGCCCGCCTGCCCGAATTTCGCGGGCGCCTGCTTTTCATCGAGAACTACGAGATGGAAATTGCCCGACGGCTGGTGGCCGGTTGCGACGTATGGCTCAACAATCCGGTTCCGCCGATGGAGGCCAGCGGTACTTCGGGCATGAAGGCGGCCATCAACGGTTGCCTGAACCTGAGCGTGGCCGACGGCTGGTGGCCCGAGGCCTGGAACGGAAAGAACGGATGGCTTCTGGGCGATAGCGGTCTGCAAGCGGTTGCGGGCGAGTACCAGGATGCCCACGATGCCGCCGAGCTGTACGGGCTGCTCGAGCAGGAAGTGCGTCCCCTGTTCTTCGAGCGCGATGGGCGCGATAAGGGCATGCCCCCCGGTTGGGTCGAACGCATGAAGGAGTCGATGGCCACCGTCATACCGGGCTTTTCGATGCGACGCATGGTCGGCGAGTACCACGCACGATTCTACCGGCCCGCACTCGACGAGGCCGTGCGACTGCGCGACAACCGGCACGAGGCCCTCATCGACCTCAACCGCCGGAAGGAACGCATTGTGCGGGGCTGGGACCAGTTGCTCTTTGCGGGCGTGCAGATCGACGGCCTCGAGGGAGAAAGCATGGCCACCGGCGAGTCGTTGCGTGTACAGGTCGAGCTCAGGCACCCGGGTCTCGAACCCGACGACCTGGCGGTTCAGGTCGTTCTCGCCCGCGTCACAACCGCCGATGAGCTCGAAGGAATGCGCGCCGTCGATCTGTCGAGGGATGGCAGCGCCCAGGGGCGAAACACATGGCAGGGTGAAATCGGCATCGACGAACCGGGGCCCTGGTCCATGGGCATTCGTGTCGTACCCCGCTCGCCGTTTTCGACCCCGGAAGGCGAGTCGTACCTGCATCTGGTGAAATGGCTGTGAGTACCTCGCGAGACTCCGGTTACGCCCCGACCGCAGGAGATGAAACGGCAGGCAGTTTTCCGACCGTGACCGCCATTGCAGGATGACACCATGTGTACACCGGGCTTCTACCGTCACCACGCCTTCGATATTCCGCTCGAAAGCATCGCCCCTTACCTGGTCGATGGCGTTCTGGTCGCCGATATGAACGGCATCATTCAGGCAGTGAACGAGGCGACCGTACGCATGACCGGATACGCCCCCGGCGAGTTGCTCGGCAAGCACGTACGCATACTGAAGAGCGGCCTCACACCCGACATCGTTTATGGGAACCTGTGGCAGAAAACGAGCCGTAACCTTCCCTGGCGGGCGCAGATCATCAATCGTCGCAAGAACGGCGAGCTCTACGACATAGACCTGGTCATCTCGCCCGTGACAGAAGAAGACGAGGTACGCTGGGTGGTGGGCCTGCAGCGCGACATCAGCGCGCAGAAGGAGCTCGAGCGCGCCAATACCGGCCTGACCATGGTCGGAGCGCTCAGCGCAGGCATACTACACGATCTGAAAAATCCGCTTACGTTGATCAAGGCAGGGCTGGAAATGGGTTTCAGCGCCGCCGCCGGTCAGATACCGCCGGATAAGGTGAACAAGGCGCTCGAAATCATCAGGTCGGGTACCGGTGCGCTCGAACGGTTGACGGGCGAGGCCGGCAAGATGCTGCGCCGCGAAACCACCGATACGCACGAGACGCTATGGATCGAGGTCATACAGTCGGCCCTGATGATGACCCGCTACCAGCTGGCAGGTATTACCGTCGAGACCGACATTGACGAATGCCTGGTCAGCCGGGGCCACTATTTCGATTTCGAACGCGTGCTCATCAACCTGCTTGCCAATGCCGCCGACGCCGTACAAGGACTGCCCGAGCGGCGCGTCACCCTGCGTTGCCGGTACATAAACAACGAGGTCACGCTTGAAGTCTGCGATACGGGACGAGGCATTCCGCCCGAAGTACAGGAGCGCATGTTCGCCATGCCGGTTACCATTAAAGCCGTCGGCAAGGGCACCGGCATCGGGCTGCTGGTCATCGGCGAGCTGACCAAGAGAAACCGCGGCCGCATCAAGGTCGAATCGGCACCCGAGCGCGGCACCTGCTTCACCTTGTTCTTTCCCGGTTTTCGGGCAAAGGAAGACGAGCTTGCCGACTATACCGTTCAGTCGGTGTCGGAACCCAGAATCGCTTCGACATAGCTCTGGGCGTCGAAAGGCCGCAGGTCGTCGACGGTTTCGCCGACGCCGATATAGCGGATGGGTACGCGCAGCTCGCGACACAGGCCCACCAGCGTTCCGCCCCTGGCGGTGCCGTCGAGCTTGGTCATGATGATGCCGGTAATGCCCACCGCATCGTTGAAGAGACGCGCCTGCGACATGGCGTTCTGCCCGGTAGTAGCATCGACGACGAGCCAGATCTCGTGGGGTGCGCCCTCCATGGCCTTCCCCATGACGCGCTTGACCTTCTTGAGCTCTTCCATCAGGTTCGACTTGGTGTGCAGTCGACCCGCCGTGTCGCAGAGCACCAGGTCGCTGCCGCGTGACTGACCTGCCTTGACCGCGTCGAAGCACACGGCCGCCGGATCACCCTCGGGCTGGCCCTTTACGATATCGGCGCCCGAACGTTCGGCCCAGATGGTGAGCTGTTCAATGGCCGCCGCGCGAAAGGTATCGCCGGAGCCGAGAAGAACCGTCTTGCCCTCGCGCTGAAAGCGGGCGGCAACCTTGCCGATGCTCGTGGTCTTACCCACCCCGTTCACCCCGACCACCATGACGACGGTGGGGGCTGCCGAAAGCTCGAACGGGCGATCGACCTCGTCGAAGATTTCGAGAATGGCCTCCTTGAGCACTTCGTGCAGATGCCGATTCTGCGAGCCGGCCTTCTCGCGCACGCGCTTGATGAGGTATTCGGTGGTTTCGATGCCGAAATCCGAGGTAACGAGAATTTCCTCGAGTTGCGCGACGACTTCCTTATCGCCCGCGCCCGCGGTAAGCATGCCCTGCAGCCTGCCGAAAAGCCCTTCTCTTGCCCGGGCCAGTTCGAGGTCGAGGCCCTTGCGAACGGGGGTTTCTTCCTTCCGGCGAGCGGCAACCCGTATGATGAGCGCAATGAGTACCAGTACGAGCAGCGCTACCGCGGCAACAAGAACCCACGCCAGGGTTTCGGACCCGACCAGTTCGACGATGGCTTGCATAGAATTCTCCGCTTGAGGGCAAACCTAAATTATAGCAAGTTCGGCGTTCGGTTTGAACCTTCACCCCCCCTTAGGTAAACTAACGTAACCGCTGAAAAGGCACCGGTACGCCCATGGGCCGCAAGTCGTCACTCAAAACCAAATTTCTCAAGAAGATTTCCCTCACGCTCGCCATCGTATTCGCGTTTGTGATGGGCGTGTTCTACATCTTTCTGCACAACGAGTTCGAGGGGGCGATTCGGGAAAAGGGCGACGCGCTGTCGTTCAATCTTCGCGAGAAGGCCCTCAATAATCTCGAGATGATGGGTGGCGACGTCTATGCCCTCGAGGGACTCTCGCTTGAGTTGCAGCAGCTGGTGGGCACCAAGTACCAGATCGACTATGCCCGCATTCTTTCCCGCGACGGCACCATTCTGGCGGCGCACGCCATAGACCAGGTCGGAAGGCGACTCGACGGCACTCTTCCCGAGAAAAAGCGGGTTGTCTCAAACGGCGACCATCTCGAGGTTTTCACGCCGGTAACGGCCGACGAAAGCGTGCTGGTGCAGATCGGATTTCAGCGCACGGCCTTTCGCAACAAGATTCTCAAGGCCATCATTTCCCTTGCCTTCCTGGGCGGCGCCGCCCTTGCGGTTCTGTACCTTTTCGTGAACTACTGGGTTCGCGAGAGCATCGAAATGCCGCTCGCGCGTCTGGCGCGTGACGCCGACCGGGTTGCCAGGGGCGACCTGACGGTAAGCTTTCACGTCGCCGATGAGCAACAGGATGAAATCGGGCGTCTCATGCACGTTCTCGGCGGTATGACCGAGGGGCTACGCGCCATGGTGCTGCAGGTCAACGAAATTACCGGCAAGCTCACGGCCGAGGCGTCCGATCTGCGCCTGCAGAACGAGACCATGATGCAGGCCCTGCGCAAGCAGAACACGGCCCTGCAGGGCAGCCTGCACAACATTGAGACCATCGATCGGAACACCGGCGAAATCAGCCACCGGGTCGAAGAGCTCTTCGTCGTTTCGCAGGAAAGCAGTTCGTCTATTCTGCAGATGGGCGGCTCCATCGAAGAAGTCAAAGACAATGTCTCGCAGCTTTCGGGAGCGGTTGCCGAAACATCGAGCTCCATCATCGAGATCAGTCGTTCGATCAGCGAGGTCGCCAACCGGTCGCAGGAACTCGCCGGTAGCGCCGACTCGATGAACAACGCCATTCAGGAAATTACCAAAACCGTTACCGAAGTCGAAAAGAACGCGCAACTCAGTAACGAATTGGCCAACCAGGTCAGCAAGAGCGCGCGCGAAGGCCTTGAATCCGTCGAGAAGAGCGGCGAGAGCATGGGCCGCATCAAGGAAAGCGTGCAGGACACGGCGGCCGTGGTCGAAGAACTGGGGCGCCGCAGCAGCGAAATCGGCGAAATCATTACCGTCATTAACCAGGTAACCGAAAAGACGAACCTTCTGGCCCTGAACGCCGCCATCATTGCGGCCGCCGCCGGCGAGCACGGGGCCAGCTTCGGCGTGGTTGCCGACGGCATTCGCGACCTGGCGCGTCAGGTCGCATCGCGCACCCGCGACATCGCAGGCCTGGTCAAAGGCGTGCAGAAGGAAACCCAGAAAGCCAACGAGCGCGTGCAATTGGGTCTTTCGACCGTCGATGAGGGCGAACAGCTAAGCCGCGCCGCGATGGAAAAGCTGGGACAGATTTACGAGATCAGCCTGCGCAGCGAAGAAATGAGCCAGTTCATTTCGACGGCCATGGCCGAGCAGAACCGCAGCAGCCAATCACTGGCCGAAGCCAGCCAGCGCGTTTCGGGCATCAGCCATCACATTGCCATGGCCACCCAGCAGGAGGCGTCGGCCTCGAACCAGATTCAGCGCTCGGTCACGCACATGGAAGAGCTGGCCGGCAGCGTGCTGAAGACGACCCAGGAGCAGTCGGAAGGCAGCACCCGCATTTCCGAAGCCATCAATCGCATCAACACCTCGGTGCACGCCATCAACGACATTGCCAGCGCCCACAAGAAAGAAAGCGAGGCCGTGCTCAACGCCATTCAGAACAACCAGTCGCTGCTTGCCGGAAGCGACCGTCTGGTGCAGGCGCTGAATGACCACGTCGAGCGCGTCAACGATGCCGTGGGGTCGCTGCAGCAGGCGGTAGACCGGTTCAAGGTCTGAGCCGCGGCAGTGCGGACGGACCTTCAGACTTTCAGACCTTCAGACTTTCAGACTGTCAGACTGTCAGACTTTCAGACTTTCAGACGTTCAGACGTTCGGACCCTCAGCCCCCTCAGATGGTCAAACCACTCAGGCGGTCAAATCCCTCAGATGGTCAGCCCCTGAGACGGTCTTCCACCCGGCCACCCTACCCTTCCCGGCTTTTCCCGCAACTCACGTAATCGAATTGTTCAGAAGTCGGCGGCGATTTCCCGCGGATGGCCGAACACCATCCACCGGTCGGCCGGTACGTCGCGAAAGGCCGCGAGAAACCGCTCGGGGGCATGCTCGCCTCCCGGCGCCAGGCGAATGAGAATGCGCGCCACCTGGTGCGGAAAACGCCGGGCGACTTCGCCGTAGATCTCGGGGTCCTGTTCACCCGAATCGCCCACGAGCAGAAACCGGCGTTCGGGCCAGCGCTCGAGAATCTCGACGATGCGCGGCAGCTTGTAGCTTGTCTGCGGTGCGGTAACCGCCTGAATTCCCTCCGCAGAGAGGGCGAAGGGCTTGAGCTGCATTTCTCCGGGCGGAAAGCCGTTTTCACGCAGAAAGGCGGCGAGCTCGCCGTACAGTTGCCAGGGCGATCCCGAAAGGTAGTGAAAGACGACTCCCTGCCCGGCCCACGCCCGGTAAAGCGGCGCCATGCCGTGTGCTGCCACGAAGGGCCGCAGAAACGTCGCCTGCAGCATGACCCGAACATCGGTAACACCGGTCTGCTTGATCGTATCGTCGATATCGGAAATGACCGATATGCCTCTGGCGGGAACGAGAGACACCTTCTGCCCGGCCACCACGCCGGCGCCGTCGACCAAGCGAAGGTCAAGCACCTGATCGCCCTCGGGCAAGTCGGCCCGGTAGGAAACGGCGTCGGCCACAATCCACCCCTGCCTGTCGCTGGGCGGCAACCTCAGTGCCCCCTGCCCACCGATACGAAGCGACAGGCGCTTACCCCTTTCGCCATCGGCCAGAAAGGGCAGCAGACGGCGGTCCAGCAGGGAGTCGTCGACCCGGTAGCCGCTACGGCGGAACCAGGATGCCGTCTCGAACAGCAGCGCCCGCCGCCAGAAGCTGTCGGTTTCAACCTCGAATACGCGGGCGCGTACCGGTATCTGCCACTCGTCGCCCCCGGCAGGCGCCGCATGCGCCGGAAACAGCAAGACCGATTCGTCGGCCGAAAGCGTATCGGACGCGGCCTCGGCGGCACGCGTGGTAAAC
>JAWLBW010000127.1:0-12094 GCA_041687475.1 bacterium
CCCGTCGAGGTGGGCATGGGGCGGGCGCGTAGTCGCGGCGCGGCCGACCGGTTTGAAGCCGAGGCGGTGCAATTTCACGAACGCGTGCGCGAGGGCTTGGTCGAGCTGGCCGCCCGTAACCCCAAACGCAGCGTGCGCATCGACGCCGCGCAGCCGCCCGAACAGGTCGTCGAGCAGTGCTGGCAAGAGATACGCTTGCGCCTGTAAGGTATGAACATGGGCTTTGACGAAATACTCGGCCATCAGGATCTGAAGGAACGGCTCGGCCGCGCCGCCGTCGGCGACCGGGTCGGCAGCGCCTACCTGTTTCTCGGCCCCGACGGGGTAGGGCGCCGTCTGGTGGCCACCGCCTGGGCGGCGCTGCTCAATTGCGAAGAACCGGCGCACGAATACCCCTTTGCCTGCGGCCGCTGCCGCCCGTGCCGTCTCATCGGCGCCGGCCAGTACCCCGACGTCGTGCTCGTGCAGGCCGCCGAAGGCAAGGACCTGAAGATCGAGGCGATACGCACGCTGCTCAAGGAAGCCCACTATCGCCCCTACGAAGGCCGCAAGCGCGTCTTCATCGTCGACAACGCCGACCACATGACCGCCGGCGCCGCCAACGCGCTGCTCAAGACCCTCGAAGAACCCGCCGAAACCCTGGTCATGGTGCTCATTGCCGAAAGCGAGGGTATGGTACTGCCTACCATTCGCAGCCGCTGTCAGCTCGTTCGTTTCGGCACCCTGCCCACCGACGCCATCGTCGAACGGCTGCGGGGCGAAGGCGTGAGCGACGAAGAGGCCGTACGCCACGCGCTCGAAGCCTCGGGTAGCCTGGGCGGGGCGCTGAAGTCGGTACGCGAGGGCGAAGAACGCAATGCCGTTCGCAACGAGGTCATCGAGTACCTGGGCAACCTCGGCCGCGAACCCCTTGCGCCCTTTCGCATGGCCGAGCGCTTTCGCGATGCCGCGGTGCCCGCGCTGCAGGTGGTCAAGGGGGTTTACCGCGACGCCCTCGTATTCAGGACCCGGGGCACCGAAAACGGCATCATGAACCGGGGCAGCATCGACCTGCTCGAACACATCGCCGCCCGCCTCGACCCGCGCGAGCTGGCCGATCGCTTTCTGGCCATCGAAAGTGCCGAGCGGCGCATTCACGATTTCCACGCAAACAAACAACTCGTGCTCGAAACGCTTTTCCAGACGTTGGCCGAATAAGGCAAGCGGGGGCGTTCCGCCGGGCACACGCAAGCGATAAGCTGAAAGACAGACCCAACTATTCCGTGAGCGGGAGGTAGAAATGGCCGGAGTGATCGAAGTGACCGATGCGACGTTCGACGCCGAGGTTCTGCAATCGTCGGAACCCGTGCTTGTCGATTTCTGGGCGACCTGGTGCGCCCCCTGCAAGGCCATTGCGCCCGTCGTCGACCAATTGGCCGAGAAATATGCCGGTCAGGTCAAGTTCGTGAAAATGAACAGCGACGACAACCCCCGCACCCCTGCCCGCTACAACATTCGTTCGCTGCCCACGCTGCTCGTCTTCAAGGGCGGCGAAATCGTCAGGCAGCAGATCGGCGCCGCGCCCGCCCAGAAAATCGAAGGGCTCGTACAGGGGCTTTCCTGAGGGGGAAGTCCCGCGCCTGCCTGCACCGAGGGCGGTGCGCATCGTATGAGACATACACGCCACGAGCTTGGCGGAAAAAGAAAAAGCCCCGCATTGCGGGGCTTTTTTTCGTCTGGTCTGGAGGCGGCGCCCAGATTCGAACTGGGGAATAAAGGTTTTGCAGACCTCTGCCTTACCACTTGGCTACGCCGCCGAAGCGTAGAAAGATCTATTCTACAGAAACAACCGCAACGCGTCCAGTGGTTTTCAAGCGCTTCGTGAGCGGAACCTGCGGGCTGCCAGTATCGCGAAAAGCAGGGTCAGGGCCGGTGCCGCCGAGCCGGAACGGCAACCGCCGGTGTCTTCCACTTTCGCCGGTGGGGCAATCACCGCGAGGCTTCCCCACGCGGCGTCGCCTTCGCCCCCTGATTCGCCCACCAGTACCCAGCGGTAGTTTCCGGTGCGCGTCGGCTTCCAGGTGAGCACGCCTTCTTCCAGCTTTGCACCGGGAAGCCCGTATATGCGTAGTCCTTCCACATATCCTGGCAGTGGTACCCGCAGAGATGAGCCGATTCCGACCTTGGGGGGAAGCGAAGCCTGCACAGAAACCGTGGGCGCAGCCAGGGTTCCCGCAGCGCCGAGCATCTTTCCGAGCAGAACGGAATCGAGGCCTTCATTCACCATCCACGGATCGCTCTGAATCGCGGTAAGGTTGGTTGAGCCAAGATCGCGGTCGAAGCGCCCGTCAAGCGCGTGCCAGGCCTGCAGGTACGCTTCGCCGATGGCGGTCATCTTGCGGGCGAGGGGCAGCATGTCGCCCGCGAAGTCGACCTGGTAAAAGTGGGGCAGCAGCGTTTCGAGCGTGTAGTACGCCGCCGCATGATGGAGAAGGTCGGCGGGTGGGCGCTTTCCCGATTCGACGGCGCCGATGGCGGCTTCGGCGAGGGCCGTGGCCTTGCTGTCGTCGATGCCGTTGAGCGGATTGCTGCGGAATGCTTCGACGGCCGTAAGAACGGTATCGATCAGTTCGGCGGGAACCTCGGCGGCAATTGCCTCACGCCAGGCCGTTTCGGGCGCGTAGCCCACGGGGTCGCGCAGCCAGGCGTGGACCGTCGAAACCGGAAGCCGGTTAAGCGGCGCCTGCCACATGGGGTTGCTGAGCAGCCCGATGACCGCTTCGGGGGCGTCGGCCAGGTCGGCGTTGCGGTCGACCAGTGGCCCCAGGTGCGTGCGCCGCGTGAACACCAGATCGTTGACCGGGTAATTGTCCCAGAGCAGCAGCGGGTGCTCGGTCAGCGCGGCGATGGGCGTCAGGTCTTCGAGGGCGATACCGGCCGCGAAAATGTCGGGCCCGGTCCACATAATCGGAATGTCGGGGTCGAGGGCGCGCAGGCCGGTCAGGTAGGCGGTCTGACTTGCTGAGAAGCTGTCTGCCGCGCCCGAGTAAACCGTGGGTACGAACAGCAGCCGGGCGGCCGGGTCGTTCTCGCGCAGCGCGGCCAGCACGGCATTGGCCAGCGCGACCTGTTCGGCGGCCGCGGCGGCGTCGGGGGCGACCGGAATGTCGTCCATGAACAGGCCGAACCAGTCGACGCCGATTTCCTGAAAGGCGAGAAATTTGGCGATGACGGCTTCGCGGTCGGCCGGCTTGTCGGCATCGTAGTCGAGCCCCGGCGACAGCGACCAGGCCACCGTTACGCCGTAATCCTTACCGGTGGCGACGAGATCGGCGAAAGCACCGACGAATTCCTGCGGATACGGTTCGCGCCAACGGGCGCGGTGCAGGCTGTCGAGTTTGGGGCCGTACAGGTAGAAGTTGCCGCCGGCGAGACCGGTTTCACGTACCAGCCGTTTTCGGTCGGGCCACGAGAACAGGGGTCCGTAGTAGCCTTCAATCATTCCCCCGAAGGCGAAGGGCAGGGGGCTGCGCACGCCGATTTCGACCGGGCCGCTCGTCGACTCGTCATCCACGACGCTGCCGTCGGGGCCGATGGCTTTCAGACGCCATGCGAAAGTCCCGGGAAGGGCGGCCGACGCGGCTTCCACCCGATCGCTTGCCCGGCTCATAGGTCCTTCGGCGATGAGAATTGGAGTTGTCGAGGAATTCTCGGTGGCGGCAGGTTCGTTGCGTTCCACCCGATAAAGAAAGACGTTTTCGGCCGTGCCGTGTTCCCACTGCAGGTCGACCAGGTTGCCCGCTGCGCTCGCTGTAAGAGCGGGAGTCGTGCCGCTCGCGCCGTTGACGGCATGGGCCGCGACTTCGAGCAGGCGCCAGTCGCCGGTGGGCACGACCACACGCAGCCAGGCGCCTTCGGCCGAAACGAGGGTCTCGTCGTGCGCCGAAGGTGCGTCGACGGTGGCGATGGTGCGCCAGGTGCGTCCGTCGGGAGAAGCCTGCCAATGGTAGCGCTCGGGTGCCGGATTCCACCGGGTCTCGAGGCTGCGCCACCGGTAACGCATGGGCCAGGGACGGGTGAAGTCGAGTTGCAGCCAGGCCTCGTCTTCCACATCGATGTCGGCCTGCCACCCGGTGTCGAGCGAGCCGTCGTGGGCCATGCGCGGGGTTGCGTCGCTTTCGGTGGTGATGAGGGGCGCCGCATTCTTCCACGAAGAAGCGGTAAGCCATGCGTAGCGGGCGGCGTTGAAGGGTTCGGCGGCGCGGGCATCGACCGCAGGGCCGAGCAGGGCCGCGGCAAGCAGGCAGAGGCAGGTTATGCGATACATGACAAAGCGTACCACGCGCCGGCGTTGGCGTCTTGCGACACCGTGCGCCCCCACCGATGCCGCCGATCTGCGAAAATGAAGGTTCATGGCTGCGTTTCCGGCCCTGCGCCATCGCAATTTTCGCCTGTACTACGGCGGTCAGTTGTTTTCCCTCGTCGGTACCTGGATGCAGCAGGTGGCTATGGGGTGGCTTGTCTATCGACTTACCGGTTCGCCCTGGTTGCTCGGGCTGGTCAATTTCGCCAATCGAGCCCCGGTGTTCTTTCTGGGGCTTGGGGCCGGGGTGTTGGCCGATCGTCTCGACCGGCGCCGGCTTCTGCTCGTAACGCAGGGCATCGCCGCCGTGCAGGCGCTCGCGCTGGGCGTGGTTACGATTGTGGGTTTGGCCGACGAAACCGTGGTGCTGCTCTTCGCGCTTGCCTTGGGACTCGTCTACGCCGTCGATATTCCCACCCGCCAGGCGTTCGTGGGCGATCTGGTGCCCCCCGACGATTTGCCTTCGGCGGTGGGCATGCACTCGTCGGCGGTGCACCTGGCGCGTATCATCGGACCGGCCGTTGCCGGGTGGGTGGTGAGCCGGTGGGGCGAAGGAATCGCCTTTCTGCTAAACGGGCTCAGCTTTGCGGCCGTGATGTTCGCGTTGTTGCAGATTCGTACGGTACACGTTCGCCCCGAGCGGCAGGCGGCCTTTCGCCGGCAGTTGTACGACGGCCTGCACTTCATCAGGCACGACCGGCCGGTGCGCGCGACCCTGACGCTGGTGGCCCTGGTGAGCTTCGTGGGCGTTCCGTTCATCGTGCTGCTGCCCGTGCTGGTGGGGCGGCATTTCGGCGGCGACGCAGGCATGCTGGGCCTGCTCATGACGGCAAGCGGCATCGGCGCGCTGGGCAGTGCGCTGTTGATGGCAACGGCGTCGAACCGGCTTCCGCTGCAGCGGTGGATGCGCGTGCACGCCGGGCTCATGGGGCTTGGTCTGCTGGCCCTGGGGCTGGGGCGCAGTTTCGGGTGGGCCTTTGCGGCGCTGGTGCTGACCGGCTACGGTATGATAGGCGCGCTTGCCGGGGCCAATGCCTGGCTGCAGACCCATGTCGCCCCCGAGCTGCGCGGCCGTGTCATGAGTGTGTACTCGATGGCGCTCGTGGGGGTGACACCCTTCGGCGGCTTGCTCGCCGGGGGCATTTCCGAGGCGCTCGACGTGCGAACGGTCATCGCGGCAAGCGGGGGGCTGCTTGTCGTGGCCGTGCTGATCGGCAGGTTCGGGGCGGGCGCGCGACATTCCCGGAGTCTCTCGGTCGACGCGGGTGACGACGCCGGATGATCGCGGGACGCCGGATGATCGCGGGACGCCGGATGATCGCGGGACGCCGGATGATCGCGGGACGCCGGATGATCGCGGACGCCGGATGAAGGCTGACCCGGAATGAAACTGACACTGGATGAAGCTGGCCCGGATAGAAGTCGACCCGAATAGAAGTCGACAATGACGACGCCGAAAGCTCCCCGGCAAGAACAGATGACACAGAAAACACTGGTGGAAAGGAGAACATCGTCGTGAATCCCGATCAGGCCGAAGAGTGGTCGATACGCTATCAACAGGGGCAGACCGGCTGGGACCTGGGCGCCCCGGCCCCGAACCTGCAGCGGCTCGTGCAGGAATGGGTGCCGGCGGGCAGCCGTATCATCGTGCCGGGGTGCGGTCGCGGGCACGACGCCATCGCCTTTGCCCGAAAGGGGTACCGGGTAACCGCCGTCGACTTCGCCCCTGAAGCGGTCGAGGCTGCGTCCAGGGCCGCAAGTGAAGCGGGAGTCGAGGTCGAATTCATGACCGGCGACATCTTCGCGCTACCCGAGAAGTTTGTCGGCGGTTTCGATGCGTGGATTGAGCTGACCTGCTTCTGCGCCATTTCGCCCCGGCGCCGTGAAGATTACGTGCGCCAGGCAGCCCGCCTGCTGAAACCGGGCAGACTGGTGGCGGGCGTCTTTTTCATAGGCCTGCCGGCGGGGGGGCCGCCTTTCGACAGTACCGCCGACGAAATCGCAAGGCTCTTCGGAGACGTGTTCGAAACCTTGAAGCTCGAGCCCTCGACCGACAGCGTTCCGGCCCGCCTGGGCAAAGAGTGGGAAGGGGTGTTTCGGCTGCGCTGACTGCCTGAAATTGCGACGCAATCTGTAGCTTCCTTGACACACCCGTCGCCGCTTTCTAGACTTCGTAGTGGCGAACGATATCTCGGCGAGGGCACATGACGGGTACGTTCATGCACGACGAGGCCGGCGGGGCAGCCGGCGAAGTGGCCGCGATACAGGGCTTTGAAGACCGGCAGACCCTGCTGCTTCGTCTCATTTACGGCCTTGTCGCTTCGATGGTCGTTCTGTTCGGCGGTTTGAGCCTTCTGTTCGACCTGGGTATTTTCGTGCTGGCGCCCGGTATTGCCGGGGTCGGAGTCGTCGGCGGCTTTCTCGTGCGTGGGCGGGGCCGGTTCCATGAGCGAGCCTTTCTGGTTTGGAGCTTTGCGTTGGCCGTGGCCGTCGGCGCCGGCGTGAACTACTATGTCTCGCCCGTCGGTATTTTTGCCTACGCCGGCCCGCTGCTGTTTGCCTTTCAATTGCTGGGGCCGCGCAGCGGCGTCGGCACGGCCGTGTTCATGGCTGCCGCGGGCTGCGTTACCATTTATACATGGGAAATCGCGGGTATTGATGGGCCGGCGGCGGCCGCGCACGTCACCCCCCTGATCCGTGCCGCGCTGTCCTGGGCCACGGTTATCAGCTTTTCAGGCGTTGTGGCCGTCGTGCTCTATGTCGCGGCCCTGAATCAGCAGCGCTTTGTCGAAGCCTCGGCAGACACCGCTCGCGAACTCGAACGAGAGGTCGCCTTGCGCACCGCCGAGATTCAAGAGCGTGTGGCGGCCATCACGGCCACCGCCGATGCGGTAGACGCCGACACGTCGTCGCTGACCGAGTCGACAATGAGAGAGCGCGACCTGACCCACGATACCCTTGCTTCGACCGAAGAGGTTGCGGCGCAGGTTGCGACCATTGCCACCGGCGCTTCCCGGCTGTACCGCACGGTCGACGAGCTTTCATCCGACGTCGCCGCCATGCGCCGCGCCATGGAAAACAGCGTGCGCAACGGCGAGACGCTGACGGCCCGTGCCGGGCAAGCCGACGCGCTGGTCGAAGCCATGGCCGCGAAGCTCGGCGAGCTGGCCGGGGCCATCGGCCAGGCCGCTGAACACGGGCAGAGGTCGTCGGCCCATGCACGCGAGGGCGCGGCCCGGGTGCGGCAGACCGTGCAGAGCATTGAAGAGGTCGCCGCCGGCGTTCGTACGCTTGTCGATACGAACAGGAACCTGCAGGCCGCCTCGGGGCGCATCGGCAAGATTCTCGAGACCATTCAGGACATTTCCGATCAGACCAACCTTTTGTCGTTGAACGCGGCCATTGAAGCGGCTCGTGCCGGAAACGCCGGACGGGGTTTTGCCGTGGTGGCCGACGAAATTCGCAAGCTTGCCGAGCGCTCCATTGCGGCAACCGACGAAATTGCCGACATCGTGCGCGAAGTGCAGGCCGAAACCGGCCAGGCCACCGCCATGGCCGAACAGGCGGGCGGGGCCACCCGCAATCTGCTTGCGCTCTCGGGCGAAACGGGCAAGGCCTTCTCGGGCATCGTGACCAGCGTCGAAGAAACCGCCGGCCTGCTCGAACGGGTGTCGGGCGAGGCCCAGTCGGGCAGCAGGGAAGCACGAAACGCCGCCATCGCCATGCGCGAAATGAGTGAGGCCTCGACCCGCATGGTCGAAGCAGCCGCCGAACAGGCGGCCACGACCGAACGCATGATTGCGCAGTTGGCGGCGGTACGCGACAGCATGGACGAGGTGCGCGCGGCGGTCGACGAGCAGCGGGTGGCAACCGACCGAATCGTCGACGCTCTCGAGGTCGTTAGCGGCATTGCGACGGAAAACGCCGGCCTTTCGGAACGTATTGCCGAACGGATGCGTCAGCTTGCCGAGCGGTCGTTGGACCGGGCCTGACCGCGCCGCCGCAACACCAGCCATATGGTAAGGGGAAGGGCGGCCGCAAGGATAAGCACCCATGCGGGGGGAAGCAGGGCGACCAGCTGTTCCCATTGCGGTCCCAGCAGAAAGCCTGCCGAGGTAAGCGCGCACACCGTGAGAACGGCCATGAGGCCGTCGACGATGAGAAAGGTGCGCCAGGAGTAGCCCAGCATGCCCAGTGAGAGGTAGGCGCCGGTTCTGACCCCGGGCAGGAACCGCAGGCCCACCAGCGTCCACGCGCCGCGGCGCTCGAGAAAGCCTTCGATGCGCGAACGGCGCTCGACCGACAGCAGGGCGCCGGTACGGGGGTGGGCAAGCAACCGGGGCCCCAGAAAGCGGCCGGCGGCGAAGAGCAGGTTGTCGGCCGCCAGTACGCCCAGATAGCCGCCCAGAATGACGGCGAACAGCCGACTCGACGACGGGTGGGCCGCGATGCCGCCGGCCGGCAATACCGCCTCTTCGGGAAAGGGAAAGCCCACCGCTCCGAGAAGCAGGGGTACGAAGGTGCCCAACGCCGCCAACAGGTGTTCGGGCATATTCAGCAGATGCCCCCGGTCGCTGCGGCAACCCGCTGCGAAGCGTCGTCGCACGAATAAAAATCGTTACCCATTCGACCCTTGGTCGAATCTTGCCGCGAGCTTGACTGCATGGCGCTATTGTAGCCGCCCGCGCGGTCGGCCACAATGCCGTAGCGTCGAAAGGCGAGTGCCGACCGCGCCGCCGAATTGTTCTGCAAGCCCTCACCGAAAGTGCGTTCGGCGGGGTATCCTGTATACCTACCACCGGTAGGCACGCATCATGCTTACAGTTGGGTGGGAGAGGTAATACGAGCTTTTCCCCGTTGCATTTCGCGACAAAACATCGGAATCTGTCGAGAATACCTTCACGTGCGTTTTCTTGGTATCCATATCCAGCGCCTCTGGCATCGGCACGCAACGCTGGTGCACCTGGTGCTGTCGCTTGCGGCTGCCTACTTCGTGTTGAACTGGGTGTTCGGCGCCGCGCTTTGGGGAAAAGCCGCCCGGAGCGTGCAACCGGGGGCGTCGCTTCGCCAGAGTGCCGAGTGGCTGCGCATGCTCGAAGCGTGGAATCCGGGGCCCACGGGCTCAATGCACCTCATGGGCACGTTAACGTCCGACGAAGGCGACAACCTGGCCATTGTTCAGCTGCAGTCGCAGCGTCGTACCGTACGTACCGGCGAGTCGCTCGGCGATGGATTCATGGTGGTCGAGGTGGGGCCGGGTCGCATGGTGATCAAGCGCGACGACGACGTGCAGATATTCCAGTTGTCGTCGCGTCTGGCGCTCTCGCATCCGGGCCACGTACGTTCGTCGGCCCGCGCCGATCTGCTGCGCGAGGCCGCGGTGGCCATGCTCTCCGAACTTGACTGGCAGGCCGTGCCCGTCGGCGGGGGCTTTGTCGCCCTGCGGGTTGCGGGGGCCGTACCGCGTCATGTCGCCGATGCCTTCGGGCTCACCTCGGGCGACGTACTCGAGGCCGTGAACGGGCTTCCCGTGCCGGGCGGCAACGAGCTTGAACGTCTGCATGAACGTTTCCGAAACGACGAGCTGGTCACGCTTGGGCTCAGACGGGGGCAGCGGCGTCTCGTTTATCACGTTACCCTGCATGACTGAGGGCATGCGCGCGAGAAAACGGAGGCCGGCCGTGGTAGACCATAACGCCCGAAAAGAACGGGCGATTTCTTGCCGGTACCATATGGGGGTGCTAGAATGGTTGGCTTTATGGCGCGCCGAATCAGGGGGGCCCGGCCTTCGTGTGGCCGCGGCGTTCCAAGCCACTTTTTCGCGCTCTGCAATGGCTCTGCGGGCAGGTCTGCCGGGTGGGCCGTTTTGCCTGGCGCGTGCGCGGTCGTCGGTGGTCGGATTTGGGGTTGATGGACCTGTCGTGGGTTGGAAAGACGCCGGAGAGGGACGATAAAGGATGTTCGATCAGATTCTGGAGCAATACCGGAGATATTATTGGGCGGCGAATGGGTTGCTGATTCTCGCCATTGCGTGGGTCATTGCCGGATTCGCGGTGCGCGAAGTCGTGAGCCGCTACGTAACGCCGCCCCCGCCGCGCCCGCAGCCGGTTCAGCAGGTGCGCAAGGCCGAGCGACCCCCGTCGTTTGCCGACTACCAGGTCATTCTTTCGCGCAATCTGCTCAATGTGAAGGTTGAAGACGCGGCCCCCGCGCCCGCCGCCGAAGACCGTGCCTTGAACGACGAGCCGGTCAAGGCCACCATCAAGGCCGAACTGCTGGGTACGGTGGCCGGCCCCGCCAGGTACAGTTTCTGTATCGTGCGCGTGAACGGACAGACCGAAGTCGTCAAAGTAGGCGAACTCATCGGCGGGCAAGCCGAGGTGCTCGAGATTCAACGGGGCACGGTCACCATTCTGAACAACGGCCGCCGCGAAATTCTGACCATGGACGAAGAAGATGCGGTGGCCAGC
The DNA here is from genome assembly GCA_041687475.1 of bacterium. Taxonomy (GTDB): domain Bacteria; phylum J088; class JAWLBW01; order JAWLBW01; family JAWLBW01; genus JAWLBW01. Next base: position 10,813 of record JAWLBW010000127.1, read on the forward strand.
GCGCCGAAGCGTCAGCACCTGCGCCCCGAACCGGTAGCGCGAAGCGAGGCCCCGCCGTCGTCCGATATCGATGTGCGTGAAGTGGCGCCGAATACCTTCGAGATTGCCAAGGACGAGTTCGAAAACCTTACCAAGGATCTGGGGCCGCTGCTTACCCAGGCCCGGGTCGTGCCCAACTTCAACAGCGGAAAGATTGACGGCTACAAGATTTTCGCAATCAAGCCAGAAAGCGTTTACAGTAAGATCGGTCTGCAGAACGGCGATGTGATTCAGAGCATCAACGGTGTCGCCATCGACTCGCCGGAAAAGGCTCTCCAGCTGTTCCAGACCCTTCGCACCGAGCGGAATTTCACGATCAACCTGAATCGCGATTCCAATCCTATGTCCTTTACCTACAACCTGCGGTGACGTTCCGTGCAAACCGCCCTTGAAAGAGAATGCCGATGAGGCTGAAGCGCTTCCCGTACTTCTTGCTCCTGTTCCTCGCTGCATTCGTGGCCCTTCCGGCGCCGGCTCCGGCGCAGGACGCGGGTACGCGTGTGACCATGGATTTCAAAGACGTCGAAATTGCCGACCTCGTGAAAACCATGGCCAAACTGACCGGCCGTAATTTCATGGTCGACGAGCGTGTTCGCGGCCGGGTAACGATCATCAGCCCCGCGCCCCTTACCGTTGAAGAAGCCTATCGGGTTTTTCTTTCGGCTCTCGAATTCCGCAATCTGACCGTCGTGCCGAGCGGCCGGGTGCTCAAGGTCGTGCCGCTGCAGAACGCGATCAAGAACGCGACCCCCATCGGTGAAGGCAAGAATCCCACCACCAGCCGCGAAATCTTCATTACCCGCATCGTCAAGCTCAACTACGTCGACGCCAACGAAGTGTCGAACCTGCTCAAGCAGTTGTCGAGCACCTATGGGCAGGTGGTGGTTTACCCGCCCACGAACATGCTGATTCTGGGCGACGTGGGGCCGCAGATCAACCGCATGCTCGAAATCATCGAGCAGATTGATCAGCCGGGCAACGAGCAGAACATGGAGTTCATCGTGCTCGACTACGCCACGGCCGAAGAGGTGGCGAGCGTGATCAACGAGGTGTTTGCCGGTGGTCAGCAGACGGCGGCGCCGCGTGGTCGCCGCCGGCCGGCCGCCCAGTCGACCGGTTCGCAGGTCAAGGTCATTCCGGTCGAACGCCTGAATGCGCTGATTGTGATTGCCTCGCAGAGCGAACTGGAAACCGTGCAGGCTCTTGTCGAGCGGCTCGACGAAGAGCCCGAAGCCACGGGCGG
>JAWLBW010000128.1:0-2015 GCA_041687475.1 bacterium
TTCAGCACGGAAATAGCACCGGAACCCCGGGTTACCTTCCAATTCGGCCCCACTTACGCACTTTTTACGCGGCCAAATCATTTGGCCGACGCGCCGAGGAGTGGTACTTCGACGCGTGGATGCTGGTGGAAAAGTCCACGCCGAAAGGCAGCGGGCAGTGAATCACCCAGGTGATTGGGGTTTGAGGGGAAGTTCCACCCACCCAACCGGCCGCAAGGGGCAAACCACGACTGCACGGCAAACCACGACAATCGGGCATTGGACATCGGGCATCGGCCATTCGCCGCAGGCCAAGCCTGCGGCGATCAAGCAGGTTCCATCAACCTTACGGAGCGGATGCGGTCGAGGCGGTAGGTGCGGTCTTCGTCTTTGACGCAGGTGCGGCAGTGCAGGTAACTGCGGCCCATGACGTGCACCACGGCAATGGGTATGACCATGCGTTCGGAGGTGGCGCCGTTGGGCAGCTCGTACTCGAGTGCGGTGTCGGTGCCGGCCTCAATGGCTTCCTTCAGCCCGCGCAGGGCGCCGGTAAACCGGTTTTTGCCGCCGTGGGGATATTTGATGCGGCACTGGCGGGGCAGCTCGCCGATTTCTCGAATCGAGGCGTAGAGCAGATGCCCGGCGGTGCGTGCGTCGTCGAGCGCGCGGTGATGCGTCTTGGCGCCGAGGCCCAGGGTCTGCGAAAGAAACTCGAGCTTGTGCGAGGGCAGGTGCGGAAACGCCTTCCGCGAGAGCGTAAGCGTGTCGACCACCATGCGTTCGGCCAGCCGAACACGGGCGCGCAGGCTTTCCATGGCCAGGAAGCCCATGTCGAACGGGGCATTGTGGGCCGCCAGCGGAAGATGGCCGGCAAAGTCGTGAAAGCGCTCGAGCGCCTCGCGGGGAAGGGGAGCATCGGCCACGTCGTCGTCGGTCAGGCCGTGCACGGCCGATGCACGGGGGTCGATGGGCTTGTCGGGACGAACCAGGGTCTGAAATTGTTCGACGGCCTCGCCGTCGACCCAACGCACGGCAGCCAGCTCGATGATACGCTCCGTCACCGGGTGCAGACCCGTGGTTTCTACGTCGACGGTAACAATCTCTTCGAACATCATAGCCTGCCTTTTGTTCAGCCTACCCAAACGATGAGACAAGGGCTGTCTCACCGGTAGACCGAACAGTTGCCACGGGGGCAAAAATACAAAGGGCCGATCTCTAGCATTGCGCTAAAAACCGACCCTGGCCGACCTTGCGAGAGGCGAGCGCGGTCTCCGCGTTCTGCTCGGTCGTGGTGGGGAGCTTGGGATCAGGTGCGGGGTCGTTGCCCCTGTCCTTCGGCTTCGCGTGGTGCGGGTCCACTGGCTCCTTCATTAATCCCTTCCCCTGGTGCCGCGGGCAGTCGGCACGTCGAGGCATGGCAGTCATGGGGTCACGAAGGCGCCGGCTTGGGCTGGAACGAAGGACCGCGCGTATGTTTTCTCACATCGCCGAAAGAGTGGGCCCCTTTCCTGCTGATGTTTAAAGAGAGAATGTTAACAACGTTGACGTGGCGTGTCAAGAAACGTGCTGTACGGGCGGACGGGGTGACTGCGCGTGCCGCACGGGTGCACGGTTGTAAGAGGTGATAGGTGAGAGGTTCCGTACTGCACGGGCGCACGGTAGTGACCTGTGGCCTGTGGCCGGTAACGTGCTGCACGGGTGCACGCGGTGATACGTGAAACGTGATTCGTGATACGTAACGTGCAGCACGGGTGCACGGTAGTGACCTGTGGTCTGTGGCCGGTGGAGCCTGTCCCGAGTTCGACGAGGGATGCCGCACGGCCCCACGTGCTGTACGGGCGGACGGGGTGACTGCGCGTGCCGCACGGGTGCACGGTTGTGAGAGGTGATAGGTGAGAGGTTCCGTACTGCACGGGCGCACGGTAGTGACCTGTGGCCTGTGGCCGGTGGAGCCTGTCCCGAGTTCGACGAGGGATGCCGCACGGCCCCACGTGCTGTACGGGCGGACGGGGTGACTGCGCGTGCCGCACGGGTGC
>JAWLBW010000128.1:2267-11994 GCA_041687475.1 bacterium
ACGTGCTGTACGGGCGGACGGGGTGACTGCGCGTGCCGCACGGGTGCACGGTTGTAAGAGGTGATAGGTGAGAGGTTCCGTACTGCACGGGTGCTCGGTAGTGACCTGTGGTCTGTGGCCGGTGGAGCCTGTCCCGAGTTCGACGAGGAATGCCGTACGGCGATACGTTCGCACCCTTGCCTGCGGTGCGCTCCCCACGGCAGATGGGGAGCCCGGTTCAAGGCATAACGGAGAGGGGGTTCCTGCTGCACGGGCGCGAAGCGAAGCAGCCGGCCGGCTGCGATCCACACGTGCACCACTTAAAGCCGGCGCAACTTGCATGTCGCAAACCGGAATCGGACCCCATTCCGCGGGTCTCGCGCTCCGACATCCCCATTTCCCTTTTTTTCTGCAATCTTCCTTTTTCAATCTTCCTTTTTCCTTTTCCGCGTTCCGCGTTGCGAGTTCCGCGTTCTGGTTGTTCCGCGTTTTCTTTAGAAGTGACCGCTTTCCCCCCGGCGGCGTCTCAGTATAGGGTCTCTTTCCGGCCGATTGGATAGTAGCCCGTTCCGTTCCGTCGTGTTATGATGGGGATTGGTAAGACCAAAGTGGTATTACCAATGAAGGATTGCATGCAGCTTCACGAACAACTCCTGATGGACATTCTCACGGGTCGGCATGAGCCGGGAACGTTGCTTCCGCCCGAGCGAACGCTGTCGCAGCAGCTCGGCGTCGGACGCCCGGCCCTGCGTGAAGCGTTGCGGCGGCTCGAGTCGCTGGGGCTGGTCGAATCGCGTCACGGTTCGGGTACCCGCGTGAGAAACTGGCAGGAAACCGGTACGGTCGAGCTTCTGCCGTACTACCTTGCAGCCGGCGCGCCGGGGGCCGATATGTCGCGCATCATTCGCGAATTGCTGCAGCAGCGCATTCGCCAGATCGGCGACGTCGTTCGCATTGCCGTGCGTTACGCCCCCGATGAAGCCATCGAACAGATTGACGAGCAGGTGCGCCTGGCGTGGAGTCGGCGCGACGATCCGCTTGCCTTCGCCATGGCAGATTTCGACGTGTACCGGTCGCTGGCGCGGGCCGCCGCGTTTCCGCCGGCACTCTGGTTGCTCAACAGCGCCATTTCGCCCTACCGGCTCTTTCTTGAACGTTTTCCCACCATCGTCGAAGTGCCCGAGGGCTATCTCGAAGCCATGGGCCGGGTGGTCGCGGCCATCAAGGCGCGCGACGCAGAACGGGCGGTGGGCGCGCTTGAGACCTATCTCGAATCCGTCGACAGTCACTTGTGGAGCCGACTCGGCATTGGAGAAAGCCTATGACGACCGCCACGGCGGCGCCCCGCGCGGGCGCGTTGCCCGAAGACTATCGCCAACCCGAAGAGTACTTTCTCGGCCGCGGCACCCGCCGCATTCTGCAGGCCATGGCCGAGGTTATTCTTCCCCGTAACGAGCGCATTCAGGTCGACTGCGTCGACGATCTGGTGAACTTCGTCGATAACTTCGTGCGCTATCTTCCGCCCATGCTGCGCATGGGTTTCCCCATCGGTATCTGGCTCTTTCAGTTTCTGGCCGTGGTGTGGAGCGGTCGGCCCGTGCCCTACACCTGGCTATCGGCCGAACGCAAGGACCGGTACATGCGCAACTGGGTGTACTCGAAGCTGTGGTGGAAGCGCGACATGCTCAAGGGCCTCAAAGGGGTCATGCTCATGGGTTTCTACCAGCACCCCGAGGTCATGAAGAGTCTGAACTACGATCCGGTCAGTCATGTCGAAGCGGTCAAAGCGCGGAGGCTCGCGAGCTATGCTGAAGAAATTTGAAGATATTCAGAGCGATGTGGTCGAACAGGCCGACGTCGTCGTCATCGGCACCGGCGCCGGCGGCGCTCCCATGGCGGCCGAGCTGGCCCGCGCAGGTTTAGATGTCGTCATTCTGGAGGAAGGCGGCTACTACACCACCGAAGACTACACGCACAATGTCGCCGAGATGCTTAAGAAGCTGTACCGCAACGCGGGCGCAACGCTGATCTTCGGCAAGCCGAGCATCGCCTTCGCCGAGGGACGCGCCGTGGGCGGAAGCACCGTCATCAACGGCGGCATGTGCTGGCGCACGCCCGAGAAAGTCTTGCGGAAGTGGGAATGGGAGTCAGGCCTGAGCCATATCTCGGCCAAGGACATGGAGCCCTGGTTCGATTATGTGGAAGAGCGGGCCAACATCCGTCCCCAAGACCCGGAATCGCTGGGCATCGACAACAACCTGCACGCCGCCGGCGCCGACTCGCTCGGCTGGCGGGTGTCGCAGAATCGGCGGAATCAGAAGCATTGCGCCGGCGCCAACCTCTGCACCCAGGGCTGCCCCACCGGCGCCAAGCAGAGCACGCTGTTCAGCTTTCTGCCCATCGCGCATGAGTACGGCGCCCGGCTGTACGCCAACTGCCGTGCCGAACGCATTCTGACGAAGAACGGCAAGGCCGTGGGCGTCGAAGCGTACTTCGTCGACGCCTTCAACAAGAAATATCACCGTATGACCGTGCACGCGAAAGTCGTCGTGTCGGCCTGCGGCGCTTCGGAAACACCGGCCCTGTTCCTGCGGTCGAAAATCAAGGCCCGCAGCGGCCTGCTCGGCCGTAATCTGCAGGTGCACCCGAACACCAAGGTGGTCGGCATCTTCGACCAGGACGTATCTTCGTGGAAGGGCGTGCACCAGTCACACCAGGTGCACGAATTCATCGATGAAGGCATCATTCTCGCGACCGCCGGCGTACCGCCCGGCCTGGTGGCCCTGGCGACGGCGGAATACGGCGCCGACTCGGCCGACTTCATGCAGCAGTTCAACCACATGCTGCTCAACGGCTGCCTCATCGAAGACACGAGCCGCGGCAAGGTTACCCTGGGTATGGGCGGCGCGCCCATCATGAAGTACAACCTGAACGACCACGACTTCTATCTTCTGAAACGGGGTACGGCGCTCGCGGCCGAGCTCAACTTCGCCGCCGGCGCGAAGAAGGTCGTTCTACCCTTCGCCCAGCTGCCCGAGATTCACTCGGCCGACGAGATACACAAGATCTTCGACTACAAGATCGAGAAGCGCGACACCGAGGTGCTGACCGTGCACATCATGGGCACCATGCAGATGGGCGCCAATCCGCAGAAATCGGTGGTCGACAACTGGGGCGAAATGCACGACGTCGAAAATCTGTTCGTATCCGACGCCAGCCTCTTTCCCAGCCCCATCGGCGTGAATCCGCAGGAAACGATTATGGCCCTGGCCGTGCGCAGCGCCAACCACATCGCGAACAACAAGGCCCGCTACCTCGGATAAAAATGGTCAATGGCCGATGACCAATGGCCAAGGCAGGTTGCACGGCTGCACGGTCTGACTCCTCGCCGGCCATCTTTGCACCTGACTCCCCTTCCACAAGGGGAGTATCCCGGGGTGTAGGGGCGGCTACGGTTATCCTCGCGGCAAGTGAACCATCAGCAGGCAGTCATCCCCCGCCTGCCCCAACCCGCGCTAAGCATTCAGCACGCTTGGATACCGACCGTCAACAGCGCGTGCGTATGGGGTAGGAGGGGGACCCGTCCGACAATTCCAGCACGGTTGGGGGAGGAAGGGGGATCGAACGGGCCAGCCATGCTGCACGGTCTGACTCCTCGCCGGCCATCTTTGCACCTGACTCCCCTTCCACAAGGGGAGTAGCCCGGGGTGTAGGGGCGGCTACGGTTATCCGTCCGACGACCGGCGTGCAATCGTGCTGCCTGTTTCCCCCTCGCCGGTTGCAGGGCACGAGGACTCCTCCAAGGGAGTGGGCACGTGAATTGCGTAAATCCGGCCGGGGATCGAATCGGTAACCGTCAGCAGCCTCCAATTGTAATGCACGACGGGCTTCGACGGCGCTCAGCCCGAACGGTGCCGGGTCACCCCGGGCATCCGTGCTGCACGGCGTGTTGTACTTGTTCGGACGTCCGACGACCACCCTGCATCCGCGCAACCGTTAAAAAGCCGTGTCGATGAACGCTATCACGCTGTGTTCCTTGTAGGGATGCGTGGCGCGCAGGTGCATGGCGTCGTAGTTGGCCTCGAGCCCCAGCTTGAAGTTCCGCCGCCAGTACCAGCTGGCGTTGGCCGTGTAGACATGGGCGTCGATTTCGTGACGGCTGGCAATGATTCGGTTGAACAGACCGGTAAAGACCCAGCGTGACGAGGCTACCCAGCTGGCCGCGACAAAGCCGCCCTGCAAGGTGCCTTCGCGATCTTCGGTATCGACGGAAACGAAGGCCGGATTCGAGTCTTCGCCCCACAGCCATTGGCCCCACACGCGGAAATCGCCCAGGGTAGCCTTGAAGTCGGGACCGGCGCGCCACATGAAGTTCTGCCCTGCCGGCGCGCCCAGTTCGGTAGCCCGGGGCCCGAACAGCCCGGTATCGCCGTCGGGCGCCAGCTCCGATCCGTACAGGCCGAAAACGCCCACCGACAACGGTCCGTAACCCGCTCCCAGGCGACCGTAGGTAATCCAGTTATCGTCGTTGTTGAAGACCGGATCGCGGCGGCCCAGGTATTGGCCGTCCGACGCCTCGGCCTCACCGATGCCGTTGCCGTTGGCGGCGCCGATCACCAGGTCGAACGGCTCGAGCCCGTACGTTACATTCGCGCCGCGCTGGTAGGTCAGGCGAAAGTTCGTGTCGCTCAAGGGCACGGTGTAAATCAGGTAATCCTGCCGGGTCAGACGCAGCTCACGGGGAAACATGAAGTCTGACAGCTGGTACTGACCGACCATGACGCCCAGCCCGTCGATGCCGAAGTTCTGCGCGTTGATCCAGGCATCTTCAACCGGCCCGGTGCCGCCGTACTCCGAGAGAAAGAAGTAGACGTAGTAGTTGAGGTACCTGGAAATCGGACCGCCCGAAATCAGCTTCACACCCCAGGGCGTCTGAAAGTCGACGCCGCGCGGAAGATCGGAACGCCGGGCGGCGTCACGTAGAAACTCGCGGTCGCGGTCGGTAAGCACGCGGGGCCGGTAACGCAGGTCGGCCTGCATGCGAATGGCCAGGGGCAAACTCTCGATGAGGGAGAGTTCGCTGTCGCCGGTTTCGATCTGGTTCGGAATCTCGCTGCCGCCGGGCATTCGGTATCCGTTTCCGGCAAATTCCTCGCCGAATTCATTCAATTCGGGGTAGGCCCAGTGGCACATCGAACAGCTGGCGTTCAGCTGCCGCGCGAAGGCCGGCACGGCCCAGGCATTCCGGGGAAGCAACACCGAGAGCGCTGCAAGGAAAACGAGACCAAAGAACAGGCGCTGACGCATACAGTCGTCTCCACATCAAAGAGGGTGATACTCCCCGGGCTTTCAGGGTATACCGGTACCCAGTGTAGGGCAAAGCCGGTAAACCGTCTACCGAGTTCACTGCATTTATTTTTTACAGGGTAAATCTTAAGCCTTCCTTAAGAAGACGTTCGTGCTGCACGCAATCCGGGTGCACGTCAGGCATGCCCGACAAGCGGGCATGCGACGGCCGATTTCCATTGCACCCCGTTGATCTCCGGACACCCGGTTTGCCGTAATGACACGTGGGGCCGTACTGCACGTCGTGTTGTACTGATTCCGCCGTCCAGAGCCTGTCCTGAACGCAGTGAAGGATCCGACGACCACCGTGCAACCGGGTAACCGGTTTCCCTCTTACGTTTTACGTATCACGTTTCACGTATCACCCCCGTGCATCCGTGCTCCGCGTTATCATATACGTATGCACCAGAAAACCCGCGAACAGTTTCTCGCCCGCCTGCAGCCGGGCGTCGTCATCATTCCGGCCGCCCATGAGGCGACCCGCAGCAACGATACCGAATTTCCCTTCCGCCAGGATTCTGATTTTCAGTACCTGACCGGCTTTCCCGAGCCGGACGCCATCGCCGTACTGCGGCCGGGTCACGAAAAGCCGTACGTCCTGTTCGTGCGACCGAAAGATCGCGAGCGTGAGATCTGGACGGGTATTCGCGCCGGTGTCCACGGCGCCGTCGATGAGTACGGGGCCGATGAGGCTTACGAGCTGGGTGAATGGGAGACGAAACTGCCCGAGCTGCTGCGCGGAAACCGGCGGGTGTACGTGAAGCTCGGTCACGATGCGGCCGTGGACGAAGCGGTCATTCGCACCATCGCCGATCTGCGGCGCCGCGGACGCCAGGGGGTCGAAGCCCCTTCGGAGGTCATCGATCCGGCGCCGATTCTCGCCGAGATGCGCCTCTTCAAGCGCGATGAGGAAGTGGGCATTCTCGCCAGGGCCTGCGATATTTCCGTCGAGGGGCACCTGGCGGCCATGCGGCAAACCCGCCCCGACATGAACGAATATGAAGTGCAGGCGCTCGTCGAATACGAATTCCGCAAACGGGGCGCAAGCGCGCCCGGCTACGGCACCATTGTGGCCGGCGGCGCCAACGCCACCATTCTGCACTATGTCGAAAACAACAGGCCCCTGCGCGACGGCGATCTCCTGCTCATCGACGCAGGCGCCGAGTTCGGCGCCTTCACCGGTGACATCACCCGCACCTTCCCCGTGGGGAAGAAGTTCGAGGGCGCGGCCCGCGACGTGTACCAGGTGGTGCTCGACGCCCAACATGCAGCCCTGAAGGCTTCAAAACCGGGGTCTACCCTGGATGACGTTCACAACGCCGCCTGCCGGGCGCTTACGCAGGGTCTCGTCGAGCTCAAGGTGCTCGAAGGCGATGTCGAGGAATTACTGCGCGAGCACGCCTACCGGCCTTACTACATGCACCGCACCAGCCACTGGCTCGGCATGGACGTGCACGACGTGGGCGCCTATGTGCGCGACGGCGAAGTGCGTTCCCTGGAAGCGGGCATGGCCTTCACCGTCGAGCCGGGGCTCTACTTTCACGGCGACACGGCGGCCCCGGCGCACTTTCACGGCATCGGCGTGCGCATCGAAGACAACGTGCTCATTACCCCCGACGGCCACCGCAACCTGACGGCCGGCGTACCGACGGGTATTGCAGAGATTGAGGCGCTACGCGGGGAAGGTTGACCGTAAATACCGGTAAGGCCAGGCATTACCGTGGCCCTGCAGGGTTGCAATCGTCGCGGATTGTGGATTCGTGAAGTAAGCCGCAGGCTTACTTCACGTACCGATTGGTAATGGGAAGGCGGCGGTCGCGGCCGAAGGCGCGGTTGGTGATTTTGACGCCGGGGGCCGCCTGCCTGCGCTTGTACTCGCTGCGCGAGACCAGGCGCACGATCTTCTCGACCACGGCCGCATCGAAGCCGCGCGCGACGATCTCCTCGACGCCTGCGTCATCTTCTATATATGCTTCCAGAATCGCGTCCAACACCTCGTAGGGCGGAAGCGAGTCCTGATCGGTCTGGTCGGCCCGAAGCTCGGCCGAAGGGGGTCGGGTAATCGTCGATTCGGGTATGACCGGCGACAAAGTGTTCCGATACCGCGAGAGGCTGAACACCCGGGTCTTGAACACATCCTTGAGCACGCTGAAGCCGCCGGCCATGTCGCCGTACAGGGTCGAATACCCGACGCTCACTTCGCTCTTGTTGCCCGTGGTGAGCACAAGCGGACCGAACTTGTTCGACACCGCCATGAGCAGCATGCCCCGGATGCGGGCCTGCAGGTTCTCTTCGGCCTCGTTCCAATCGCGGTCGCCGAACAGGGGCTCGAGCGCATGCAGGTACGATTTGAACAGGGGCTCGATGGGCACCGTCTGGCAACGAATGCCGAGATTCTCGGCCAGCAGCATGGCGTCCGACTTCGTGCCCTCGCTCGAGAAACGGCTCGGCATGGTCAGCCCCCGCACCCGATCGGAACCGAGGGCGTCGACGGCAATGACCGCGGTCAGGGCAGAGTCGATGCCGCCGCTCAGGCCCAGAATGACGTCGTTGAAACCGTTCTTCTCGACATAATCGCGCAACCCCAGCACCAGGGCGTCGTAAATTTCGGCGTCTTCGGCCATGGGTTGGTCGGCTGAAACCGCTTCGGCAAGCGTAACCATCTTCCACTCGCCGCTGTCTTCGGCCGCAGGCTTGCCGAGCCCCGCAGGTTCGTCGAGGTCGAAGTGGGCGAGCTCGATGTCGCCGGCCGCGTGCACGGCCCACCGGCTCTTGCGACGGCGCGGGTCGTGCAGGCGGTTGCCGAGCACGCTGTCGATGACGCAGTCGTACACCAGAACGCCCTCTTCGAACGCACGCGCTTCGACCAGCGTTCGGCCCCGGGCGTCGCAGATGAGGCTTCCCCCGTCGAAGACGAGTTCGTCCTGACCGCCCACCATGTTCACGAAGGCCAGCATGGCGTTGGAGTCGGCGGCCCGGGTTTCGAGCATGTCGCGACGGCGGGGGCGCTTTCCCCTTTCGAAGGGACTGGCCGAAAGGTTCACCAGCAGTTCGGCGTCGCCGTAAAGTGCCTGCCACGCGGGGGGACCGTCGGGGTACCAGATGTCTTCGCAGATGCTCACGCCGATGCAGGCGCCCTTCAGCCCGAGGGTTACGATTTCGTTTCCGCGCTGAAAATACCGCTCTTCGTCGAAAACGCCGTAGTTCGGCAGGAACTGTTTGCGCACCGACGTGACCAGCTCGCCGTCGTGCAGCACCGCGGCTGAATTATAGGGGTCGACATCGAGCTCGGGATAGCCGACGATGGCGGTAAGGCCGCGGGTGTGAGGAAGAATGGCCTCGAGTTCACGCCGGCAGTCGCGCAGAAAGCGAGGGGCAATGAGCAGATCTTCGGGAGGGTAGCCGGTCAACGCCAGTTCGGGAAACACGACCAGCTCGGCGCCCTGCGACCGGCTGAAGGCCAGCGCCTCGACAATCCGGCGCCTGTTTTCTTCAAGCGCGCCAACGATGCTGTTCATCTGCACCAGCGCTACACGCAACGACCGCACACTCATGCAACCTCAGCCTATTCAAAGCTTTGGAGAAAAAAAACAAACACCGTACAGATGCGGTATTTGCATAATGGAAATCAGAGCTTATGTTCTACAAGGTAGCACGGGCCCGCGACCGGGGCACATGATTCGCCCGGTTTGTCGCCGGTGGTACTCCACGGAGCCCGATGGGCAGTGTTAGGATGGAACCAGACAGTCTTCGAAAATGCATGTACCGACATGAACGGCGCGTCGGTGTTTCGAAGTCGTCCCATCTCCGGATAGTGTTTTCCAAAACATCGTTTTCAATCTTCGGGAGCGATAGGCAGGGCGTCCGGAGCGCGGTTCAGAAGGGGAAGGGACACGTCCACCAAAGGTGGCCGTATGCTATAATGCCAGTTACGGAGTCTTCATGGAAAACGGCCTGGGCAGAGTGCCGTTTCCGCATCCGTACCGCGGTGGTTCGCGGGTGTCGTAAGGCTCAGCGGGGTCAGCATGATTGATTTAGCGCACTATCGGGACAGGTTGAGCGAAAAGGCCCAGGAGCTCATTGCTTACGCCATTGAAGAGAGTCAGCGGCGGCAGCATTACTACCTGGGGGTCGAGCATCTCTTTCTGTCCGTCATCAAAGTCGAAAACCAATTCTACAAAGAAGTGATGTATGAGTTGGGGGTCGATCCGAACGCGGTCGTATCCCTGCTCAAGGAAGCGCTGAGCGTCTCGAAACAGTATCTCGGCGGCGGCATGAAGATTCCGACCGCCACCCGCAACCTGCTTCAGGCCTCGTGGGGCCGGGCGCAGAACACCGGGCGCCAGCTCATTTCAACCACCGACATCTTCGCCGCCATCTTCATGGTCGACGACAGCGTGCC
>JAWLBW010000129.1:0-11963 GCA_041687475.1 bacterium
CCGGGCAACAGCCTGAAGCGACTGCGGAACCGAAGACAGGCGAGCCCCCGGCAGTCGGCGCCAATCTTCCGCAGGTCGACGCAATCGTGGTCTCGCCCGGTCCCCATGTTCGCGGCAGTGTGATTTCGGTCGATGTCGAAGCCTCTCATCCCGACAATCGCGCCGTGGCCCTCGACTACGTCTGGTATGTCAACAACGAGCTCCAGGTACCGGTAGAAGGACCGACCTTCGGCGCCGACAATCTCCGGTACGGCGACCGGGTCTTCGTGCGCGTCACCCCCTCCCTGGCAGACACGCCCGATGTCACCGGGGCTTCCCTTGATTCCGAGACCATCGTCATCGCCAATACCCCACCCGATAAGCCGGGCGTTACCGCATACCCGGCCATCGTCGAGTCGGGGGGCACGATCTATGCATCGGTCGTGACCCCCAGCGTCGATCCCGACGGGCAGGAGGTTTCCTACCAATATTATTGGTACCAGAACGGCGTGCCCCAGGTTTTTCCCGCCGACACGACCAGCGTTGAGGGGGAAATCGTAAAAGGGGGCGATCGCTGGGAAGTCGAAGTCGTGCCGACCGACGGTATCGACGCGGGTATCGCCGGTATGGCTTCGATGGCTTACGTGCTGTTCAAGCAGGGCGAAAAGATCACCGGCGCTTATCATACCTGCCTGGTCAGCGCCGATCTATCCATTCCCGCCTGTTGGGGACGGAACGATTATGGTCAGCTGGGCGACGGCACCCTCGAATCACGGGCCGTGCCATCGCTGGTTCCGCCTCTGACGCCCGGCTTCGACATGCTCATTTCCTACCAGGCGAGCACCGGCTACTTTCACTCATGCTCGAACCGCGTCGGCACTGCCTGGTGTTGGGGACGAAACGATTACGGCCAACTCGGAAACGGAACCTACAACGACAGCCCGGCCGTGCAACGGGTCATGGTCGACGCCTCGACGCCGCTGTCGGGCGTAAACAGCGTGCACGCCGGCCATCTGCACTCCTGCGCGGTGGTATCGAGCGTACAGGTCTGGTGCTGGGGCGATAACCGCTATGGCCAGGCAGGCGAAAACCCCGCTACGCTCAGCCGCTCGCCCTATGCACGGCAGGTCGTGCTGGGCGGGCAGGCCGGCATCGTGGCGATTCTCAACCTCGACGTGGGCGAAAATCATGCCTGCGCGCTCGTGCACATGAACGACAACCGTCGCCTGATCAAATGTTGGGGCAACAACTTCTTCGGGCAATTGGGGCGCGACACCACGTCTTCTTCGATCGACTACTGGGTCGGCAGGAATGTAGCCGATATTCCGACCGCCGGCATCGACTCGGTCTCGGCCGGCGGCATGCATTCGTGCTACAAGAACAGCGTCGGCGAAGTCTGGTGCTGGGGCAACGGTAACCTTACCCCGCAGCGCCATGTCGAGGCGGGGGCGGTCAGTATTTCGGCCGGGCGTTCGCACACCTGTACGATTCTGGCGAACGGTACCGTACAGTGCTGGGGCAATAACTCGCACGGCCAACTGGGTAGCGGTCTGCTGGGCAACGGCTCGAACATACCGGTTACGGTAGCCGGTCTGGTGGGCACCCCAATCGCCATAGCCGCGGGCGTACAGCATTCGTGCGTCGCCATGAACGAAGGCCAGATTCGCTGCTGGGGCGACAATGAATACGGGCAGCTGGGCAACGGCGTGCTGGGCAATGCACAGCGCTACCCGTCTGCGACCGACGGCTGGGCCGCATCGGTGGTGGCCGGCGGTGCGCCCGCCGACGGCGGACTGACATGCGCCGTCACGTTTACGGGGGGCATCAAGTGCTGGGGCGCGGGCGCCTCGGGGCAGCTGGGCAACGGTGCTGCAAGCGGAAGCCCGGCGCCCGTCGACGTGCAATTGCCGCCGGGCGTACACGCCTCGACCCTGTCGGTAGGCGGAAACGCGGTCTGCATCACGGCCACGAACCAGACCATATATTGTTGGGGAAAAAACGATAGCCTGCAGATCGGACGCACGACCGGAACCCACTATGTAACGCCCCAGCAGGTTTCGACGGCGGGCTTCGACCGGCCCCTGCAGGTGGCCGTGGGCGGCGCGCACGCCTGCGCCCTCAGCGGAAGCGCCGCCGCCATCTGGTGCTGGGGCTCGAACAGCAAGGGCCAGTTGGGACCGGCGGCAACCGGCAACAGCGCTTCCATGCTGAACGTCGAAGGCTGGTTCGTACAGGTTGCGGCGGGCGCCGACCATAGCTGTGGTCTGAACGCGACCGGTGGCGTGCGCTGCTGGGGCGGAAACGATCTCGGACAGTTGGGGCGCGGCGCCGCCGATGGCGTGGCCCATCCGGGGCCCGATTGGGTTACCGGCCTGCCGTCGCAAATCGTGGCCATTCGCGCGACCCCCGCCGGACGCACGACCTGCGCGGTTACGGGTGGCGGACAGCTGTATTGCTGGGGCGAGTGGACAGACGGATCGGCCATGCCGACGCCGGTACTCGTCGGCACGTCGGCCCCCGTGGCCGACGTTTCGGTCGGACAGCGCTACGTTTGCGTGCTCATGAAGAATCACACGGTCGAATGCCTCGGCGACGTCACGATGCCCTGGGGTCTGCAGGCCGGGACCCGGGTTACCGCCGGCATGAAGCATGCCTGCGCCCTCATTCCCGGCGGCCAGGTGCAATGCTGGGGCCGAAACCTCGACGGCGAAGCAGGCCGCAGCGGGCCCGATCAGGCCGCCATGCCCGTTAACCTTGGTGTCGGCGATAAATACGCGAAGGTCGAGGTCTCGGTACGACATGCCTGCGGCATTCTCACGTCGGGTACGATGCGCTGCTGGGGCAACAACGACGCCGATCAGCTGGGCTCGGTTACGACTCCCTACCATGAGGCCGGCACCCCGCGCGACGTGCCGGGCCTGAGCGATGTTTCCGACACGGCACTCGGCCTCAATCACACCTGCGCCCTGAGCCAGGGCGTTGTTTATTGCTGGGGCGACAACTCGCTCGGGCAGTTGACCGGAACCCGAAACCAGCGTGCGCCCAAAGCCGTCACGGGTCTGCCGGCCGGAATCACCGCCATCGACGCCGGCGACGACGCCACCTGCGCCCTCGCGCCCGACAGCACGCTCTGGTGCTGGGGGGCCAACCACGTGGGCCAGCTGGGCGACGGAACAGACGGCAATATCAGGCGTACGCCGGTACAGGTACACAATCACGACGGTTCGCTTTTGACGGGGGCCGTCGAGGTAGCCGTCGGCTCACACCACGGTTGCGCCCGCATGTCCGATCAGACCCTGCGATGCTGGGGCCTGAACAGCTACGGCCAGCTCGGCACACGCTCGGTCAATGCCTACACCGTCGAAGCGGTGCCCAACAAGGTAAGCGCCGAATACGGGGTCATCTCGGCCATGACGTGGAACGCTCCGTATTCCATCGACCTGGTGCAACCGGGCGATTATGTTGCCGACGCCGATTTGCGCAAGATGGCCCGCATTACCTCGATCGATCGCAACCAGGGTAAGTTCGTCATAAGCATGAACCCCGATAGCGCCGACGACTTCGACGGCGGCATGCTTTACGTACTGCACCGCGTTCACGGGGCCGTAACCGTTCCCGGGGCCACGTCGGTTACCAGGGTATCGGCCGGCGAGCGCAATACCTGCATCATCGTCGGCACCGGATCGACGCGCTGCGTGGGAACCGACGAATGGGGTCAACTCGGCAACGGCGAGCCCGAGCAGCGCCCGTACTTCGAGTACACCTCCATCGGTCTCGAATTCGGAGTTCACAATACGGTCAGCGTAGGCTACGGCGTTATCTGCTCGGTCATTAACGGGGCGGTACGCTGCGCCGGCAAGAACGATCACGGACAGGCCGGCGTGAATGCCTGGGGCACCAAGGCGTCGGGGAATTTCGGCGGAAACCTGATGCCCGGCCATAACAACGGCGTCAAGCAACTGTCTGTCGGCGCCAACGGCGGCTGCCTGATCAACTGGCTTGACGAGCTCGCCTGCTGGGGCGACCGAACATCGGGCATTACGGCAAACCGGAGCCCGGTCACGGTGGGTTTCTGACACGGGGCATGGTGTCGTGACACCCGGGTTTCGGGCCTTTTCGGCCTTTCTGCGGCGTCGCCGTTCGCTCGTCGTCGTACTGGTGTTCGCGCTCCAGGCTGCGATGGCGTGCCGCCCCGAGAGCGAGCCGGTAATCGGCGTGCCCGCTGCCGAACCGGCCGCAGGCGGCTGGCTCGTGGTCGACACGGACGAGGTCGAGCGACTTGCCGTTGCCGTTCGCCGGATACCCGGTGTCTGGGGAGTGCAGGTGCACCCACCGTCAAGCCTGGTGTTGCACGCGCCCTCGCCGCAGCCGGCAAGTCTGCGGAACCTGCTGCTCGGAGGGCAGGTGTGGCGGGCTCCGGAGGAGATACCGGAAAAACACCCTTCGCACCGTCGAATGCGTACGCTGCTCGCCCATCTGCAGACAGAGCCGCATTCGACCGAGAACGACGGCGGCGGCAATGGCCTGGTAAGCCCCCAGGGCGCCCACGTCTTTCTTGCCCCACCTTCCTCGCCCGGCAATTACGAACAGGGTCGAAGCATCAGCCCCCAGAGTTACGCGCCCGACCTTTACGGGTACCACATGAGCGAGCTGCTGCTCGGCTCCATTGCCGTGGTCGTGATTCTGCCCGAAAGCACCGGCGCCGTCGACCCGGACCTGGAAACGTGGACGCAGGACGAGGTCGACCACGTGCATGCGCAGCTTGCCCAGGGGCTCGCCTACCTGCAGGCTGCCTGTAAGGCATGCGATATCGCCTTCACCCTTCATGTGGCCCACCAGTCGAGCTCGCCCGACGTTGTCGGCGTTGTCGACATCGGGCATGAAGCGATATCGCGCCCCTTCAACGACCCGGAAGCGAACCTGGCCATTCTGTCGGCGCTCGGCATTTCGGCGGCCGACCAGTTCGAGGGGTTTCGCCTGCTCAACAACGCCGCGCGCGAGACCTACGGCACCGACTGGGCCGTTTCGGTCAAAATCGGGCGCGACGTAAACGATGCCGACGGCCATTGGCAGGGACAAGGCGTCTTCGCCGCGAGCTACCTCGGCGGCCCCTACCTGGCCCTCACGCTTCGTAATTACGGCGACAGCTATTCGCTGTGGAAGTCTTTCCTGCACGAGTTGAATCACGCTTTCGGCGCCTTGGACGAGTACCAGGCCGCGGGGCTCAACCCTTATCCCCATACCCCCACCACGGTGGCCGGCTACTACGCGGTCGCCAACGCCGGCTCCGAGTTCAATGACGGAAACGGGGTTGCAGGCGGAGCGGGCGAGGGAAACCCTGCGTGCATCATGATGCGGTACGGCTCCATCGACTACTGTGCGCATACCCAGGGACAGCTCGGCTGGTGGGATACCGACGGCAACGGCACCATGGACGCGTTCGAGGGACCGGCCTCGGCCACCCTGACGCTTGACTGTAACGCTGGTCTATCGGGCGGGGGGCTGGCCGAGATCAACGACAACGCACTGTATCCCCTTTTCCCCGACTACTACCGCTGGCTGTATCGGCACCGGACAGGGTTGGGCACGATTGCAGGCGTCGAGTACCGGGTCAACGGGCTTGCGTGGATGGAGGCGGCTCCCACCGACGGTTCGTATGACACGGGCGGCGAAGGTTTTGCCTTTTTCGTGCCCGTCAGCGATGGCGACTATTCGGTCGAAGTGCGCGCACGCAGGGGGAACGAAGACGGCCAGGTACCGATCGCCCGCGCCTCATGCACCGTCACCGGTTCGCCGTACGAAGACTCGCTACCTTTTCCCGCTTTTGAGATTCACCCCGCCGAAGGAACCACCGGCACAGCCTTTACACTCGATGCCTGGCCCTCGTCCGATCTCGAAGACCCGCGATTCACGCTGGAGCATCGGTGGGACTGGCAGTCCGACGGCGTGTGGGACACCGGCTGGTTGTCGCAGCCCATGGCGAACGTTCGATTCGCCGTACCGGGCCTGTATCGGGTTGCCCTCGAAGTGCGCGACGGTGCCGACAACCGTGCGTCGGTGCAACGGACGGTCAGGGTTCACGCCCCCGGCGATTTGAGTCCACGAATCGCACTGCAGACCGACGGCCAGGTGAAAGGCGGCGACACGGCGCCGACCTTTTCCCTATCGGTTACAGAATCGAGCGCACCCGACGGAAAGCCCCTGCAGGTTCGCTGGGATTTTCATGCCGACGGCGTCTGGGATACGCCTTTCGTCTCGACCCTGGTCACCGATGTGAGCTTCGACATTCTTAACCTCGGAAGCGGCCAGTGGCAGGTGGCTGCCGAGATCAGCGCGGCCACGGGCGCAAGGGCCGTCGACTTTCTCCTGCTGCGGGCCGTCGCCTACAACCGTACCCCTACGGCAAGGTTGACTGCCGAAGCCCTCGGCAATGGGCACTGGCGTCTCGATGGGTCGGCCAGCAGCGATCCCGACCAGCATACGACTTGGGACGGGTGGCTCGAATACCGCTGGGATTTCGAGGGCGACGGCCGCTTCGACACCCCGTACACGACGTCGGCGTTGGTCGAGCACGAGTACCCAGTCGCCGGAAAGTATCGTGCGCAACTGGAGGTGCGCGACCGTTTCCGCTTCGTGTCGCGCGCCCAGACGACCATAGACCGGTCACACCCGCGGCCCGAGGGCCTCTCCTTCTCGCTGGAACAAGGTCGATGGCAGGTTTCGTGGCAGGGAGTGGCCGACAGTGTCGGCTATGCCATTGAAATTGCCCGTGACTCCCGGTTTACCGACTTCGTATACCGCGAGCGCATTGCCGCTCCGGAAACCCGGTTTTCACTGCCGGCGGCCCCCGACGACGCATGGTTCGCCCGCGTGGCCGCCTTTACCTACGATTGGATACCCTCCGGCTGGTCGGAAACCCTGACGATCGAGGCGAGCGGCGCCGACGTCACGCCCGCCCTCCGGCTGGCCGTACATCCCGCGCTTCCGCATACGAACGACGAACTGCACGTTCGCATCGACGACGGCGGCCAGGTACCCGCAAGCCACGTCATCCGGTGGTATCGCGACGAGAAGGAAGTAACGGCGTTGACCGGCGCGCGCATCGTGCCCCCCGAACGCACCACGAAGCACGAGCGGTGGACGTTCGGCCTGACCCCTTCCGGCAGTGAGCAAGAGACCCGGGCCGCCGCGGTTACCGTGCAGAACACACCGCCGACGCTGGAGGCTGTGGTTCTCCGGTACCGAGATGACAGGCTCATCTGCACACCGCAGGGTTGGTACGACGCCGACGGCGACCCCGAGTCATCGCGTTTCTCGTGGAAGCGTGACGGCGTCGCCCTTCCGACCACGGACGCTTCGCTTCAGTCGCCCCGCGCCGGCGTCCATGTATGCACGGTCGTGCCCTGGGACGGCGAAGATGAAGGCGCACCGGTAAGCAGTGCTCCCGTGGGCATCGGGCACGTCCACAGGGAAGGCGGAAGCGGCTGCTCGACGACTTCGATGCGGAAAGGATGGTTTCCGCTACTCTCCCTGGGGCTGCTCGTCGCAGCGGTTCGAGCGCACCTGCGCAACCGGTTGTCGCGCAAGCAGGGTTAGAGATACCAGCGCGCGTAGAGGCCGCCGCCGTCGGGTATGGCGCCGTACTCGCTGGGCGTTACGAGCTGCAAGCCTTCGACCCGGGGCTTGGGACCCACGCCGATCCACCCGTACAGCGTGAGGTCGGCGTTGTCGGCCATGCTTACGGTAATGCGCGGCTGCCAGAGGGTCGAACCATCGACCAGATTAATCAGGCCGGCGGCGCTGCCGTTTACCAAGGGGTGGAATTCGTAGGAACCGGTTACCACGCCGTAGCCCGCGGCGCGCAGAAAGCTCCACCCCTGCAGGAAGGGTTCGTCGAGCGATACCGCCGTCAACTCGGCCGTGTCGCGGGCGCCGAAGTCGTGATAAAAGGCGCCCAGGCTGAGCAGGACATTGCCCGGCAGGTTCTTGTCGACACCGGCCACGCCGGAAAAGGCCGCCTTCGACCAGCCGGCCCGATGCGGTTCGCTCTTCCGCTGGAACAGCGCCAGCTCGCCCCAGACCCCGACGATGCCTGCATCGCCCTCAAAGGCGAGGCCGCCGAAGTTGCGTTGGCGGAACCTTCCCCCAAGCACTTCGAGGTCGATGCCCGCGAAGGAATCGCGCAGGCGTCCCACGATGGCGCTGTCTTCCCAGGGGTCGGCAGCCACGGCCAGCAGCTCGGCTTCGCCGGCCATGCCGAAGCCGGTGCGCACGCGCACCGCGTCGACGCCGGGCTTGTACGACGAGTCAAGATCGCCGGGTGCGAAGGGGGCGATAACGTCGAGCACGCCGACAAAGCGGCTGGTGCCCAGGCTGATGGGCTGGCGCCCCAGATCGATATCGACCGGTCCGGTATGCACGAAAACATCGGCCCGCTCGATGCTGGTCTGCCAGGCGACGTGGGGGTCGCTGATATGCTTCCAGGTGAGATCGAAGCGGCGCAGAGGCGCCGACACCCCGAGCACCGACACGCTTCCGGCCGAGGCCACTCCCTGCGTGAGCAGGGCCGTATTCATGGCCGTAAGGCCCACGCGGGTTTCGGCCGCCAGCGACACGCTCACGTTCTCTTCGCGTACCGTAACGAAGGGACGTAGTTTGATCTCGGCCAGACCGAATGCGTCGTCGGGCAGCGGCGCCTCCCACGGCGGCCGAAAGAGCACGGCGGTCTCGCGCAGGGCGGCGCCCCCTTCCACCTCGAAAGCTCTCGCCGAATCGACCGTTACCAGCAGCGCGGCGCCGAGCAGGAAGGTCGAATACCATCGGTAACGCATGACGAGCCTAGACCGCCTGGCGAACTTCGTCGGCCGAGATACGGCCGTCGCGCATGCGAATCACCCGGCGCGCCTGGTCGATGACCAGCGGGTCGTGCGTGCTGAATACGAAGGTAACGCCCTGCTCTTCGTTCAGCATGCGCATCATGCGCATGAGCGCCTTCGCCGAGTCGGAGTCGAGGTTGGCCGTGGGCTCGTCGGCAAGCACGATGGCCGGCCGGCTCGCCACGGCGCGGGCCACGGCCACGCGCTGCTGCTGACCGCCGCTGAGCTGGGTGGGAAAGCGATCTTCGAGCCCACCGATACCCAACTCGTCGAACACGGCCTTGACGCGGCGCTCACGTTCGGCCGGGGGCACGCCCTGAATGAGCATGACGAACTCGGCGTTTTCCAATGCGCTGAGCACCGGCACCAGGTTGTAGGCCTGAAAAACGAAGCCCACCTTGTGCAGGCGCAGATCGGTCAACTCATCATCCTTCTTGTCGTGGGTCGACTCGCCGTCGATGTAAATCTCGCCCTCATCGGGCCTGTCGAGGCCGCCGATGAGGTTGAGCAGGGTCGTCTTTCCGCTACCCGAGGGACCGGCCAGCGTGACGAAATCGCCCTTGGCGATGTTCAGGCTCACAGCGTCGACGGCGCGCACGATGGTTCCGCCTTCCTCGTAAAGCTTCGATACGTTCTGCAGTCGAATGGCATCCATGTTGGACCTTTCCTTGAAAATTCCCGGTTTCAGTAACGGCGCATGGCTTCGGAAGGCAGCACCTTCAACGCCCGCTGCGCCGGATACAGGGCGGCAAGCAACGCAATGAGAAACATGCCCGCCGTCATGACGGCCATGCGGGGAATGTCCCAGCCGCTGCGCATCACGGGGTCGACCATGAGACCGCCCACGCTCTGCCCTTCCATGAGCGCCGTGAAGTCGATGCCCTTGGTCGACAGGTAAACGTTGAGCAGCAGGGCCACACCCAACCCCAGGCCTATGCCGGCCGAAGCAAGCACGAAGGCTTCACCGAAAAGCATCTTGCGCACGCCCATGCGGTTCACCCCCAGGGCGCGCAGCAGCCCGAACTCGCGCACCCGTTCCATGACGCTCATGAGCAGGGTGTTGATGGTGCCGATACCCACCAGGGCAAAGAGAATGACAACCACGATCTGAATCTGCGCCCGATCCATGCGAATCATGTCGGCCAGCTGGGGCATGGCCTCTTCCCAGTGATAGGCGTCGACACCCGGTTTCCCGGCAGTCAGTTGCTTCAACCGCGGAAGCGTCTCATCGATGAGCTTGATATCGTCGAGCATGACGGCCACTTCGTGGGCCCGGTTTCCCTCGCCGAGAAAAATACCCAGACCGCCGCGCGGGGCAATGACGGTGGCCGCATCGATTTCGCGCACGCCGGTTTTCACGATGCCGCCCACGCGCATGAGCCGGCGTTGAATCTCGCCGTCGGGTCCCTGCGCCATGACCACGAATTTCTTGCCCACCTTGAGGCCCAATTCTTCGGCCAGCGTTACGCCGATTACGGCCTCGGGGGTTCCTCGCGAGTCGGCTTCGGGAACGCCGCCGTCGACGAAGCGTTGGGCAAGCAGCATCGGGTTCAGTTCCCTTTCCCGCTCGAAGTCGATGCCCAGAATGACCGTGGGCCGGCTCTGCCGGCTCGACTGTACGAGCCCGGGAATGTAGGCGCGCGGGTACACGTCTCTGACACCCGGCTCGCTTTCAAGGTCGGCAAGCAGTTCATCGACGCTGAAGGACAGCGACGCCTGTCGATCTTCAAGGTATCCGTCGGCGTAGAAACCAATGTGGCCGCTCGCCATCTGCGTGCCGTCTTCAATCATCTTGGCGTACGAGCCGGTGGCGAAATTCTGAAAGAGCACGGCAATGAAAATGCTGCCGGCCACCGAAAGCACTTCAATGGCGGTGCGACGTGGATTGCGGCGCAGGTTGCGCCAACCGAGTTTGAGCCAGATCATGACGTTCTCCATGCCCTCAGATTTCGCGCAGCGCTTCGACCGGACGCAGCTTGCGCAGCCGCCGCGCCGGAAACAGGGAAACGATGACGCCCAACGCGGTAATCATGAAAATGGGTTTCACCACGTTGTCGGCCGTCAGGTAGGCCTGCAGGCGAGGCTGCAGGGCCGTACCGCCCCACTCGATGGCCGACATGGCATGACTGAAGTCGATGGGAAAGCGCGACAGGTACCACGACATGCCCAGGCCGACGGCGCCGCCGACGATACCGGCCAGGAAGCTCATCAGAAAACCCTCGAGCAGAATCAGCCGACTCAGGCGACCCTGCTTGAGTCCGATGGCCCCCATGACGGCGAATTCGCGGATGCGCTCGTAAAACGCCATGTACATCGTGTTGATGGCAATGAGCACCACGGCGAAGTAGAAAATGAAGCCGTAGATCCAGTCGACGGCTTCCCACACCTCGAGCGCCTGCGCGATGGCGGGTAGAAACTGGTGCCAGGGCAGCACTTCGGCTCCGTCAAAGCGCCCCGCCTGTTCCTGCGCCCATTCGCGGGCGAGCAGCGGCTGCCTGATGCTTACCGCCCACTCGTGCACCTGATCGGGCAGCGACACCATGGTCTGCAGGGTCGCGCGACCTACGATGGCCAACGAGCCGTCGCGCGCCGAGTCGCCGGTGTCGATAATGCCGGTTACCCGGAACAACTCGGCGGCAATCGAACCGTCGGCCCCCTGCCCCATGGCCACCACCTCGTCGCCCACATCGGCAGCCAGCCGCTTTGCCAGCGGTTTGCCCAGTACGATACCCTTGCCGTCGACGGCGCTCAGAAACGCCCCCTTCACCACCCGATCGTGCAACCGGGTTACCGTGGCCTCTTCGGTCGGAGACACACCGAAGAGTTCGGCCGGTTGGGTCTGCGCGCCGTCGCCCTCGCCCGCGCTGAGCAGCGCGAACCCCCGCAGGCGTCCGGCGACACCGCGTACCCGGGCGTCTTCGCGCAGCTGTTGCGGCAGCTCGTTCTGGGGAAGCGTGAGGTCCATCTCGCGCCGATCGACATAGCCCTCGGCGGTAACCTTGGCGTGGCCGTGGTACATGTCGGTGGCGCTGTTGATCATGTCCCACATCATGCCGTCGTAAATGCCGAGCAGCAGTATGAGAATGGCCGTCGACCCACCCATGGCCG
>JAWLBW010000130.1:0-11802 GCA_041687475.1 bacterium
CGACGACGATCTGGCCCTCGCTGTCGATCTCGGTCGTCGAATCGGCGCGCAGACTCGGCGGCTACCAGTACCATGGCGCCCAAGCGTACCTCGCGTGAAATCAGGGGTACGAACATGACCGCCTGCGGCCGAAGAACATCGAGCGCCTTGCGGTGTTCGGGGCGCGGAAACGCCTGTTCGAGTTCTTCGTGCCGAACGTCGTTTCGGTACGAGGCCCTGCCCGAGTCCAATGCGTTTCGAATGGGCCGCACGGCTTCCGGCGACGGCGGATACTGCGGTACGGTCGCCAGAAACGCTTCCTTTTCGGCGTTGACGTGCGCCGTCGCCTTGCGCACCAGTCGGCCGTTATTATCGAGCAGATCGATGAAGGCGTAATCGGCCAGGCGGGGCACCGTCAGCCTGACAAGCGTGCGCAGATTGGTCTCGTAATCGAGCGAAGATGAAAGGGCGTTTCCGGCTTCGGCAAGAAAGAGCGCCCGCCACCGCGCTTTTTCGGCGGCTGTGCGGCTGGCATCCAGGGTTTCCATGTCGCTGTTTACCCTGAGAATCATGGGACGGAACACGGCCACGCTGACGAAACCGAGCAACAGAAACATGGCCGCGAGTTCATAGTGGTGCAGTTGCTTGAGCGCATCCTGGTTGCTCTCGATGCGGTGTTCGATGCTGACCGAAGCCGTATCGAGAGCGCTGACCAGCTGTCCGGGTACGTTCAGCCTGGCGATTTCCTCGAGGTCTTCGTTATCGGGAGTCAACGCCGAATCGGGGGCTTCGGCCAGGTTGCCTGCCGCAGCCAGGTATCGGTTGAGATTCGGTTCGAGAAAGTAGGGCGCGCGGCCGAGTAATTGCCGTGCCTGGGTAGGCAGCAGGCTTCCGGCGGCGCCGGAATCGGCCAGAATGGCGCGGGTAGTCTGCTCCATCTGGGCGACGATGCGCTTCAGTTCGACCTGAATGGCATTTCGCTCAGTCGAACGGTTTTCGATAACAAGGCGGTGTGCCAGCAGACCAGTGCGCTGGGCGAGGGTCTTCTGTCGCGACACGTCAGCCGCGAGAACGGTAAGTTTTTCGATATTCTGCACCCGTCGCTGCTGCAGGAAATAGTTGGCGACGGCGAGGAAGACAAAAAGTACGAGCGCGACAACCACGCTGATCGTCATGCGCGTTGCATGGGGTTCATGCGCCCTCGGGTTTTCTGTACGATAGCGCTTGCCGCCTGCGAAACCAAGTCTGAACCGTCGTCTTGCGAATGGTTGCCGGGGCGGGGGCGTCGGCAAAACCGCGTTGGTTTTCAAACGGCCGCTTTGGTATGCTGAAAGTTTTACCCCGGCCATTTTTGTGCTCAGTGTCTCATACGCTTTCATTGCCGCCGCCGCCACGATGCTTGGCGGTATTCTCGTGGTGCTGGCTCACCGCTGGAGCTCGGCGAACCGCGATTACGTGCTCGCGTTTTCTGCGGGTATTCTGCTTTCGCTCTCGTTCCTGAGCATCATTCCCGAAGTCTTTCCCCGCAACGAGTGGGCGCCGTTGGTGTTGCTCGTCGGCTTTCTGCTCATGTACCTGTTCGAGCAGTTTGCCGTACCGCACCACGTTCATGAAGACGAAGTAACCGGGCACGCCCATGATCTGCGTTCCATGACGTGGATGGCCTGGGCCGGCCTGCTCATTCACTCGCTGATCGACGGGCTGGCGCTGGCCTCGAGCGCGGCCGTCGAAGACCACGACCTGCTGGCGTCGGTAACCTTCGGGGTCGTGCTGCACGAATTTCCCGAAGGCCTGGTGGCTGCCGCGCTCATCATGGCGCAGGGCGTAAGCGCCGCCCGTACGCTTCTGCTGACCGCCCTTGTGGCGCTGGCCACGCCGTTCGGGGCGGCAGTGGCGTCGCAGACCATTGACCTGCTGTCGCATACCGTCGTTCAGAACACGGCCGAGTTACTCATGTCGCTGGCCGCGGGTACGTTCATTTACGTCGGCGCCGCCGACATGTTTCACCACTCGCACTCGCAGCGCAATCACCTTGCCATGCTGGCCTTCGTGCTCGGCATCATCGTTTACTCGGTGCTCGAGTACCTCGCCGGTCACTAGCTCTTCGGCGACTTGACCGAGGGTCGCCGAAAACGAACCGGCTTCGCGCCGACCGCTCGAATCGCGATGCCCGGCTGTGGCTGCCCGCTGCGACCTGGTCGCGTCGGTAGCGGGCTTCGGCCTCGCGACGAATGGCCGGAAGCAAAAGCAGGCGTATGCCGATGATTCCGAAACGCGCCCAACGCCAATAGCGCATGAATCGTCGATGGGCAGCGGCGTCGGTTGCCTGGGCCCGGGTTTCGGTGTGAAGCCTGCATTCCTCGGGCCCTGAAGCTTCGACTTCCAGCGACCAGGCGATTTTGACCTGTTCGGGCGCTGCGAAGGTTCTGATATCGCCCGAGCGTGGCGTGAACCGTACATCGGCGCGCCAGGGTTGGCAGTTGGCGCCGGCCACAAACAGGTGCGGGGGCTCGTCGACCAGAATTCCCCAGCCCATGCGTCTCACATCGGTAAAAAGGCCATCCGACTTCCAGCCCTGCGCGTCGGCGGCGCCAAGCAGCAGCGCGCGCAGGCGAAAGGTGGCCCTGACGAGAAAGACCGACTGCATGTCGAAGACGCGGCAGGCTTCGTAAACAAAGGATGCCGGCGCCCGCACCGTGATCCGGTGATGTTCACGCACGTCGGGCGAGGGAAGGAAGGCGTCGAGGGGGCTCTGCCTGGTCTGTTCTGCCATGAGATCGTTCGGGTATCCGTGAGGCACGCTGTACCTCATTGGAATCCGGACGTAGGCATCGCGCCAGCCTGACGGGCCTGCCGGCGACGGGGCTGCGTGGAAGCACCGGCGGCATGACCGTGCGGGCGGGGACGGTAGTCTCGGTCGGCGCAACTTGAGGCGACGCTGCTTGATGACCGTCTTCAAGGCCGCTACGAGTAGAAAACGGCCAGCCAGATGGTCGGTCGGTCGGGAGCGGTCCACGCGACGCGGTGTTTCGTGTGCGCCGGAATGTTCAGGCAGTCGCCACGCTGCAGGGTCACTTCACGGCCGTCTTCGAATCCGATGGTGCCCGCGCCCTCGAGCACGACGACCCATTCATGCTCGTCCTGGTCGTACCATCCCTCGGCAGGCGAAGTGTGGCCTTTGGATACGATACGTTCGATGCGAACGTTTGCGGCGCTGACGATATCTTCGAAGACTTCGCGTTCGAGATTCGTGGGCAGGGAAGTAAAGAGATTGTTCACGACGGCCCGGTCAGATCGTTGTTGCAGAGAACATCGCCGATTTTTGGTGGCCGGCGAGGGGCAGGGCATTCTGCGCGACCACCCGGTCCGAGGCATCGATGGTCCAGCCCTCGTGCCGCAGCAGGGCGCGCTTGACGGGTAAGCCGCAACCGAATCCGGTCAGCTTTCCGTCGGAGCCGACCACCCGGTGGCACGGTATCACCAGGCTGAGCGGATTGCGTCCGATAGCCTGGCCGACCGCCCGAACGGCGGCCGCGCGTCCGATGTCGGCCGCCACACGACCGTAGGTTTCGAGTCTTCGACCCGGCAAGCGGCGAAGCGCCAGCCAGACCTGTTGCTGAAATGGGGTTCCACCCAGAAAGCGTACGGGCATATCTTCGAAAGCGTCGAGATTGCCCGCAAGGTACCTGCCCAGTCGTGCGCGCATGTCGGCCAGCTCGCGAGGTTCCGGAATCAAATCGTGGCGGCCGGCGAAAGCGGCGGCACGGGCACGGGCGTCGGGTCCCATGTCGGTATAGACCAGCTTACCCGCAAGGCCGAGGGCGACCACGGGACCGAAAGGGGCCTCGATGACATCGATTGTGCACGCTCGTTTATTCATGCACACAGTATACCGACGTGAAAGTCTTCCGG
The DNA here is from genome assembly GCA_041687475.1 of bacterium. Classification (GTDB taxonomy): domain Bacteria; phylum J088; class JAWLBW01; order JAWLBW01; family JAWLBW01; genus JAWLBW01. Next base: position 3,892 of record JAWLBW010000130.1, read on the forward strand.
GTAACGCAGCCGGCAGAGATTGCTGGGTAGCCTCCCGATGCTCCGACGCATGTCACGAAGGCCTTCGCCGCACCTCAGTGATAACCGGGCAGATGTCGCCGCAGCACGCTTTCCTCGTGGCGGGCGGTGTAGATGATCGAGAACAGAACGACGGCGAAGCCCAGCCAGCCCAGCTGCGAGCCGCAGGTAAGCACGATTCCGCCTGCAAAGAGAATGTTTCCCACGTAGTTGGGATGTTTCAGATAGCGGTAGGGTCCGCTGCGCACGATGCGGTGTTCACTGGTGACGCCGGCGTGCCAGGTGAAGAGGGGCCCCAATTCGCGCAGCGACCAGACTCGCAGGCCGGCGCCCGCAAGCACCAGCGCGAGCCCCACGGAAAAGGTGACCCCGTGAAATCGGGCATCCCAACTGCTGAGCGGAAGCAGGCTCCAGAGTCCGATGAGCGCCAGTTTCCGCCAGACGGAGTCTTCGCCGTCCTTGATTTTCGGTGGCCACGGCTGCGTTTGCTCTTCGACTGCCGCGAGCACGCCCCAGAGAAGCGCAACGGCCAGCGGCCCCAGGGCGTCGGGCGACAGCCGCCAGTCATGGCCGATCAGCCAGGGCAGGGAAGACAGCAGAATGAGTACGCCGCCATTGGTGGCGAAGGTCAATGCGAGTTGCCCGTAACGGCGTGTGCGGCTATGCTGGTAAGGCATATGGACTACGAGAAGATTTACACCGAGAACTACTTCAGCGGTAAGGACTCCTTCTTCTACAAGATGACGGGCGGTTACCGCGATGTAAAGCGCTATTTCGACAACCTGGCGTCAGCCTATCGCCCGTGGTTTTCCGGCGGCGATCTTCTCGACGTAGGATGCGCCTACGGTTACCTGCTCGAACGCTTCCAGGGAAGCGCCAGGCTGTACGGCTACGACATTTCGGCCCATGCCGTCGAAGTCGCCCGGCAGCGCCTGCCCGACATCGCCTTCGAAACCGGCAGCGCCGCCGACGGCCTTCCGTTCGCCGACGAATCGTTCGACGGCGTCATGATGACCGACGTCATCGAGCACCTGACCCGTCCCGACCAGGAAAAAGCCGTGCGCGACATGGCGCGCGTGCTTCGACCCGGCGGCACGCTGTATCTCACGACGCCCAACCACAACTGGGTTCGCAAGGTCTTTTATGCGATACCCGACCGCATGGAACATCATGTCGGCATGATGCACGTCAACGAGCTGAAGGCTTTCGTCGCTTCCTTCGGCCTTGAAGTGGTCGATGCCTGGTCATACCTGCACGGCCTCGTTCCGGTACGCCTGCCGGCGTGGCTGGGACCCGAGGGCGCGCTGGTTGCCCGTAAGCCGGCCTAAACCGTCGTCGTCGCGTAGGCTCTTCGCGGGGCGCCCACGGCGCCGCCGAGCAACCCGGCCAGAAGCCCGATTGTGAGGGCTACCAGCAGCACCCACGCCGCGCCGGCGGTCACGTCGGTCACGTCGGCGGCGATTTCGCGCGCTTCCTGCCCGCTCGGAAGAGCCTCGCCCACCGCGGTCTGACCCTGGCGCACGAGATTCAAGGCTTCTTCCTGCGACAGCTCGGTATTTTCGGCGATGACGTTGGCAACCGCCTCGGCGTCTACGGCTTCGGCCTGTTCCTCAAAGGCCTGCGCCCCCTGTTCGGCCGCTTCTCCCGGTCTGTCGGTCGGCACCTGCGCGGCCTGTTCGGCCGCCTGCTCGGCGCTTTCTTCAATGGCCTGGGGCTGCAGCGCCGGCTCGCCGGTATCTTCGAGAATGCCTTCGATGGCGCCGCTCTGCTCACCCACTTCGGAAGCGGCCGTCTGCAGACCCTTGCCGGCCACCGAGCCCACCGTGCCGAGCACGCCGACCAGCATGTTGCCGGTCATGAACAGGGTAATGGCCAGAAAGAAGGCCCAGACGACGGCGCCGTTCAGCGCTCCGTCGGTACGGGTGGGCGCCCCCGCCAGTCGCCCCGAGGCGAAGCCGCCTAGAAACATGCTGATGATGAGGCTGGCCACGAGCCAGATGACGGCGCCGGTGGCAAGACCCTCGAACGGATTCTGTGCCGTCGGGTCGAGGCTTGTAAACCCGAGCCCGAGTCCGAACAGGGTCAGAAGTACCTGTGCGCCGAGGGCGATGAAGAAGCCACCGAACACGGCGCCCCAGCTTATACGGGTGCGAGAACGTCGTTCGACCCCTGCGATTTCAGCCATAACACCTCCTGCAGTGCTGCATCTTGGGTCAGCTTTGGTTCATGCGCGCATTTCGGCAAGCCAGACGGCAGACCCGGTCGGTGCTTGCTTTGACGGCGCACCGTGGGGCTGCGTATCATATACAGGCATTCAAGGTACAGGCATTTAAGCGTTGCTACAGGCATCAAGCGTTACCCTCGAGCCGATTGCTGATAGAAATGGCAGTGAACGAATCCGGCGATAGCCGCCGCCGACCGCGCTACGGCGTAGAAGTGCGCGTACAGATTATGCGCGGTGACAAGACGCAGACCTATGTGTGTCGCGATGTTTCCGAGCACGGCCTGTTCGTGCACACCGATGACCCGTTCGAAAACGGCGAAAGCGTGCAGGTGCGCATCTTTCTGCCTGGTACCGCTGTTGCGCCCGTCCTGAAGGGCGAGGTGGTGCGGGTTTCGCAACATGACGAAGGCGGGGTGGCCATTCGCCTGCAGGGCGAAGACACGGAGCTTGAACAGTTCGCACGCCAACACGGCGCCGACATTCTGCGACGCGGCGAAAAGCGGCTCGTGCTGGTCGAGCCCGATGCCGACGCACGGTTCTTTTTGCGTACCGTTCTGGGTATCGACGGCTACAAGGTCGAAATCTTCGAAGGCGGGGCTTCGGCGTCGGAGCGGCTGTTGCAGCCCGAGGTAGACCTGCTTATCGGCGACCCGCTGGCACGGGTAGCCGACGATGAGCCGCTGGCCGAGTGGGCGTCGCAACACTTCACGAAACCGGTCATCTTCGTTTTCGCCGGCGAAATGTTGGGCGAAGATATGCCCGCCGGTCGGAATTGGCGGTATCTGGAAGAACCGGTCGATATCGGAGCCTTGCGTGATGCCCTCGACCAACTTCTTCTCGGTGGCAGAGGCGAAACGGCCGAAGTCGGGTAAGAGTGCGCGGTAAGTAAAACGCTCGTGGCCCTGGGCGACGAGTCTCGATTTCGACCTGGAGCCGCTCAGCGGTCCGATAACCCGGATGCCCAGGCAAAATGAGCCGTGAGGTTGTGCCGACCCCCCGTATGCGCATTCCGAGTCTATTCCGCGTTCGGCGTTCCGCGTTTCCCCAAGCCGTCTCTGCGCCACCGTGTATCCTGACGCACCCACGACGACGAAGCCTTTCAGCGTTCGGGACTGCGCCCCAAGGCCTCTTCGACGACCGGCAGGGTCTTGTCGAGCTTGACCAGGTGGCAGACCGGGCTTCCCGGGTTCACGAGCGGATTCACCGTGAGCCCCACGACCAGGCCGGTAAACGGCGCTTTGATTCCGGTGAGCTCGCGACCGTAGGGGTTCGAGATGACGCCGATCTCATCGCCGGCGTAGACGAGGTCGCCGGGGTGGGGCAGCACGTTTACGATACCGCCCCGATCGGCACGCACCCATTCGCCGGTCTTCACGATGACCTGGTAGGGCGGCTCGACCTTGCGCCAGTCTTCGAGCATGCGCAACTCGGCCAGGACGTTGAAGGCGCCCTGAATGCCTCGTTCGACCGCTTCGGCTTCAAAGCGGTCGGCTTCGCCGGCTTCGAAGGCGATGGAGGCCACACCCGTCTTGACCGCTTCCTTACGCAGCGAACCCTTGCGTCCTTTTCCGTGCAGAATGACGTTGGCGCCGAACGCCCGCGCAATACGCCGGGTTTCGGCGTGTTCGACATCGGCGCGAATGTGCGGCATGTTGCGCCGACCGGCCGTGGCCGTGTGAAAGTCGATGCCGTACTGCGATTTCTGTACGATTTCCTGAAAGAGCGTCGAGGCGATGCGCGATGTCTGACTGCCGTGGGGCGTTCCCGGAAAGGTGCGATTCAGATCGCGCCCGTCGGGCAGATACCGCGAGCGATTGTTGAACCCCGGCACGTTGACGATGGGTACGCTGATGACGGTGCCGCGAAGCCGTTCGGGGTCGAGGGTATAGGTCAACTGCCGCACGATCTCGACCCCGTTGATTTCATCGCCGTGCACGGCGGCCGTCATGTAGACCGTGGGCCCGGGCATGACGCCCCGCACGACCGTGATGGGCATGTACACCGCGGTGCTGCCGTAGCTCTCGCTGAGCTTGATACGAATCTCGTGAACCCGGCCCGGTTCGATGGAGGTGCCGCCGATTTCCATATCGTCTGCAATCGCGGGCATCAGGCCGAAACCTTTTCTTTCCGGGCAAGCGTCAGGCGAACGGCGTGCTCGAGAATGGTACCGGCGATGTCGAGCCCCGATACTTTTTCAATGGCCTCGAATCCCGGCGAGCTGTTGACCTCGAGCAGCTTGGGGCCGTCGGGGGTTTCCAACATGTCTACGCCGCTGACCTCGAGGCCCGTAATACGAGCGGCTTTCAACGCGCAGGCTTCGTATTCGGGGGGCAGTTCGACCGGGGTACCGGCGCCGCCGCGGTGAATGTTGGCCCGGAACTCGCCGGGACGCGCCTGTCGGCGCATGGCGGCGACGACGCGGTCGCCCACGACGATGACCCGAAGATCCCGCCCGCCGCATTCCTTCTCATAGCGCTGCAGCAGAATGTTCTGTCCGAGCCCCCACAACGTTTCGACCATGCTCTCGAGGCTCGACAGGTTTTCGACCAGCATGACGCCGATGCCCTGCGTGCCCTGAAGCAGTTTGACCACGATGGGCATGCCGCCCAACAGGTTCACCGTCTCGGGAATGTCGCGCGGGCTGCGCAGCATGATGGTGGGGGGCACCGGCAAGCCGTTCTGCTGCAGTACCTGAATGCTGCGCATCTTGTCGCGGGTAACCGCGATGGCATTGGCGGGGTTGACGCTCGTCTTACCCGCCAGCTCGAACTGGCGAACCACGGCGATACCGTATTCGGTAATCGAGTTACCGATGCGGGGCAAGACCGCGGTTACATCGTCGAGCACCTTGCCGTGGTGAATCACGCTGGGGCGCTTGTCGAGCCGCAGCGTGCACTGCAACGGATCGATGACGATCGTGCGATGCCCCATCTTTCTGGCGGTCTGGGTGAAGCGACGGGTGGTATAGAGGCTGGGATTTCTCGACAGAATCGCGAGAAGCATGCGGCACCTGAAGTTCAGGCTTCATCCTATCACAGGTTCCGGCGGTGGGGAACGAAAAGCCCGACCGGCCGTCGCCTGCGCGTAAAACGCCCTTGAACCGGCCGGTTAACCGTCGTCGGGCGAATGAGGCGAACAGGTCTCGCCCCGGCAGCACTCGTCTGTGTTGATGCCGCACCGGCTGCACTGACCGTGCCCGTGCACCCAGATGATCGTTGCCGGCTGCCCGCACCAGAGGCAGGGCTGAAGGAGCGACTCCATGCCCACATTCTACCCGAGAACTGCCCCTTCGGGGGGAAAGCCGCAGGCTACCTGCCTGGAAAAAAAATCGAAGAGCAGCCGCGAGTGGAAACGCGGCTGCTCTGAAAATCGCCGGTAAGTGTGGCGGGGTCACGAGCGCAGTCGAGAACCTCCCTCCGAACTCACCGACCTCACAGACTCGATGTGCGGGTTTTTTCCCTCAGCCCTCGCCGTTACCGGCGAGCGGAAGAACCCCCAGCTCCATCAGAAGGGAAACATTGATGGGCGTGCCCCAGAACTCGCGCACCATGCCCTGCTCGATGCGCAGAACCTCGACGCCCCACACGGTAACTTTCTTGTCCGTGGGCGCGATGCCCATGAACTCACCCTTATGGGTACCCGTGAACCGGTAACGCACCGCGACCTTGTTGCGCTCGGGAATGTATTCGACGATCTGATACCTGAAGTCGGGAAAGGCCGTCTTCAGTTCATTGAGATGTTTCTGAATCTGTTCGCGGCTGGTAAGCATGTCCCTGCCGGTAGACGGATTGTGCTGAATGGCCCAGGTCGCGACATAATCGGTGGCCCGACCGAAGTCGTGGGCGTTGATGACGTTCTCGAAAAGACGCGCGGCGATACGCACATTACCGTCTTCGATCGGCGAAGCCGCCTGTACGAGCGGAAGCAGTGAAATCGGGGCTGCAGCCACTGCCGAAGGCGTGACGGCCGCCACCAGCAAAGGAAGAAGAACCCGGTGAACGACTTTCATGTAATAACCTCCTGCCTTACCAGCCTACCGGTTGAGGTTCGCGAAAAACAGCCGTGACCGCCCGCTTATCGGAGCGCAGGGCTTACAATGCGGTTTGAATAGAAACCCTGTCATGCTGTGGCATTTGAAGCCGGAACCGAATATGCTGAGGGAAGGTCCTCCGCCTCTACTTCGAGGGGAAAAATGTCGATGCGTGACCTGAACTCGACGACGATTGTGCGCGGGCTGTTTCTGGTCTCGATATTATTCGCGCGAAGGTGTGACGACGGTCGAACGGGCCGGCGTTTCCGGAGGAATATGCATGGATGAATTCGTAACCATAGCCGTCTTCGACATGGCCTTTGAAGCCGAGATTGCCCGCACGCGACTCGAGGTCGAAGGCATTGCCGCGATGCTTCCCGACGAGAACACGCTGGGGGCTACCGGGCTTTCGGTCATGCTGGGCGGCGTACGCCTGCAGGTACATCGTGCCGACGCCGAACGCGCCCTCGAAATTCTCCGTCGCGATCGCTCGGTGCCTCTGATCGAAGACGAAGGCGACGAATACTGGCGCAAGGACATTACCCTCGAGGAAGGCGAAGGGCAGGGCGCCGTTCAGGGGAAGGGTGAGCTGCGCGACGACGAAGAAACCTGCCCCCTCTGTCGAAACACCGACGTGGGCATGGCCCCGCTCGGGCCCGGCGCGTGGATTGCTACGCTGGTCGGACTCGGCCTGCCCCTGCTTCACTACCAACGCCGGCGCCGCTGCGGCACCTGCGGCCACCGCTGGAAAGACTGAGCACGGCTGATACGGCGAGCCGGCGCGCCCGTTTGAGGGAGAGAGTGGGCGATGGGGCGAGCGGGAGAGCGCCAGCCTTATCGAGTCGCCGAGCAGGCGCAGGGCGCCTGGGACGATACTTCGCCCGGCTCAGCACAGGCGAGATACGCACGGAAGGCCGTTCACCCGAAGCGCGCCGTGCAACCGGGTCTGAACCCGTGACACCGCGCTCCCTCCGACGTGCCGTGCTGCACGTGCACTTCTCGTTGCCGGCCTCGCCCTGCTCGGCGGCGCAACTCGAAGTGGACATAGAAAAGGGGAGACACGTTCATCACGTATCTCCCCTTGAAGCTCGGAAGCAATTGCAGGCTACCGTTCAGCCTTTCTGCACGTCATTGTCCATTGGACATTGGCCATTGGGCATTGGGCATTCCGTGCACCCGTGCGTCGCGCTAAAACCGTCCGCCGACCTGCAGGGCCACGGTCTGCACGTTCCAGTCGTACGTGCCGTTGCCCATGTTGGGGGCTTCGCCCAGTACCGAAATCGGCGTCGTGCGCGAGTTGGTCACTTCGCGATCCTGATAGATGACCTGGTTGAACGAAAGGTTCGCGTAGTAATCTTCGGTAATATCCAGGCCGTAACCGATGGCGAGAATGTGCTTCGGCGCATCGAAGTCGCTGATGGTAATGCCTTCGTTCATGGCCGCCTGCGAGTCGAAGGTGTAACCGGCGCGCACTTCATGCCGATCGAGGAAGCGATAGCCGCCGCCCACCTGAATGGCGAAGCTGTCCTGGTAATACTTCTGCATGACGATGTCTTCAATGGTGAAGGCGCCTACCTGATTGGTTTCCAGGTCGATGACCTGCTCGGTATATTCGCTCCAACGATAGTAGCGGAACGAG
>JAWLBW010000131.1:0-11687 GCA_041687475.1 bacterium
GGGGGCCGCGCGTGATTCACGCTTCGGATTCCGGCCGTGAGGCCCCCTTTCAGGGGGCAAGTGTGTCGATTCCGCGCCGGTCGGGGGTGTCGCCGAGCAGCCGGGTACTCGTCGGCCAAATGATTTGGCCGCCCAAAAAGTGAGGATTCGGGGCTGATTGGCGCCGCCTCTCCCCCAAACCCCCATTAACATGGGGGATTAACGGATCGCTGCCTCCGGCAGCGGCCATTATACCCGCAGTACTTCACCTTGATGATGCCGCTGCAAGCGGCAATCCGTTAATCCGCCTGCCTGGCGGGCGGTCAACCACGCCTGCGGCGTGGAATGGCCGATTCGTCAATAGCCAATGCTGAATCCGCCCACCAGGTCACACGGCTCCCCTCCGCCTCCAACCCGTGTGGGCCGGGTCCGTATCGGCGAGCCTGTCCCGAGTGAAAGGAGCGATGCGTATGGAGGAAGGAGGGGAAGCTCGTACATCAATGGAAACCGGAAGCAGGGGAGGAAGCGGGATCGCCCAGGCCGTGCTGCACGCGCCGGACGCCGGCCCCCTCACCTTGCCGAACGACTGAAATACTCCCCCAAGGGAGTGGGCACGACCACCGTAGCCTGCCGTATGTCTCCGGTCACAAGTTTCCTTCCACCGACCGGACGTCAATGGTAGGGCAAGTATAACCAGCAGCAATTGACGTATCACCTTTCACCTATCACGTATCACTTTCGTCTACCGTGCACCACGCCCCCAGACCGTGCAAGCCGACCACACGTACCGGTATACTATGGTTTTCGCCCCTTTCCGGAGTTCACGTCATGTCGCAAGCCCGCCCCGTCGATGTCTACGCCCTGGGAAACGGTATCGTCGATCACCTGGTCTCGGTTACCGATGTCGAAATCGAAGAGCTGCGCCTGCAGAAGGGCGGCATGGCCCTGACCGATGAAGCGGGACAGAAGACCATTCACGACTACCTGGGCGAGCGCGAAGCGCGCATTCACGCCGGCGGTTCGGCAGCGAACACCATCATCGGCGTCGCGCAGCTGGGCGGAAAGGGTGCATACGCCTGTTCGCTCGGCAATGACTCGGCCGGTACCTTCTACGCCGAGGATTTCGGACGCTACGGCGTGACCCTGACGGGGGGAACCAAGGAAGGCACCACCGCCACCTGTCTCGTGCTCATTACCCCCGACGGCGAACGCACCATGAACACCCACCTGGGTATTTCGAGCGCGCTGGACGACAACGACATCTCCGAAGAGGAAATCGGTCGCTCGTCCTGGCTGTATGTCGAAGGCTATCTGTTCTCGTCCGATTCGGCCCGCGCCGCCGCCTTCCGCGCCATGGAAACGGCCAAGCGCCTCGGCACCAAAGTCGCCATCACGTTCTCGGACGGCTTCATCGTCGACGCCTTCGGCGACGACCTGCGGCGTTCGGTGCGCGAGTATGCCGATCTGGTCTTCGCCAACCAGCGCGAAGCCGCCGTGTACACCGGCCTGCGCGAACCCGACCTGGCCATTGAGGCCATTCGCAAGGATTGCGAGCATGTGTGCGTGACCCACGGCGGCGACGGCTCCTTCGTCTGTCTTGACGGTGAAATTCGCCACGTACCGGCCTTTCCGGCCACGCCCATCGACCTGACCGGCGCTGGCGACCTGTACGCCGCCGGCGTGCTGTACGGCCTGAACCACGGACTGTCGGCCGTCGACGCGGCCCGCCTCGGTTCGCGTATCGCCCACAAGGTGGTGCTGCAGGTGGGCGCACGCCTGCCGGGCACGCTCGAAGGCGAAGTGGCCTGGGTACGCGGCTGATATTCGCGCAAAGGCCGTCTGCATGGGAAATGTCGAGCTGACCCTGTCTCCGTCGGGTAGTCTGCTACTCGAACCGACCGACGACACTGCCGGTTGGCCCGAGTCCGATCGTTTCTCGACGGAGCTGGCCCAGGCCCTGTCCCGGAGCACCGGTGAAGGGCTGCTTTGGTTGGGGCGACTTCGCAATGAACAGGAGCTTCCGGCAGAAGCGGCGTACTGGCGGCGTTTTGCCCGCGCCTGGCTGACCGCGGTGTGCCTCAACCCCGAGCTCGAGCAGCAACGCGAGAAGCTGCGGGTGCCTTTTCCCCATGAAAGCATGCGGGAATGGCCCGAGCAGGCCCCGCCCATGCGAGGGGGCGAGTACCTGTCGCCCGAAGTGCTGGCGCATGGTTGGGAGCAGTTGAACACGGCTTTCGCCGCGCATGCAGCCGCTTTCGAAGGCAGCATGCAGGAACTGTTGGGCAGCTGGGACCCCGTTCTGCATGTCATCGGCCGGGTGTACTTTCATCTGGCCGAGAACAAGAACGACGCAGAGCGGCCCTTTGCCTTTCTTGCGACCTATACGAGCGGAGTGTCGGCGGCCGGCAAGGCACAGCATGTCAAGCTGAAGCATGCCCTCGAAGAGTATGCGGGTGCACGCAACAAGGCGGCGCTGGCACGATTGTTGACGCCGGTAAGCGAAGCCGCGAAGGAAAGTGCGTTCGTCAAGGAACTTGTCGAGTCGGGCCGTCTTTTTCGTCCCCTGGCGTTGACCCCGACCGAAGCCTATCGGTTCCTGCGCGACATTCCGGTCTGCGAGCGAGCCGGACTGCTGTGCCGCGTTCCCGACTGGTGGAAGGCGCGCTCCCGCGTGCAGGTCGGCGTATCGGTCGGCTCAAAGGGGCCCGCGGGATTGGGGCTCGACGCGCTGGTTTCCTTCTCGGTCGACGTGGCCCTCGATGGTGAACCACTCGACCCCCACGAATGGAAGCAGATCGCGAAGCAGTCGGAAGGACTGGCCCTCATCAGGGGACGCTGGGTCGAACTCGACGGCGCGCGGCTGAAGGAAGTGCTCACGCACTGGCGTAAGGTCGAAAAGGCCGCGTCCGACGGACTGTCGTTCGGCGAGGCCATGCGCATGTTGGCCGGTCTCGACCAGCACGCGCACCGGCAGCCGGGGGGCGTCGACAACGAGTGGGTCGACGTGCAGGCGGGAACGTGGCTGCGCGAGGTGCTGGAGAAGCTGCGGAATCCCGAAGCCGTCGGCAACATGAAGGTCAAATCGGGATTCAAGGCAACCCTGCGGCCGTATCAGGAAGTCGGCTTCCGGTGGATGTGGTTTCTCCAATCGTTGGGCCTTGGGGCCTGTCTCGCCGACGACATGGGTCTCGGCAAGACGGTGCAGGTGTTGGCGTTGCTGCACAACCTGTACGAGCCGAAGCGAAGCCCCAGCCTGCTGGTGGTGCCCGCATCGCTGTTGGGTAACTGGCAGGCCGAATGTGCGCGTTTCGCGCCGAAGCTCCCTGTCTCGTTCGTCCACCCCAGCATGGGCGAGTGCTCGCCCCGCGACTGGAAAAATCAGGCCCTCGTAGTTACCACCTATAACTACCTGGTTCGCACGCCTTCGCTGGGCAAGCAGCGGTGGGATCTGGTCATTCTCGACGAGGCGCAGGCCGTCAAAAACCCGGGCACCAGGCAATCGCAGGCCGTCAAGGCTCTCAACTGCCGCACGCGTGTGGCGCTGACCGGTACGCCGATTGAGAACCGATTGACCGATCTGTGGTCATTGTTCGACTTCCTCAATCCCGGATTGCTGGGATCTTTGAAGGCATTCGAGCGGCTGGCGAAGAAAGAGAGTGTTGCGGCCGGGCATGCGGCGGTGCGGCAGCTTGTGCGTCCGTACATTCTGCGGCGCATGAAGACCGACAAGGCCATCATCTCCGACCTGCCCGACAAGACCGAAATGACCGCCTTCTGCCGCCTGTCGAAGCCCCAGGCCGTGCTGTACCAGAAGTCGATTGACGAGCTGGCCCGCAAGCTTGAAACGGTCGACGGCATGGAGCGGCGGGGCCTGGTTCTGGCTTACCTGCAGCGGCTGAAGCAGATCTGTAATCACCCCTCGCAGTGGCTGGGCGACGAGCACTTCAAGCCTGCCGACAGCGGCAAGTTCGCCCGGCTGGCCGAGCTCTGCGGACCCATCGCGGCGCGGCAGGAGAAGGCGCTGATTTTTACCCAGTTCCAGACGATGACCGAGCCGCTTCGCCGTTACCTCGAATCGGTTTTCCGCCGGCAGGGACTTGTGCTGCACGGTGCGACGCCGGTCAAGGAACGCAAGGCACTTGTCGAACGCTTTCAGCAAGACGAGCGCGTCGGCTTCTTCGTCATCTCGGTCAAGGCCGGTGGGGTGGGGCTGAACCTGACCGCCGCCTCGCACGTCGTTCACTTCGATCGGTGGTGGAATCCGGCCGTCGAAAACCAGGCCACCGACCGCGCCTATCGTATCGGACAGAAGAACCCGGTCGTTGTGCACAAGTTCGTTTGCAAGGGTACGCTCGAAGAGCGTATCGACGCCATGCTGCAGTCGAAACGGCAGCTTGCCGACAATGTTCTGGCCGGTACGGGCGAAGCCTTGCTGACCGAACTCGGCAACGCCGAACTCATGCAGGTGCTTTCACTCGATGCGGCGGCCCTCGAGGCCGTCTGACCACAGGTTCGCCATGGCAAGATGGAGCTATGACCCATATCCACCCTACGTGCCTGTCGCCGAGCGACGCCGCAAGGCGGAAGAGCTTGTAAGGAAGCTGGCGAAAAAGGGTGAGCAGCTTGCCCCGGTGCGTACAAGCGGCCGCAAAATCGCCGTTTCATGGTGGGGGCAGGCCTGGTGTCGCAATCTCGAGCGATATTCCGATTACGCCAACCGACTTCCTCGCGGACGTTCGTATCTCAGCCACGGTGCGGTGGTCGACCTGCAGATCGAGCCGGGCCTGGTGCGGGCACGGGTGCTCGGCTCCGAGCTGTACGAGGTTGAAGTCAAGATTGCCGAACTTGACGGCAAGCGTTGGAAGGCGCTCGTCGCCCAGACTTCCGGTCAGTTTCACTCGATGGTAGAGCTGCTGGCCGGCCGGTTTTCCGACGAAGTCATGGCGCTCTTCGTCGACCCGAAAACGGGCCTGTTTCCCAAGCCGAAAGATATCGATCTCGAATGCAGTTGCCCCGATTGGGCCTCGATGTGCAAGCATGTGGCCGCGGTGCTGTACGGCGTCGGCGTTCGCCTCGACGACGAGCCTGTACTTCTCTTCCGCCTGCGCAATGTGCCCGAAGAAGATCTCATTGCAACGGCTGCCTCGGCCGACACCTATCTGAATCAGGGCGAAGACGAGTTCACGCTGGGCGAAGACGGCCTGGGCGATTTGTTCGGGATCGATCTGGCGAGCGAATCCGAGACGGAGAGTGTTCAACCGAAAAGTACGTCGACCCGGGCCAAGGGGTCGGCGACGCGAAAACGGACAAACAGCACCACCGGATCGGCCAAAACCGCTAAGACTGCGCGAAAGAAGAAGACGACGAAAGTCGAGGCCTCGACCAGAACAGGTAAGGCTGCCAAGAGCCTTCCGAAGACTGCTGCGAAGACCCCTCGGAAGACCGCTGCGAAGGCTGCGCCCACGCCTGAAGGCAAGCCGGCGCGAAAGGCGACGCCATCGGTGGAAAAGCCGGCGAAACGGAAGCAGGCGGCGTCGACGAAAACGCGCGCAAAGAAAGCGCAGACTCCCCAGAAAACGTCCACGGCCTCGGCGAAGAAACCGTCTTCGGCCGCAACGGCAAAAGCGAAACCCAGAGCGAGGAAGAAACGCGCATCCTGATAGGATTTCCTCCCAAGGTCCGAATTTCCGGAAGGCGCCGGGCCCCGTCCGTCAACGCGTCACTGCACCGCAATCGACCACGAGGGCATCAGCTCGTCGAAGTCGGTTCGGCGGTTCGACGGTGCGTCGGTGGCCGGATCGAGCACCACGGGGTTGCCGTTCTCTCGTTCAAAGACGACCCAGTGCCACTGCGGCCTGCCTTCGGCATTGGACTCATACACCGCCAGCAGTGCCCGGTCGGAAAGATCGTGCCACCCGGTGAACGGTCGTTCGCCCGGCGATGCGTGCAGACCGTAGGCGTCAAGCAATCTGCGCACGTAGTCGGTTTCCGAATACAGACGTCGATCGTCGGCCGAAATACCCATGCCGGCGGCCGTTTCGCGCACGGTATCGTAGTCGGTGCCGGCCAGCATGGCCACGGAGGCGATGCCGCACCCGGTCGGATGTTTCTGTCGTACCACGTCCATGCAAGACATCGTAGTCTTCCGCAGCCGATATGCGAGCGCATGCGCTTTCCGGTGGAATGGCCGGGCCGCATGCGGTATCCAATCTACAGGAACCGACCTTGCCCCGGCAGCGACCGGCGACTGTGAAACTTCCGACCAGGCATGCAGAGTCGTTCGGTCCCGCATGGTAAGCTTTGATATACCTTCTTTCTTCCCCCTGAGGAGGACCCATGAGCGCAAATTCCCATCAACGAAGTGTTCCCCGTGCCGTTTCCGTCGGCGCAATCCTGGCATTGCTGGCCGTGTTTTTCGGCTTCGGCCTGGGCGGCGTATTCGGCGCCAATGAGGCCGCCATCAAAGGCAAGCTGGCCGACTCGGGCAATGCAGCGCTCGCCACGGTTTACCAGGGCGATACCGCCAAGAAGGATGCGGTCGTATCGAAGTCGTGGTCGTACATGAAGCGCGCCCACCTGCACGGCGGCGCCATCGGCGCGGCTGCCCTCGCCTCCATCGGCGCGCTGGTTCTGCTGACGGGCCTCGGCGTGTTGGCGCAGGTCAGTGCGGTTGCGTTCGGCGCGGGCGGCCTGTTCTACGGTCTGTTCTGGCTCATGGCCGGTTTTGCGGCCCCCGGACTTGGTGGAACCGACGCGGCCAAAGCGGCGTATGAGTGGATTGCCGTTCCCGGCGCCGGACTCAGCATGATCGGCGTCGTGGGTTCGCTGGTGTCCATCGCCAAGGACTCCCTGTTCGCGAAGCCGGCGGCATCGGCTTCGACCCAGGAGCGGCAGACCGTCTGAACGTGCTGCACGGTTGCATGCTGAAGGGGAGAGCGTGTGATGGGGTGAGGGAGAGACCACGACGGGGCACGGTCGACGCTCTGCACGGCCAGCCGTATCGCTCCCCATCGATCGGACGTAGCATCAATCGCGGCCCCCTTTCAGGGGGCACGTTCAACCGTGCACCCGGTCGGGGGTTATTCCCCGAAGATAAACGCCGGCACCGCGTGAACCTCGACCGCGGCCGAAAGCGCGTCGCAGTCGCCTGTTTCGGGTGAGCGAATGTCGGCCAATGGGGGAAGCAGTGACTTCAGCGCCTCGCGCAGCGCCGTATCGTCGCCGCCCAGCAGGTCGAGAAGGCCGAAAACATCTTCCATGCTTACGGCGCCGCCTACCACGCCCCGCAGCGATCCGTCGTCCTCTTCCACAAAGCGGAAGCGCGCCCGCTGCAGGGTAAAGGCCAGCGGGGTGGCCAGAAAATGCATGCGGAATCTGAGATCGAAGGGCCCACCTTCAAGACCGCGATCCGTCTTCCGCACATCTTCGACATAGCCGAGCAGCGGATCGGGATCGAGCGCGAAGGTCTGATCGGGCAGAAGCCGATCGTCGGTTCCCAGCAGAGGCACGCCCGTACCGAAGCGAAAGACGGCGCCCCACTCATACCCACGCCCGGCATCCAGGGGAACGAGTTCGGTCAGAAACAGCAGCGTGCCGGCGTTAATGCTCGATTGCACCACGCCCGGCACGATCTCGAGAATCTGCTGCGGAAGGTCGGCAAGCAGGCTACCCAGTCGATTGTCGACGCCGACATCGCCGTCGCCCGACCCGGAATCGGCCACGCCGCACCCTTCGTACTCACCAGCGATACTGTCGAAATCGTCGAGGTCGAACCCCGGCAGCGTACCGTCCGAAGCCGTCATGGCAAAGTCGATTTCATCGGCCACGTACACGAGGCCGCCCGGGCAGGTGGGTGACGCGACACAGGCAGCCAGATCGACGCGTTCGGGCGCGTCGGCGCCGCAGGCGGCGAGAAGCAGGAGCACGAGGGGGAAGGAGGCAGGCAGTTTCATGAGGGCAATTATCGCATGTAGGCGGTCGCCGTGCGAGTGCGCGCCGAATCGGCCTTGACCGGGCGAGTTCCTGCGTCGCGAGCTGTAAGCTGTTCGAGCTCTCGAACATAAGCTGGTACACTGCAGGTTTTTTGCTTCCCTGCGGGGGGCGTCGGTAGACCATTGGGAGTTAACGGATGAGACTCAACCTCGGCAGTGTGCTGCTTACCGCTGGTGTGCTTTTGTTTGCAGCATGCGGATCGCCTGTAAACGAAACCCCGAACCTGATCGTCGGCGAACCGGCGGTGAATGCTCCGGTTGTTTCGACGCCCGAAGACACGCCAATCGAATTCGATGTTTCGGTCACCGCCCAGACGGACGTTGCGCTTGCCATTGTCTCGCAACCCCGGAACGGGACGTTTGAACTGCTGGGCGACCACCGGCTGCGATACACGCCCGATGGCGATTGGTTCGGCGACGACATGGCGATGGTCGAAGTTTCCGGCCCACGTAAGGTCACGGCCACGGTCAGCCTCACGGTAACCCCCGTAAACGATGCGCCGACAGGCCAATCGCAATCTCTCGAAACGTCCGAAGACACATCGCTTGGCGGCGCCCTTCGCGGTAACGATGTCGAAGGCGACAACCTTTCCTTTGCCTTCGCCGATATGCCCACCGCGGGTACGGCGACGCTCGATTCCGTGACGGGCGAGTTTACCTACACGCCGAACGAGAACTACCATGGCGCCGACGGGTTTACCTTTGTCGTAAGTGACGGCGAGCTCGAGTCGCGCGCGCAGACCGTCGTCATCGGCGTGCTTCCGATGAACGATGTGCCCGTGGCTCAACCTGCCGCCCTCGAGACCGACGAGGATACCCCGGTCGGCGGCGTGTTTTCGGCAAGCGATATCGACGGCGATACCCTGAGCTTCGCCCTGGCTGCGGCCCCCGTGTCGGGCTCCGTCGACGTGAACGCCGAAACGGGTGCGTTTACCTACACCCCGTTTGCGAACGTCTACGGCGTCGACCGGTTCACCTATTCAGCTGATGACGGCGAGCTGTCGTCCCTTCCCGTTACGGTTTCGGTAACCATTTCACCTGTCAACGACGCTCCGAACGCGGTGTCTGCCGATGTCGAAACGTCGGAAGATGTCTCGGTAGGCGGAACGGTTACGGCCCTTGATGTCGAGGGCGATACCCTGGAGTTCGGCCTGGCCGTCATGCCTGACAATGGAACCGTCGAGCTGAACAGGTACACGGGGGCATTTACGTACGTTCCCGATGCCGATTTTTTCGGTACCGACGCCTTCACCTTTACGGCGAGCGATCCATTGACAAGCTCCGTGCCTGCAACGGTCACCATCACAGTGTCGCCTGTGAACGACGCACCCGTTGCAGCCGACGCAGATTACGAAATCGACGAAGACGACACACTGTGGGGCAGTCTGGCCCATACCGATGTCGATGGTGACGAGGTTACCTTTACCATTACGTCACAACCTGCGCACGGCACGCTGGTGGTCGACAATGACGGTTCGTTCGTTTATGTACCCGAGCCTGACTGGAATGGAGACGATTCCTTTACCTGGCAGGTGTTCGATGGTTCGCTGAGCGACAGCGCTGTCGTGTCCATCACCGTTAATGCGGTAGACGATGCCCCCCGGGGCGTCGAGGCCACCACCCATGTGGCAAAGGGCGGTGCTGCCGCCGGGCAGTTAAGCTATACCGACGACGATGGAACGGCCGGACCGGTCACCTTCTCCGTTACCGCCGCCCCGTTTGGCGGAACGCTTGCCGTGACCGAGGCGACGGGCGAATTCGTGTACACCACTACCAATGCTACCTTCAGCGGGTACGATCGGTTCAATTTCCTTGCCCTTGATGGCTCTGCGGTATCGGAGCCCGCCCCGCATTGGGTCGCGGTGGGCTGCCTTGACGAAGACGGCGACGGTTACGGGCTCAACTGCACCGCCGGTCCCGACTGTAACGACAACGACCCCACCGTGTTTCCCGGCGCTCCCGAGCTACCCGACAACGGCATTCTCGAAAGCTGCACCGGTCCCGAATTGTCGGTCGATGATGCGAGCGGCATCTTCGTCGATCCGGTTTCCGGCGACGACGCGAACGCCGGTACGCAGGCGGCCCCGGTAGCCGGCTGGGACAGGGCGCTCGATCTGGCCGAGAGTGCCGGAAAAGTCGTCTTTCTTGCCGGCGGCGAATACGATTCGGCTGCGCCGAGGTCCATCGCCGTCTCGGTATTCGGCGGCTTCGATCGTTTTACCTGGGAGCGCAATCTGGCCCTCAACCCCACGACAATCACGACCAGCGGGGCCCGTGCGTTCAACATGACTGCCTCGGCCGGATCTCCGCAACGGTTCGACGGCATCGACGTCGTCGGGGGCAGCCCTGCGATCCGTATGGAGGGGGCGGGCATTCTATCGCACTGTCGCGTTCGACCGACGTCGAACCCCGACCCGTTTGAGCTCATCGTCTCGGACGCCGTCGACGTCGCCAATGGCGCCAGTGCAGTCATCGCACACTGCGACATCGGCGGTGGGCAAGGCGGTAATGCGCGGGCAGTCGTCATTACCGGCACGGCAACCATCTGGGAGAGCCTTCTCTCGACAATAAGCGGCGAATGGCAGGAAGCGACCGTGGCGGCATACGGAGTCGACGCCCGGGTGCACCTTGTCGGCAATCAAATCACGGCCGAAGGGGCCGCGCCCTGGAACGCTCTTGTCAGAGCAGAGACGGGGCCCTATGTCTACCTGCGAAACAATCTGCTCGTCCTTCACGGCGACACGACCGCGTCGGCACTGACCATCGACGGGGGTACCATCATGGCCGTAAACAACACGGTCGATATCGAGGGGTACCACCTGTCCTACAACGCCAACAACGGCCCCGCTGTCATGTACATGGTCAACAACATCTTCAAGTCTACGGCCACCCAGTTCATGAGCGGTTGGGGCTCGAAGACATCCTTCTACCTGTTCAACAACCTGATCACCGGCAGCCCCTGGGGTTTCGACGACTGCAGCTTCGCCGGGTGCGCTGCGTCTTCGGGCAACCTTCTCAGCGCCGACCCCGGGTTCGCAGCCGAGGGCTACGGGCTTGCCGCAGGCAGCCCGGCGATTGATGCGGGTATGGACACCAGGCTGATTCCCGACGGGCTCTACCCGGTCAGCTACGACCATGGCGGAACCGTCAGAAACGGCACGCTCGACATCGGCGCCTGGGAGTGGGCGCCGCCCGAAGACTAAACAGCCGCATGAACAGGGGGAACCGACGGGGTCCCCCTTTTTTTCGTCATGCAGGGTAGCAGCGAATGGGTATGCCCCGGGTGCAGTATCTACGTCTCGCGCTGCCCGTCAAACGAGTGACGGCATGTGCCGAGTCTTCACAGGCTCTTTGGCCTTGGTTTGATTTCAGCCCGCAATAAGTCCGTTTCCTGTCGGCGTCCGACTCACGTCTTCCAGCAGTGGCCGGGTTGCCGAGGAGTGCCGTAAGTAGCCGAAAACACACTAAAATGTCGACTTTCCCTTGCCTCCGAAGCGGAAGGCAGGATTCCTGCATTTATAAATGTAGCTAATTGGGAAAAGGCTTCGTTGTCGGGGTATAACTGCTCGCTTCCGGGCCTATGGACCGCATGTGAGAAATGCTGAGCGAGCCTGGCCGTTCCTTGCCACTTTCTACCCGATATCGACACACGCTCAATGGTTTGAAGGAGTTACTGTATGAAAGCGAGCGATTTTGATCTTCGCCAGGCCCTTGTAT
>JAWLBW010000132.1:0-11563 GCA_041687475.1 bacterium
GCCGGCTTTCAGCCGGCTCTAATCCCGTCGCTTGCTCCCTCCTGTTCCTCACGCACCCACCGACACCGCCCCCGCCAGGCGCTGCTCCACCGCCAATCCTCCGGCTTTTCGACCAGCCGCGCCTTCACCGGGTTTCCGTGAATGTAGTGGATGGTACGTCGCAGCTGTAGCTCGGAGCGAACGGCTCGGTCGAAGTAATCACGTGACCAGACGGGGCCCGAACGGTTCAACCGCAGATTTATCACCCGGGCCGTATACCCCTTCCAGCTCTGCAGAACAGCCGGTAAAGGATAACCGAGCTTTTCCTGGAAGCAGACATGCACGTGGTTGGGCATGACGACCCAGGCCAGCAGGCCGTACCTCAGTCCGTCGAAATGAAGAAGGGCGTTTTCGACGACGGAGCCGGTTCCGAAGTGAGCAGTAGACTGCCGGTGGGTTGCGTGTCGAGGAAGTCATCGTGCGCTCGAAGAGGTCGTATTCCCCTTCGCTTGGGGCGGGCGTGCGCAATGTGCCGGGGCAACGCCCCTGCGATGTGAAACCGAACCATCTGGATGAGCCCGGCTGCATCGAGGTCGGGTGTGTACCCGCGTGAGTAGAAACCTTTGTGTTCCATGTACCCATGTTTGACATAGGAATGGGACAAGGGCTGTCTGGTTTGGGGAAGCCGCCTGGAAAGGCGGCGGACCAGGCATCGACACCGACACGGAATCACCCTTCCTCTTGTGAAGAGGAAGGGTCAGGTATCGCTTCCGGCCGGGGGGATGGAGTCAGGCGACCTGCTGCCTTGTCGTGATGCCGGAGCCGCCTGAAAGGCGGCGGACCAGGCACCGGAGGGATGAAGTCACCGGAGGGATGAAGTCACCGGAGGCCCGGAGTCACCGCGCCCCGGCCAGCCGAACCGCCACCTCGCGGAACCAACGATGCCCGGGCAGCCGCTCGTTGTTCCGATTCCAGTACAGCATGATGTCGAGGGTCGGCGCTTCGAACGGGAGTTTCGCCAGCCGCAACGGCAGCTGCGTGGCGAACCACTCGCCGAACGAGCGCGGAATGACGAGCACCAGCTCCGACTGCGCGACCAGATGGCAGGCGGCATAGTAGTTCTGACAGCGCACCGATACCTCGCGCCGCAGGCCCTGCCGCTGCAGCGCAAGGTCTTCCAGTACGGGGCCGCTCGAACGTCCGGAAACTACGACATGATCGGCCCCGAGCCAGCGCTCGAGGGAGCGCTTCCCGTGCAGCAGCGGGTGTCCGGCGCGCACGGCAAGGCAGAGTTCGTCACGCGAGAGTAATTGCTGGTCGATGTTCTCGCCCACGGCCAGCGGCACGTCGACGGCGAAGTCGAGCTCGCCCGAAAGCAATTGCCGCTCGACCAGGCGCCGCTCAAGCGGAACACTGTGTACCTTTACGCCGGGCGCTTCCTGACGCAGCAGCTGGATGAGCGGAACAAGTAACGAAAACTCGAGGGCCTCGCGCATGCCCAAGACGAAGCGCTGCGTCGACAGCTGGGGATCGAAGGCTGCGGGCGGTCGCGCGCTTTCCTGCAACTGTTCCAGGGCCGACAGAATTCGCGGGGCGAGCGTGCGCGCAAACGTGGTGGGCACCATGCGCTGACCTTCGCGAACGAAGAGGGCATCGTCAAGGGCCGCACGAAGTCGCGCCAATGCACTGCTTACCGCCGGTTGGGTGATGTGAAGCTGCGCGGCCGCCTGGGTCAGCGAACCACAACGGTAAATGGCGGCGAAGACGCGAAAGAGGTTCAGGTCGACATTCGGCTCCATAAATACAGCTTATGGGGAAACATAAGAGGAATCAATTGGATTGATAGTCTGGCCCGTGCTAGGCTGGAAGTCACGTCATTCCCCTTTGGAAGGAGCCGGTCATGGATTTCGCCCTTTCGCCCCGTGCAGAAGAACTGCAGCAGGCCGTTCGCAGCTTCATCAGCGAACACATCGCCCCCCTTGAAGCCCGCATGCTCGAAGATCGCCGGACGCCCCGGCAAGAGCCCGACTGGACCAGGTGGACGGTCATGCCCGAGGTCGACGAACTCAAGGCCAAGGCACGCGCGCAGGGCTTGTGGAATCTCTTCCTGCCCGAGGTCAGCGGCCTGAAAAACGTCGAATACGCCGTACTCGCCGAGGAAATGGGCAAGAGCGTGCTGGCCCCCGAAATCTTCAACTGCAACGCCCCCGACACCGGCAACATGGAGGTGCTCGAGCGCTACGGCAGCGAAGAACAGAAGGAAAAGTGGCTGAAGCCCCTGCTGAACGGCGAAATTCGCTCGGCATTCTGCATGACCGAACCCGACGTGGCCTCGTCCGACGCGACGAACATGCAGGCCACCGCTACGGTCGAAGGCGACGAGGTCGTCTTGAACGGCAAGAAATGGTGGTCGACGGGCATCGGCCACCCGAACTGCAAGGTCGCCATCTTCATGGGGCTTACCGATCCCAACGCAAGCCGTCACGAACAGCACAGCATGGTGCTTGTGCCCCTCGACACGCCGGGGGTTACGATCAAGCGCATGCTGACCGTATTCGGCGAGCTCGACGAACCCTACGGCCACGGCGAGGTCTGGTTCGAGAACGTGCGCCTGCCCAAGTCGGCCATCATTCACGGACCCGGCAAGGGCTTTGAAATTGCCCAGGGTCGCCTCGGGCCCGGTCGCATTCACCACTGCATGCGCTGCATCGGCGCTTCGGAAGTGGCCCTGCAGATGCTCATCGAACGCGGCATCAAGCGCGTGGCCTTCGGCAAACCGCTCATCAACCTGGGGGGAAATCGCGAGCGCATCGCCGAACATCGCATCGCCATCGACCAGGCGCGCCTGCTCACCCTCTACGCCGCGTGGAAGATTGACCAGGTCGGCGCCCTCGCGGCCCTGACCGAAATTTCGGCCATCAAGGTCGTCGCCCCCAACGTGCTGCAGAAGGTGGTCGACGACGCCATTCAGATTCACGGCGGCGCCGGCGTGTCCAACGACGTTCCCCTGACCGCGTTGTTTGCCGGCGCCCGGGTGCTGCGGCTCGCCGACGGCCCCGACGAAGTGCACAAGGGCCTGATCACACGGGTGGAACTGATGAAGTACCACGAACTCATGGCGGCCATGAAGAAGAAGGGAAACTAGCTCCGCAAATCGATAACACATCTGAAGTTTGGTCACATTTACAGTCGACTGAGTGCGCGAACCGTTCGGGCTGAGCTTGTCGAAGCCCACCGGGCATGGCAACGTGTTCCAGATACACCCTTCGACGCGCTCAGGGTGACCGGAATGGGGCAGCACCGGATGAGCAAGTAAAATCGCTGAGGGATTCCCGCAGAGCAAACATGTCCAACGCAGAAGAAGCGAACAAAGAAGAAGTGCAACCCGGCTCCGAGGAAGCCGTCCTGCGGGCGGAACTGGTCGACTTGCTCGAACGCAAGCGCCTGAACCTTGACGAAGCGCGCTCCCAAGCGGTGGAGCGCCGGCGTAAGACCAATCAGCGAACGGCCCGCGAGAACGTAGCCGATCTTGTGGATGCCGACTCGTTTATCGAGTACGGCGGGTTGGCCGTGGCGGCCCAGCGTATGCGCCACTCCGAGGAAGCCCTGGTGCGCCTGAGTCCGGCCGACGGTCTCATCTCCGGCGTCGGCACCATTAATGCGGGGCAATTCGGCGAGGAAGCGGCGCGTTGCATGGTGCTGGCTTACGACTACACCGTCTTTGCCGGCACCCAGGGTGCTACGAATCACAAGAAGATGGACCGCATGCTCATGCTGGCCGAAGAGCAGCGGTTGCCCGTGGTGCTTTTCGCCGAAGGCGGCGGGGGCCGGCCCAACGACACCGACAATGCGTGGATTGCCGGCCTCGACCTGCCCACCTTCACCCGCTTCGCCAGGCTGAGCGGACTCGCACCCAAGGTAGGCATCGTAAGTGGACGCTGTTTCGCGGGTAACGCGGCATTGCTTGGCTGTTGCGACGTCATCATCGCCGCCGAAGACAGCAACATCGGCATGGGCGGCCCCGCCATGATCGAAGGCGGCGGGCTCGGTGTCTACGCACCCGAAGAGGTGGGCCCCATCGACGTGCAGACGGCCAATGGCGTGGTCGACATTCGCGTGGCCGACGAGGCCGAGGCCGTGGCGGCAGCGAAGAAATATCTCTCGTATTTCCAGGGGCCGCTCGACGAGTGGACTTGTGCCGACCAGCGTAAACTGCGCGACCTCATTCCCGAAAACCGGCGACGCGCCTACGACATGCGCAAGGTCATCCATGGCCTGGCCGATACCGATTCGGTGCTCGAACTGCGCAAGGGCTTCGGCAAGAGCATGATTACGGCCCTCATTCGCATCGAGGGGCGACCGCTGGGCCTCATCGCCAATGACCCCCGTCACCTCGGAGGCGCCATCGACGCCGACGCCTCGGACAAGGCTGCTCGCTTTCTCCAACTCTGCGATGCCTACGGCCTCCCCATTCTCTCTCTGTGTGATACGCCGGGTTTCATGGTCGGCCCCGAAGCCGAGAAGACGGCGCTGGTACGCCGCACCTCGCGCATTTTCGTGAATGCCGCTTCGCTGCGTGTTCCCTTCTTCACCATCGTTCTTCGCAAGGCCTACGGCCTCGGCGCCATGGCCATGATGGGCGGAAGCGCGCACAGTCCCTTCTTTACCGTGGCCTGGCCCACCGGAGAGTTCGGCGCCATGGGGCTGGAAGGCGCCGTGCGCATTGCCTTCAAGAGGCAGCTCGCCGAGGTGCAGGACGAAGGGGAACGCGAGGCCATGTTCCAACAGCTCGTGGCCCTGGCATATGAGAAGGGAAAGGCCGTCAATACCGCTTCGCATCTCGAGATCGACGACGTCATCGACCCACGCGATACCCGAGCAATCGTCTTGCGCGGGCTGAAATCGGCCGGTCAGCACTCCGGCCGCGGGCGCATGCTCGATACCTGGTAATACCCCTTCCTCTGGTAGAGGGCTGATGGAGAATGCACGAATGGGAATGCACTTTCCGCAAGGGGTCGTTTTCATTCGGTTCGCCATGGCTGTTTTCGCAAATGATATGATGGCCATAGGCGCATGATGAGAACCTGGTTCCGGAAGGCATACCGATTTCCAACAGCAATCGAACCCCATGCAACCCGACAGTGAGACAGGGCTGAAGAACGAAACCTTTCGTAACCTGGTCGAGCTTGCTTCCGATGCGTATTTCGTGGCCGACGTCGGGGGCACCTATACCTACGTCAATGCCGCCGCCTGCGAAATGTACCGCTACCCGCGGGAAGAACTGGTCGGCAAAACGATTGTCGATCTCATTCGACCCGAAGACATTCCCCGGCTCGACGATCTTCGGACAAGGGTGCTCGCGGGCGAAACCGAGGTTGCCGAATGGTCGATGAAGCGAGGCGACGGCACCTGGTTTCCCGCCGAGGTCAGTACCCGCATGCTCCCTGGAGGGAATTGGCTGGCCATCGTTCGCGACATTACCGAGCGCAAAAAAATAGAGCAGGCCCTGCGCGAAGCGGTCAGGGCCCGCGATGAATTCATTTCGACGGCGTCTCACGAGCTGCGTACGCCGCTGACCGCTCTGCATCTACGCCTCGAGACCATAAGACGACGGGCCCAGGCAGGCAGGCTCGACCGTGAGGGACTGTTGCAAGCCGTTCAGGTAGGCGAACGTCAGGTAAACCGCCTGACGGGTGTCGTCGAGCGACTGCTCGACTCCTCGGAGCTCAGAGAGGGCACGCTCGGGTATGTCTTTGAAGAGACCGACCTGGTGGCCATCGTCGAAGGTGTGCTCGAAGAACTCGGCGTTTACCTTGCCGAAACCCCGGTACGGAAGAAGCTGCCCGAGAGAATGGCGGGCCGGTGGGACAGGTTCCGGCTCGAGCAGGTGGTGGTCAATCTGCTTTCCAACGCCGTCAAATACGCGCCGGGTGCGCCCATTTCCATCGAAGGAACTTGTCGCGAAGGGCAGGTTCGCCTCGTTTTTGAAGACGAGGGGCCCGGCATGGACGCTGCCGTGCAGGAACGCATCTTCCAACGCTTTGAACGGGCAACCGACGATAAGAGAGGCTGGGGCCTCGGGCTGGGGCTGTTCATTGCCCGGGAAATAGCCAGGGGGCATGGCGGCGAACTCACGGTCGACAGCAGGCCGGGTCACGGCGCCCGATTCATCCTGACCCTGCCCCTGGAGCCGCCGCCTCGAACGTAACGACTGTCTGCGGCGGCACGTCTGGCAGGCAACCGATTACCGGCACCGCAGGTCAAGTCTTGCCTTCGTTGCCGCCGGTCGCTTGCTCGATCTTTTCCATCAAATCGTCAAACGAAAAGGGTTTTCGCAGGAATCCGTCAATCGGCAGTTCGTTGTGCTTGACGTGACCTGCCGATACGAGAATGATCGGCAGGTCTCCGAGGCCGGCGTGCTGCCGTATGTGAGCGATGAGATCGCCCCCGTTCATTTCCGGCATGATGTAGTCGGTAATGACCAGATCGAAAGTCTGCTGTTCAAGCAGCACACTGGCCTCCCTGCCGTTCTGGGCCAGGGCGGCCTCGTGCCCGTCGAGTTCCAGCAGCTCCTTGAGCGCCGCGGCAATGGCCACTTCATCGTCGACAATCAGCATGCGCATGGCCTATCGCTCCTCGGCCATGCCGGTGAGAATGCGTCGCGCCGACTCGAAGGTGGGGGCAAGTTCGATGCCGTGACCGGAAATCTGAAATTCGCGCAGCGACGGGTCGTAGTCGCCCTCCCGCATCTTGATGATCGAAAGCAGGCGCTTGAGTTCGGCCTGGTATTCGACGTGCCTGAGAAACAGCAGGTTGTCGAACTGCCCCGAAATGCCGCGCATGGTCAGCTGTACCTCGGTGCCCGTGAGACCAGCGACTTCATCGGTTGCGTAGGTGGTAACCCCGAGTGCCCGCAGCTCGTTGCTCAGTGCGGCGAAAAAGAGCGGAAGTCGCTCGGCGTAGTGGGGAAAGTGACGAAAAGCATCGACGCCGTCGATGACGAGACGTTTCGTTTCGGATTGCTCGACCAGCTCGATGAGTCTTTCGGAGATGGCATCAATCAGATTTTCCTTCAAGGGCTCCCAATGAAGATACAGCGCCCCCCGGGCGACGTGCTCGTCCAGGGGAAGGCCGAGGTGCTTGCCCTTTCCGATGATGCGGGGCACCGTTTCGTTGAAGCCGAGGTAGATGCCGGGTTCTCCCCGCCGTGCGCCCTCGGCGAGAAAGTGCAGGCCCAGCACGGTTTTACCCGTGCCCGTCGCCCCCGCCGCCAGGGTAGTCGTGCCGGCCTGAAACCCGCCCTTGAGCATGCGATCGAGCGTCTCGATGCCGAAACCCAATCGCGCGGCATCTTCTCCGGGTACGTGCCCGGGTCTCGGATACAATGCCTCGGTGCGGGGGTAAACATGCACGCCCTCGCCGGTAATGGTGTACAGGTGGCGCCCCTCGAGAAAGCCGCTTCCCCTGAATTTACTCACGTAGAGTTCACGTGCGCTGCGTAGTTGGCGGTTGCCGGTCGTGAGCTTGAGCACCCCGTCGGCATGAATCTGACCGAGCGAATTGGCGTCGGTTTCGCTCGTCGAGACCAGCCCGATGACGATACAGTCCTGCAGACCGGCCAGCGTGCTCATCGAGTGAAGAAATTGCTTGTAGGCGTTGCGGCTTTCGTAAGCCTCGGAAACCGCCTCGAGGTTGTCGATGACCACGACGCGCGGCTTGAACTCATGCACCGCCGACATGATGAGTGCCCGCAGCGCTTCGGGCGAATCTTCGGTCAGGGCGGCCGAGGCGCTAAGGTACCTGATGCTGTCCTGAATCAGGCTGTCGTCGAAAAAGGAAAACCCCGACGTGTGACTGAGCAGGCGACCGTGCGATTCGGCCAGCGTGGTAAAGAACAGGGCTCGCTCACCGCTCTCGGCCAGGCGGTAGCAGATCTCGCTTGCCAGCACGGTCTTGCCGGTACCCGGCCCGCCGATGAACAGGTACAGGCCGCCGCTCAGAAGTCCGCCGTTCAGAACCGTGTCGAGTCCGTGTACGCGGGTCGGTATGCGGTTGATGACGATGCGTGCCATGATACCCCGTTATGCACTGGCGTTCTCGCACGATCGTACCGCGAATCAAGGTCGAAAGGGGGTGTCCGACGTATACCGCGATGCCGTCACCTTGCGGTCGCGGCCATTACGTGGCTGCGGGTATGCCGAGCCTGAAGAGGGCACTTACGGCTTACCCTGCCTGCCGGCGCCTTGGGCCCGGGTCAGGGCCCGTTCGCCCTCGTGCATGGGTAGCTCAACCACCAGGTTGGTGCGGGCATCGTCGTCTACCTCGAACAACAGCGCCCCGTCATGGGCCTCGGCGACCTGACGTGCCAGGTCGATGGCAATCATCATGAGACCGATGGGTAACTCGCCCGATTTCTTGCCTGTCTTGCGCTCCGGCTCGGTACGTTGCGGCATGACATGAAAGGGTTTGATTGCCACACGGGCCTTGCCCCGCCGTTCCGTGGCGAAAACTTCAATCGTATCGCTGGTCGAGGCGCATTTGACCGCCCACGACAGCAGCGACCCCAGACTGTTCGTGAGTCTTGCTTCGTCCCACGCGCCCTTCAGCGCCTGGGTCGACCGTAAACGCAGGGTTTTGCCGCCCGAGGCGGCCAGTCGCATGGCCGGTTCGCAACAATCGCGTACCAGCGCAGCCAGATCGACGGTACTGCGCTCGAGCGGCAAGGTGCGTAATTGTGAGCGGGTGCTATCGGAAATGGCTTCGAGCTTTCGATTGGTATCGACGATGAATCGTTTGGCCTCGGCCAGTTTCCGGGCGGCCCGTTCGCTGTCGGGTTCGCTTTTGAGATAGCGCTCGGCAAGATCGAGATGCAGGGCGAGTGCCGAAAGCGGACTGCGTGCCTCATAAACGGCGGTGGCCAGGCGGCGCGAAGCGTCGGAGAGCAGGCGGCGCGCGCCTTCACTGCGGTCCATGCCCGTAAGACGGTGTGAAAGCAGCTGTTGAATGAAGTGCAGAGTCGCCTGATGGGCCGCCGGCCAGGACTTGTCGACGAGTCCCAACGCGACGTAGCCCTGTTCAGTATCGCCGATTCGAAGCGGCAGGCGTACCTCCGAAAGGGGCTCGGCGCCGGCCGGCGTGGCTGATGAAGGCATGGTGAGTCGCCCGCCCCCGGCCACGGCCGAGCCGCCGTCGCCCATTACCGCCGGCATACCCGAGTCGGGGTAGACTTCGTTTACGGAGAGATTGTCGCTTTCGACGTAAAGCCTGACCCAGGTCAGATGGGAACGCAGCGCGTGAAACAACGATTCGGCAATGGGCTCGCGCAGAAACAGCAGGCGCTCGGCCATCTGGTTCAGCGAAAACACGGGGCCGGCCCAGTTCTTGCGCGAGTAGGAAAGCACGCTCTTGCGGGCGGCGAGGCCGGGGCAGGTACGGCACTGCCTTCTGCGCTCGGCATCCTGGGCGTGGGTGCTCCAGCATGCCGAATCGGGCACGCTGGCGACACCGCTGTGTTCAGCCCCCGCGGCGATTCGCCGGTCCCGCGCCGGAAGCTCGGCGAGCACACGACTCACTTCGTGGGGGGCAATGGATTCGCGGCGGAAGAATTCCTTCAGCTCGCACAACCAGGTAATATCGTCCTGGGAGTACAAGCGGTGACCACCCGGGCGATCGATGTACGGCAACACGAGGCCGAGGCGCTCGTACTTGCGCAGCGTCGACGGTGAGAAGCCGGTGAGCTCTGCTACCTCACGTATCCGTACCGTAGGCAGATCTGCGTAAACATCCTGCATGGATCCTCCCCCTTTCCTCCCCACACCCTAACTGTAACGAAAAGGTACATGCAAGAAAGCTGTACGGTGCCGTACAGGTAAGCGCCTTGCGTCGGGCAAGTTATTGGCGGTGTCTGCGACCCGGCTGGTACGTTGGCGTTATGCCACCAACAATGGGTCTTACCTGCTTCGGCCGTATCCTGGTCATCGACGACGACACCGATCTGCGCGAAGCCTTGAGCGAATTTCTCGAACTCGAGGGCTATACCGTCACGCAAGCGGTGAATGGGCGAGAGGGTTGGGAAAAGTTGCAGGAACAGCGACCCGACGCAGTCTTACTCGATCTGCACATGCCCGTGCTCGACGGTTGGGACTGGCTCGAGCTGCGCAACCGCGATCCGGGGGCGAGCTCGATTCCCGTCATCGTAACCTCGGCCGATAACCGATTGGTCGACGCCGAACGCTATGAGCGGGTATACGTCTTGCGAAAGCCTTATTTTGTCGAACGCCTTCTCGGGTTGTTGAAGACCGTCGTGCTCGACTGAGTTTCCCGCCGGCGCCCCGACGTATCGCCCGAACCGTCAGGGCTGAAGGGGCGAGTCGACCACCGCTTCCGCCCCGACTTTCCGATCGAGCAGCCAGCCCGTCAGCCCGATGAGCAGGAGAATTCCCCCCGCAAGCGGAAGCTTCGCTGCGAAAGTCCCGCCGGAAACGGTAAGAAACCACCCGAACAGCGCAACGGCAGCCACGAAGGTACCCGTGCCCAGTACGCGAAACGGCATCGGCGCGCTTGACGAGTATTTCGGCGGATATCCCTCGGCTTTCTCATAAGGGGCAAGATTGCGCGGACGCCAACCCGTCGGGCGGAACCACAACGTCAACCGATCGCTCCAACGCTCGGCATTTACCGCGTCTCGCCACAGCAGGGCGTACACATGGCCGACCGTGACCAGCGGATTCCAGCTGCGCGGCGGCGTCGTAACCCCGTACACCACGGGTTCCTCGTCGAGTTCGGGCTGAAAGGAGCCGAACAAGCGGTCCCAGACGATGAGCGTTCCCCCATAGTTCTTGTCCTGGTAGATCGCGTTCTGCCCGTGATGCACGCGATGGTGCGAAGCGGTGTTGAAGATGTACTCGAACCAGCGGGGCAGGCGTGGAATGTGGCGGCTGTGCAGCCAGAACTGATACAGCAGGTTCAGGCCCAGCACGGCGGCAAACACCTCATGGGGAAAGCCCAGAAACGCGAGGGGAAGGTAGAAGAGCACTTCGTACGGCGCCGATGTCCACTCCTGTCGCAATGCGGTCGTCAGGTTGTACTCTTCGCTGCTGTGGTGCTGTACGTGCGACGCCCACAGCACGTTGACGACGTGATGCATGCGGTGCCACCAGTAGAAGCAGAAATCGGCCAGCAAGTACGCCCCAACCCACACCAGCGGATTGGTCAGCTCGAACTCATACAGGTGCCACGTCTCGTACGCCAGGGCGTAGACAAAGACTTCGAGACCGACCAGCAGGGTTTTGATGACCACCGAGCCCACGCCCATGAGCAGGCTGTTCAGGCTGTCGCCGAGTACCAGTGTTTCGTGTTTTCGCCACGTCGCGAACAATTCAACGGCAATGAGTACGGCGAAATAACCGGCGACGAACCGGTCGAGGCGCCGGTTGCACTGCGCAATCCCGGTCTGACTCCCTGGTCGCCAAAGGATACACGCGTCACCTACCAGTGGTTGAGCTGGGACGGTCA
This sequence comes from bacterium, assembly GCA_041687475.1. Classification (GTDB taxonomy): domain Bacteria; phylum J088; class JAWLBW01; order JAWLBW01; family JAWLBW01; genus JAWLBW01. The sequence continues at coordinate 11,494 of JAWLBW010000132.1, forward strand.
ACCGATCCCCGATGCGCACGGCTCCGTTCCGCTCCCCGAGGCCGTCAAGGCTGGGGGCGCAACGACATTG
>JAWLBW010000133.1:0-11526 GCA_041687475.1 bacterium
GCGGAAGCGGTTGCGGCGCCTTGAGGCGGGGCCCCACGCCCAGCAGCACGAGCCGCTCGACGTGGCGGTGTTCGCGTTCGGCCAGAGCGTCGACCGCAAGATACCCCCCCACGCTATGGCCCACGATAGCCTGACAGCCCGTATCGGAAATGTGTTCGTGAATGCGGGTCAGAAAGTCATCGCGTGATACGCAACCCCGATAATCGACCACGGTGACCGGTTGGGGAAATCGTGCGAGAAAGCGCGGCGCCGCCAGGTCGCCGCCGAAGCCCGGAATGTACAGCGTTCCGCCCATGACAGCATCGTGCCTCAGAACGAGTCGCCGGTAAAGGGGATTCGCTCAATGACGGATACCGGGTGGGGAGACTCGACGCGGTGACGGCAAAAGCGCTCGGTAAAGATTCTCCGCCGCAAGTGCGCGGAGGTGACGGCAAGGCGTTCGATCGTGATTGTTCACCAGCTCAACCCCTGTTCAGGGCGCTTCACCTGCTCAGTGCACTTGATGAGGCGGCTGGAAAGGCTCCGCCCAAATGGAGCGGTCATACGAGCAAGACGTAACAGGCCGACATGGGTGTATCCGGAAGCCGCCCCTCACCGAACTCACCGCCTCGATGTGCGTATTGGGCCCTCTCCTACTCGGCGTTCACGCCGGTCAGGCTTCTCGCGATGATGCGTCGCTGAATCTGCCCCGTACCCTCGAAGATGTCGTAGATTTTCTGATCGCGGTACCATTTCTCGACGGGGTGCTTTCGCGTCCACCCCTCGTCGCCGAGAATGCTCAGGGCCGTCGAGGTGACGTACTCGGCGGTCTTGGCGGCGTGGGCCTTCGACATCGAGGCCAGGGCAATGTTCTCGATGCCCAGGTCCGACATGCGGGCGGCTTCGCGCACGAGGCTGCGGCTGGCCTCGATCTGCATGGCCATTTCGGCGATGGCGAAGGCGATGTGCTGGTAGGCGATCAGGGGTTTTCCCCGATAGGTGGTTTCTTTGGCGTAGTCGAGAATGTATTCGTAGGCGGCGCGGGCAATGCCTATGGCTTGGGCGCCCACGATCGGACGGGTGGTGTCGAGCATGGCTTTCGTACCCTTGAGCCCCTGTTTGGCCGCCGTGTCGCCACCCAGCATGAGATCCTTGTGTACCCGGCAGTCTTCGAAGTGCACCTGGGCGGTTTCCGATGCGCGAATGCCCAGTTTTACCTCCTTTTTTCCGGGTATGAGCCCGGGCGTGCCGCGCTTGATGATGAAACCCCGCACGCCCGCGCGGCCGAGTTCCTTGTTCGTCTGGGCCCAGACCACGTACACCGAGGCGCTCTTGCCGTTGGTGATCCACTGTTTCGAGCCGTTCAGCACGTAGTAGTCGCCGTCTTTGCGGGCGGTGGTTGCCAATGCCGAAATATCGCTGCCGGTCGGCGGTTCGGAAAGGGCCATGGCGGCGATGCGTATGTGCCCCTCTTCGTCCTTACCCGCCATGCACTCCTTGAAGAACTGCTTCTGTTCTTCGGTGCCCATCTGGGCCACGGGCGTGGCCGCGAGGCCCGAGCCGGCGAGGGCCAGGGTAAGCCCGGCGCAGCCCCAGGCGAGCTCTTCGGATCCGACCACGGAAATACGGGTGCTGAAGCGTTCGCGGCCCTTGGACCCTTTCTCGGCTTCGGCTGCTTCTTCGGCCTTCTCCTGGGCCTGGCCCCGGCTGCCTTCGAGCACGGCGGTTTGTCCGAAGCCGAAGGTGGTGGCTTTTTCCATGAGCTCCCAGGGCATGGTCTCTTCGCGGTCGTGCTTGTCGGCAACGGGTCGCATTTCGTTTTCTGCGAACCAATGCAGCATCTGTCGGGCGCTTTGTTCGGCGTCGCTGAGTTGGTGGGCCGGATCGGTCATCATCGTTTCCCCCTATGCCGCCTGGGTCTTCAGCAGCAGTTGAAGCATGTCGTGTCCGTACAGACTCTGTACGACGCGGGCGTCGCGATAGTATTTTTCAACGGGGTAGTCGGACACGAAGCCGTAGCCGCCGAGTACCTGCACGGCGTCGATGGTGGCCCGGATACACATGGCGGCCGCCTGCGACTTGGCGCGTCGTACTTCGTCGGTCACGTTTTCGCCCCGGTCGAGCCGCCATGCAAGCTCGCGCACCTGATGGCGCGAGGCTTCGACGGCGCGGCGGCTGCCCTCCAACATCTCGGCGACTGCCTGAAATTTGAGAATGGGTCGGCCGAATTGAACGCGCTCGCCGGCATATTCGCGGGCGAACGCGAGGGCCGCATCGGCGATGCCCACGCTCCTGGCGGCAGCCGTAAGGCGTGCGCCCGACAACACCTCGTTCCAGAGTCTGACGGCATCGTCGCCCCGGGCCAGTACGGCGTCGGAGCCCACGGTTACGTCGTCTAAGCGCACGTCGCCGCAATCGCAGGCCCGCCACGCCATGTTGTCGACCGGCGTTATGATGACGTTATCGGCGCCGCCGGGAACGATGGCCACGATGAGACCGGCAGGCCCTCGGGCAGAAAGCAGGAATAGACGAGCGCTGGGGGCCAGCAGAACGGCAGGTTGTTCGCCGCTGATGCGAAAACCGTCGCCCTCGGCGTCGGCCTCGAAGGGATCGTCGGCGCCCAGCAAGGCCCCGCGCGGGTAGCTCGACTCGTCGGTTATTTCGGCAAACCAGCGCTTCTGTCCGTCTTCCGATGCCTTGGCCAGGGCAAGGGCGATGGGTACGATGCTTTCGAACTGATGGGTCAGGCCGGCGCAGCCCCAGCCGAGCACTTCGTTGCGCAGCACGCGATCGAGCCGCGAGAACGTTCCCTCGAGATAGCCGCCGTGCGCGGCCGGCACCGCGTCAAGCGGCAGGCCCAGTTCGCGGGCCTTGTCGAACAGACCCTCGTCCATACGCCGGGCAAGGTCGAGTTCGTGGGCCACCGGCCGCAATTCGTTGTCGGCGAAACGACGCATCATCTCGACCGTCTGCCGCTGAACGTCGTTGAATTCGAAATCCATGCCGTGATTCCTCTTCTTTCCTTTCGGGCCTTCAGGTGTACAGCTTCCACCCTAAAACAGCATAGGCCGCCGGTCAAGGCAGGGTGAGGGCGAGTGTGTGGGGCGTGGCTGGTTCCCTTCCACCCGGCAACGCAGTTTGCCTTTCTGTTGTAATTTCCGGATCAGGCCCTTCTGGCTTCGTCTTCCTGCTGGGGAAAGAACCAGGTCCAGTCCATTTCTTCGGCGCGCGGCAGGTCTGCCATATCGACCTCGGGCAGGGGGTATCGGTCTCGCAGCCTGCGCAGTGCGTCGAGGGCCAGGTCGAGGTGTTCGCGGGTGTGCGCGGGCGTGACGCTGGTGCGTATGAGCGCCTGACCGTAGGGTACGGCGGGGTAGACCACGGGCGTGGTGAAGATGCCTTCCTGGAACAGCTCGTTGACCATGCGGAACGACAGCGACTCCGAGCCCACGAAGATGGGCAGAATGGGCGTGCGGCTGTCGAGGGTGCAATAGCCGGCCTTTTCGAGTTCCCGCTTGAAGTAGGCGGCGTTGTCGCGCAGGCGGTCGAACAGTGCGTCTTCTTCCTGCATGACACGCAGGGCGGCCAGGGCGGCGGCGGCGCTTGCGGGCGACAGGCCGGCGGTAAACATTTCGGAGCGGGCCTTGTGGCGTAGATAGTCGATGACCGTGCGTTCGCCGGCGACAAACCCGCCCTGGCTTGCGAGCGACTTGCTGAAGGTGCCGAAGAGAATGTCGACCTCGTCGAGAAAACCCTGTTCGTCGGCGGTGCCTCGCCCGCGATTGCCCAGCACGCCGATACCGTGAGCGTCGTCGAAGTATAGGCGAAAGCCGTAGCGGCGCTTGAGTTCGATGAAGGGGCGTAGATCGAGCACGCGGCCGGTCATCGAGAATATACCCTCGGTCACCACCATGGCGTGCTCCCAGCGGTCCTGCTCGGCGAGCTGTTTGGCCAGATCTTCGGCATTCTCGAAGATGCGCAGTTCTGCCTTGATCATGCGCGTGCCTTCGATGATGCTGGCATGATTTTCGGCGTCGGAGAAGATGACGGTGTCGGGGTCATCGCCCAGGCACGAGATGGAGCCCGTATTGGCGAGAAATCCGGCGGCGTATACCAGCGCATCTTCTCTGCCGAAAAAGGCGGCCAGCTCGCGCTCGAGCTCGTCGTGCACCTCGAGGTTGCCGTTCAGAAACCGAGAGCCCGTACAGCCTGAGCCGTACCGATCTATGGCCTCGTGGGCGGCGGCAATCACTTTTGGGTGGTGGGTCAGGCCCAGGTAGTTGTTCGAGCCCAGCATGATCACGTCGCTGTTGCCGAGACGTACGGTCGGCCCCTCCGAGCCGCCGAGCGGCTGGAAATAGGGGTACAGCCCGCTCATACGAACGAGGTTGGCATCCTGAAAATCGAAACACTTCTGGAAAATATCCTTCATGGCCACTCCGCAGGGCTCGAGTCTACACTACTACCGCGATTCTACATGTATGAGTCCCGGTGGTGAACCCGAGAGCACTTTCTTGTGGAAGACGGGTTGCCACGCGCGCCGATCGGCCTTAGGATAATCATGCGATGAATCCTGCTGCGAGAGGGCTATGGGGCCTTCTTGTGGATTAAGGATTGAGAATTGAGGATTGAAGTCTCTGCAGGTAAAGGCCGGACATGAAGGAAATCACGCTCGAAACCGGCCCGCAAGCGGTCGGCGTACGCACGGTTCTGGTTACGGGGGCGGGAAGGGGAATCGGGCGTGCCCTTGCACGCCGTCTGGGCAGACGCGGCGACAGGGTCATCGGCACGGTGCGCGATGCCGAACGGGCACGGCGCCTGACGACCGAGGCCCATGCCGAGGGCCTGCCGCTTACCTATGTGGCCCTCGAGCTGGCCGATGCCGGGCAGGTCAAACAGGTGGCCGATTTTCTGGTGGAACAGGGGGGGCTCGACGTTCTGGTCAACAATGCCGGCTACGGCTTGTTCGGCGCCGTCGAAGAGTTCGGCGAGGAAGAGTTGCGCCGGCAGTTCGAGGTCAACTTCTTCGGGCCCCTGCTGCTGACCCGACGCCTGCTGCCGGCCCTGCGCGCCCGAAGGGGACGCATCGTGTGGGTCGGCTCGCTGGGCGGACGCTTCGCCTTGCCTTTTCAGGCCCCGTATTCGGCCAGCAAGGCGGCCATTGCCGCGATGAGCGACTCGCTGCGCATGGAGCTGCGTTCATTCGGCGTTACGGTTACCTGCGTCGAACCCGGCGATTTCGCCACCGACTTTACCGAAGCGCGCGAACGCTGTCGACGTGACGACTCGGTGTACGCCCCCATGCTGGCCCGCTGCCTCGAAGCGGTAGAGAAGACCGAGCGCGAAGCTCCCGGTCCCGACCGCGCCGCCCGTGAAATCGAGCGCGTGCTGGCGAAACGTCGCCCGGTGGCCCGGTATCCGGTAGGCCCCCTTTCAAGCGCCATGGTTCTTGCCCAACGCCTGCTGCCCGACGCGCTGCGCGAGCGCATCGTGCGCCTGATCTATCGGAGTTGAAGACGGGGATTGCAGGGATCGCGTGCTATCACGGCGGCCACCTGCGTGCTCACCCTCCAAACCGCCCGCCAGGCAGGCGGATTAGGGGAATGCCGCTGTCGCGGCGCCAATGTCCCTGAAGTACCATGGTGACGAGGTCCTTTCGTGGAACGATGGTGCACGCCGGAGGCGTGCTGCAGTTAATCCCCCATGTAAATGGGGGGGGGGGGGATACCAAACCGCCCGCCCCGCGAGCTCTCGAGCACGCATTGCGCTGCTGCCTGCCCTAGACTGAAGGCGCATGCGTCAAATAAAAGGCCTCCACATCGCGACTGCTCTGCTCATCGCACTCCTGGGCGCGAGCGCCTGCGGACTCGAAGACGACGAGGTGCCCGATATTCTCGGCTCGCTCATTCCCGTGCAGGCCTGCGAGCGGCTTGAAGGCACCTATATTTCGAACGCTCTTCGCTTTTCGACCGAAGTCGACACGGAAGACACCACCGGAGATGTGGGTGACCGGCGGGCACGCGACTTCTCGGGCATCGGCGGCACGCTCGAGCTTACCTTCACCGGTGATGGCTCCTTCCAGTCGGTGTTTACGGCGCCCGGTCTGGAAACCGTGCTGGTATCGGGCGCCTTCGTCCAGAGCGGCGCGTCGCTCCAGTTGGGCAATGATGCGCTGTTTCCCGACCAGGAATCCGGTCCCCAGAATTTCACCTGCCGCGCCGTCGACGGCGGCTTCAGCCTCGAAAGCTCCGAGGCGGGGTTCGATTTCGACAACGACGGCACTTTTGAGGAAGCCCGCTTTTTCGGCCGCTTTGAACCGGCTTCGGGCGTGACCGACCCCATCGGCGATGACGGCGGTTTCGGCGAAGTACTCCAACTCGAGGGGAAGGGGAAAACTACCCATGAGGAAGGGTTACACGGCGAGGTGCGCCGATGAGCGGGGCCGTGTCGATCGTCGCGCTGCTCCTTCTCATCGGGCTCATGTTCCGGTACCTGCGCCGCGAGAACCGGCGTAATGAACGCCTGGGGAACCTCGGACTACCCCCCATTCGTCCGGCACGCGAAGTACTGGATCGACGCTACGCCGAGGGCGAAATCGGACGTGACGAATACTGGCAGATACGCCGCGACCTCGAAGAAGACACCGGTCGGGAAAAGGAGCCGGTGAGCAAGGAGCAGTGACGGAATTCACCGAGCTCGGCGCTGAGACGGAAACCCGACGGCTTGGCTGAATCAGCGAGCATGGCAAGACCCTCCCCAGTCCGACAGTCTGAAGGTCTGAAAGTCTGACAGTCTGAAAGTCTGACAGTCTGAAAGTCTGACAGTCACCCGTCCGACCGTGCAGCACGAAGTCCTGTGCTTATTCGGGCGACCGACGACGGACGTCCGACGACGGCAGCCCCCCGTGCACCCGAGCCCCCGGTAGGCTACCATGATCGACCATGGCAACCTATGCAATCGGCGACATCCAGGGCTGTTATGAACCTCTGCGGGAACTGGTGCGGAAGATCGGCTACCGTCGGGGTACCGATCACCTGCTGCTTGCCGGCGACCTGGTGAACCGGGGGCCGGGTTCCCTGGAAACACTGCGCTGGGTAATTGAGCAGGGCGATTCGGTCACGGCCGTGTTGGGCAATCACGACCTGCACCTGTTGGCCGCGGCCGCGGGCGCCGCCGAAGCCAAGGGCCGCGACACCATCGCCCCCATTCTCGACGCGCCCGATTGCGACGACCTCATTGCCTGGGTGCGGCGCCTGCCCCTGCTGGTCCGTGGCGAGGGGTGGGTCATGGTGCATGCCGGCCTGCTTCCCCAGTGGTCGGTCGATGTTGCCCATCGTCTGGCCGGCGAAGTCGAGGCAGTGCTGCGCGAGGGCGACTGGCAACGGTTTCTCGGCCATGTAAGGGGGCCCAGACCCGATCACTGGCGCGACGACCTCACGGGCATCGACCGATTGCGCGTCATCACCAATGCGCTCACGCGGCTGCGCTTCTGCACCGACGACGGCCGCATGGAGTTCGCCCACAACGGCGCTCCCGAAGCGGCGCCCGCCAGATATCGACCCTGGTTCGACGTACCCGGACGCAAGAGCGTCGACACCACGATTATCTGCGGCCACTGGGCGGCGCTCGGACTGGTGAACCGACCCGACCTGCTTGCCCTTGATAGCGGCTGCGTCTGGGGTAACGCCCTTACGGCGGTGCGGTTGGAAGACCGGGCGGTATTTCAGGTCGAGTGCTGAGCCGCGCCTGCGACGCGGAACCGCCGATTTTCGCCGAGATATCCGCCTCTTGTGGAGCTGCCGACGGTCGAGGCCGTGCGGCACGTCACTCTACGGTCGCGCGCGCGAGCGCTACCGTGCCCCGACCGTCGTCGAAGCAGACGAGGTCGAACTCAGCCCCGGAACCGTAGCCGAGCGCGATGAGGTCGGCAGCATCCATTCCACCCAGGGGCAGCTGCGCCGGGGGTACTTCGATCGATAGCGGCCCACTTGGCGAAAACGCCTTCGGCTGCAGGCGACACGCTGTTGCGCCGCTCGTCGCCCACGATGCGCCGCTCGCATAGGCCTCGAAGCTGATAATCGACACTGTTTCAGGATCGTAATGGGCGCCGGCGTCGGGCAGAATCGTGCCCCCCTCGGCGTGTTGGGCTTCGGTAATGCCGGCTATGTGCGTGGTGAGCCCGTGCCAGTCGCCTTCCCCATAGACGAGAGCGGTTCGGGTGATGTCGGCCTGGTCGACGCAGGCGCTGTCGCCGGTCAGGTAAACCCGGCCCGATGCGATGACCACCGCCTCGTCGTCGGTGGCCGGAGTCGCGAAGTTCCACTCGGCATTGTCGTCGGGTGTTTCGCCGCAGTTTCCCCCATAATGCAGGGGCCTTGGACCCCCGGTCCAGCTGCCGTCGTGTTTACCGTTACCGGCCAGAAAGACGTTGTTGTATACCTGCAGGCCTCTTCCTTCCGAGGCATTGTTCGCGAAGTTGCCGCCCCGGGTGGTTTGGGCGTCTTCAACGATATTGCCGTAGAACGTGTTGTGGTGCAGCAGCAGGTAATCGTAAACGCTGTAAGGACTGGAAAAGGCAAGACCGCCGCCGTTGGCCGTAAAGTCGGGGCCTGTGTAGGTAAAGGAGCTGAGATTGGCGTCGAGCCGGTTGCCGATGAAGAGATTGTTGAAGACGGTGCCTTGCGAAACCTCAAGATTCGCTCCGCCTCCCACTGCCTCCGAGCGCGATTTCGCCGCGGTCGAAATCGTGTTTCCGGCGAAGACGTTGTCTTCCAGCTCGAAGTGACTCCGGTTTACGTACAGTCCGGCGCCCATGCCTCGGCAAGTTGAAAAGTCATCGTTGGTGCCGGTGCACGAGAGCATATTACCCTGCAGTCGAGAACGGCGCATGACAACGCCCGGCGACGACTGGGCGACCATGACGGTGCCTGCCATGCGGGCGTGGTGGGTGTCGGGGGCATGCGCCGTATTGTCGAGCACCAGCACTCCGTCGGCCTGCAGGCTCGCATCGGCAAGCAGTACGCTTCCGTTGACGATCACGACCGGGTTGTTTCCGTCGACGTCGTCGGAGCGGGCGCTGACCGTGTTCTGCCTGAAGGTAACGTTCTCGAGAACAAGATCGGACGCGGCATGAACGATGCCGCCATCGACGGCAACCAGGCAGTTGCACGAAGAGTCGAAGTCGACGTGGTTGCCGGCGAACAGCGAATCAAGAATGACAAGGGGGGCCGAGGCGTATACGGCCGCACCGCCGGCGACGATTCCAACAGGGCCGGAAAGCGCCAGGCCGTTGTCGACGAACTGCACCCGCTCGAGCGTAACGGGCCCCGCCGCGTGCAGGCCCGCCCCCGAAGAGCCGTCAAGCCGGCGGCCCCCGGTAACGCGCACGTGTCGCAGACGAAGCTCGCCGCCCGATAGCACCTGAAGCACGCGTCCGGTCGAGACCGTCAGCGCGGTCAGCGCCGGATCGGTAGTCGGGTCGACGTACATGTCGCCCTGTACGTATCCGCCTTCGAGAAGAACCGTTTTGCCGTCGGGAATGGTGAGCGCCGTACTCCACTCGTGTGAACCCTGTTCGACGTGCAGCCACAGCGGCAGGCCGGCGCTGTTGATGATCGCCTGCGGGTCGTCGGTGGCGTTTGCCCAGCTGCTGCCGTCGCCGGTGCCGCGCGACGTGGGCGAAACCCAGGCCTTCAGGCGGTCGGTGGGCGCAAGGGTAATCGAGGTCGTCGTGGTCGCCCAGCCATCGTCGGCGGTCAACTCGAGTACACAATTGTCTTCGATGGGGCAGGTACCGGTAACCGTGGTGCCCGACAGTGCGAAGCCACGGCAGGTCGAAGTCATCGACAGCGTGGGCGCCTGGGAAATGTTGGCATCGGAGACTTCGACATGGTGTTCGACGGGCAGGGTGGCGCTGCACGCCAACTCCGAGATTGGGTTCTCGAACATCGGCGCCACGTTGCCGCCGTCGCGCGGGTCGTAGGGGGCGACGTCTACTTCATTGGGCACGCCGTCGCCGTCGATATCGGGGTCGGCATTGTCGCCGATACCGTCGCCGTCGATGTCGATCCACTCGCCGGCGTCATGGGGAAAGTCGTCGATGACGTTCACATATCCGTCGCCGTCGATATCGGGATCGGCGTTGTCGCCGACTCCGTCGCCGTCGGTGTCGTTCCACTCATGAGGATCGTCGGGAAAATCGTCTATATCGTCGAGAACCCCGTCGCCGTCGCGATCGGACAGTATGCCGTCACCCGTGTCGTCCTTTTCGGCGGCGGTGTCATCCGGTTCGTCTCCTTCACCAACCTTGTCGTCGGCTTCCTCATCCTCGGCTCCCTCATCTTCGGCTTCGTTGTCATCGTCGCCGTCGCAGTTCGCAGCGTCTGCGCAGGTGTTGTCGCTGCTTTGGGCTTTCGCAGACGGAGCATCGGGAACATCGCTGCCGCAAGCGGCCAGAAAGACGAGTAGAACGATGGATGAGAAGGGGCGGAGAAATGACATCATGGCTCTCGCGTTGATATCCGGTAAGGTCATGCCGGTAGACATACTGCGCGGGTGAACATTATGGACAGCCGGGGCCGACGCAGGCAAGGTTCTGATCAGTACCGTTCGGTTGAGGCGACGTTTTGGCTATAATGCGGTGTCTCTGTGTGTCCAGCGCACGGCAAGACCGCATCCGTAGCTACACTCGTAGAGCCACAGCCATGTCACATCGAATGTTTCCCGTCTTTCGTCACAGCCTTCGAAGCCTTACCCTACTCATTGCTGTGAGCGTGCCGCTCTCATTCGCCGGAAGCGGCGACGACCCACTTCCCCTCATCGAGTCGTTCGACGATACGTCGGGCATCGATTTCGAGAGAACCACGGCACAGGTGGCGACCGAAACGGGTACCGTGCAGATGGCGCCGCCACGACCGCTGTTTTTCACGGCCGACTCTTTCGATAGTCTCGACCTTGAGCCCGAGTGGGTGAGCGAAACGGAAATCGCCGCCGGCGACGTGAACGGCGACGGTCTGGTCGACGTGGTGGTCGGTTCGGGTAATGTGTACCCCATAACGCTCTTCCTTAACCAGGGCGGCGCCCAGGGTTTTGATCCCGACCAATATTATTATGTCGGTCCGTTCGATGAAGCGACGTCATCAATCGTACTGGCCGACATGAACGGCGACGGGCGTCTTGATCTGATTGCCAGCAGCCCCAACGAAAACCTGCTCTATCTCAACAATGGCGCAGAAAACCCTTTTGAGAACGTCGAGCCGCGCCCCATCGGCGACGAAGCCTTGTTTACGGCAAAAGTTGCGGTAGCCGATCTGAACGGCGACGGCCACCTCGATGTCATTGCCGGTTATCCGCACTCCAGCATTTCGACCCGGGTGTACCTGAACAACGGCACCGCCGACCCGTTTGCGGGGGTATCGGGCAGCGATTTCGACGGCGGCCTCGGCGGGCTCCTTTATACGAACGTCGGCGACGTCAACGGCGACGGATACACCGATCTCGTGCTGAGCTTCAGCGGTCTCGGCACCTTCTTGTACCTGAACGACGGTG
>JAWLBW010000134.1:0-11503 GCA_041687475.1 bacterium
GCCGAACCGCCGGGGGTGGCGGGGGTGGCGCGGGTCTCGCGCGACGGCTATCCCGATCCCACGCAGTTCGAGCCGGGACACAAGTATGAAGACCCGAAAAGCGACCCGAAAAACCCACGGTGGTATGTGGTCGACCTTGCGTTCGAGAAGGCCTTCCCGCGTGTCATCGGCCTGCCCGAATTGCGCGACACCCCGGGGCTCGAGCAGATGATGGTGCTGCGTAAGGGATCGCGACTCAGCGTGCAGCCCGTAACCGAAGAAGAGTTCAACATCGTGCTGGGCCTGGCCGGGAAGGGCTGACATGAAGAGCCCCGCGAACGAAGCCGACGTCGAGGCATACTGGCGCTCGCTGGGCGTAAGTATCGATGCCGTTGCGCTGTACCGTTCGTGCGAGATTTTCGACTGGCACATCGACACGTTCATCTGGCGGCGTACCCTCGGCTATCGGTTCGACCGTTGGCATCGTCGCGCGCTGCCCGGATCGCCCTTTCTGAATCAGGTCGACGTGCCGCGCCTCAGGGCCGCGGGCATCGGTTCGGCCATGTGGAGCGTGACCACCAACCCGGCCCGGTTACCGGGCAACCGTCCCGATACCTTTCTGCGCAACCTGCATCGGCTGGTCGACGAACTGGGCGCGCTTACCGACCGGGTCGCCGTCGTGCGCAGCCTTCGCGAGTACCGTGAGGCGAGGGAAGGGGGGCTGCACGCCGCGTGGGTCGGCGTGCAGGGCGGCAACGCCTTCGAGGCCGATCTCGATGTGCTTCGCCGCATTCCGGGCGACGTGCTCAGTCGGGTCACGCTCGTTCACCTCACCAACAGCCGCCTCGGCGCGACCAACTCGCCCGCCGCGCGGCTGCGCCGCGGTAACCGGGGGCTTACCGAGCGGGGACGGCAGATGGTCGAGGTGCTGAACGAACGCCGCATTCTCGTCGACCTCGCGCACATACACCCCGACGGTTTACGCGACGCCCTGGCCGTGCACGATCGCACCCTTCCCGCCGTGGTCACCCACACCGGGGTGAACGGCGTGTACCGCTGCTGGCGCAACATCGACGATCACGAAATACGCGCCGTCGCCGACACCGGCGGGGTCGTCGGCATCATATACCAGCGTTCGTTTCTCGGCAGCGGCCGCGTCACCTCGAAGGAAGTGGTCGATCACCTCGAGCACGTCATCAGGATGGGCGGCGAAGAGGCCGCCTCTCTGGGATCGGATTGGGACGGCGCCATCGTGCCTCCCCATGACATGCCCACCTGTCTCGAGCTGCCCTTGCTGGCCGAGCAAATGGCGCGCCGCAAGTGGCGTCCCGAGCGTATCGCACGGGTTCTCGGCCAAAACGCGCTGCGCGTGCTGGGGGCGATTCGCCCCTGAACGCATGCGGCTAGCGGTTACCCGGCGCGCGCCCGATCAGCGGCAAGACAGTGCGTCGTCGGGCGGCAGGCTGAGCTCGAAGCGACCGGTTTCGTCGGTCAGCACCGGCGCTTCGGCAAGCACGCGACTCATGCGATCGCTCTGGTTTTCGACCAGCGTCACGGCGACACGGGGCACCGAGCGGCCGGTCGAATCGATGACATAACCCTCGGTGCGCAGACCCTTACGAAGAAGAAAGGTTTCCTCGAAACCGTTCAGGGTTACCGTTGTGCGGTGGCACCGGGCCAGCGGCGAGCCTTCGGCCGGAATGACGGTTACGTCCCACGCAGGTACCGATGGGTCGACTCGGGTCTCGAACCAGCCGTCGATGTCGGTGCGCACCCGTTGCACCGACTGCTCTTCCTGAAAGGCGATGGATTTGCGCAGCACGACCTCGGCTCCCCTCACGCCATTGTCTTCGAAGTCGGCGACGCGGCCGCGCACAGCCTTACGGGTATCGAGCCGGTAAATGGCGGGCAGATCGTCGAAATCGAGTTCACGCATCCAGATGCCGCCGTATGGGGCGTCGAGCGAGGCCTGGATGCGCAAGGAGTACTTCCAGCTGCCGCGCGGCACCGTAAGGCTGAAGGCGCCGGTTTCGTCGGTGCGCGTGCGATAGGTGGCGAAACCGTCTGAGTTCGACTCGCCGGTTTCTACGCGTAGGGCGGCATTCATCGACGACGACGGCGGCACCGATACGGTTACCGATACATCGGGCGCCGGAAGTCCCGAAGGGGTAAGCACCGTGCCGGTAATGGTAACGGCCGTGGCCGGAAGGTAGCGCACCGACAGGGTCTGCGACGTCAGTGCGCCGGGGGCGGCAAAGGTTACCCGGGGCAGGTTGGCCGAAGCGGGGGGCGCGAACTCCAGCGCGTAGGTCAGGCTTTTGTCCATGCCTGCCGCAATGCGGTAGCTGCCGTCTTCGGCGGTTACGCTGCTTTCCGAGCTGAGCTCGCCGTTCTCGGCCAGAAGACGAACCGAAACCCCCGCGAGCGCATTGCCGGCTGCGTCGGAAACGACTCCGCCGTAGCGAATGCCCTGCCCGAGGTAGAAGTCGAGTCGGCCGTCGCTTTCGACACGCACCGGCTTACGCGCGGGCGGCGTGTGCAGGTGCTGGGGCACGAAGGGAATCAGATCGACCACGTAGTCGCCGGGTGTCAGCGAAAGCGCATAGCCCCCCGAGGCCTGCGTGGTGGTTTCACCGCCGCGCAGCGACGTGCTGCTCGGTGTCTGCCCATTGTGCGTGCCGAAGAATCGAACCCAACCGGTAAGGGGTTGGCCGTCGTGGGCATAAAGCTGACCGCTGACCCGGGTCGACTTGACGAGGCGATAGGTGCCGCTGTACCAGAGCTCCTGGTCGTACCCCTCGATGTAAGCAGCCGAGCGATCGGCCGGCCCGTTGAAAATGACTTCCTGGCGCAGGTATTCCGATTCGTCGCTGGGCACGAACTGCAGCACACGCATGGCCTGCCGGTTTACATTGTCGAGTGAGGCCGGAGCCGTGTCTGCCGCGGGCCCGGGTCCGCAGGCCGCCAGCGTCGAAGCCACGATGCAGAGGATCGCGTTCTTGATGTTCATGGCTCTACCGATAAAATCCAGGTGTGAGAGTCGCTCAGCGAATCGGGCAGCGCCTCGAGCTCGCAAGCGGCCACCTCATCAAAGTTAGTGACGCCGGGGCAATCCCAGACGATTACCGTCAGGGTGTGCAGGCCGGGAATAATGGCGTTGACCGGTTGCTTCTGCGAGTAACCGATGACGTCTTCGCCGAGCTGCCACCGATAACCGAAGCCGAGCCGCTCGTCGTCGTAAATGCCGAGAACCTGAAACTCGAGGTTCTGACCGGCTTTGAGGTGCACGATGTGTTCGGCCGGGTGCACCGAGTCGATACGCGGCGGCTGGTTCGGCTGCGGCCCGGGTGGCGCCGAGTCAATCTCGTCTACGCCCATGCAGGCTTGCATGCAGAGAGCGGCGATAATCAAAACCAACAGCTTCATAAGGCTCAAACCCGATCGGCCTCTGCCTCGTCGTCGAGCATGTCGTCTTCGTCGACACCGCGCTTCTTGGCCAGGTGTCGGTAAATCGTGCGCGGGTCGACCCCGAGGTCGGTGGCGGTCTTCGTGCGGTTGCCGCCGTTGAGCTCGAGAATGCGATCGATGTATTCGGCCTGAAACCGGTCCTTGGCATCCTGCAGTGTGAGAATGGGCTCGTCGGCTTCGAGCAGGCCGAGATCGCCGGGGCCGATTTCCAGGCCTTCGCACAGCACCAGTGCGCGCTTGATGCGGTTTTCGAGTTCACGGATGTTGCCCGGCCATGCATGGGCCCGAACCGAAGCCAGGGCCTCCTTCGAGAAGCCGGTCACGGGGCTGCGCAGCTCTTCGCGATACCGGTTCAGAAAGTACCGGGCCAGCAGCAGAATGTCGTCGTCGCGTTCGCGCAGCGGGGGCACTTCGAGGGGAATGACGTTCAGCCGGTACAGCAGGTCTTCGCGAAAGCGACCTTCGGCAACGTCGGCTTCGAGGTCGCGATGGGTCGCCGCCACGATGCGCACGTCGACCTCTTCGGGAATGTCGCTGCCGACCTTGGTTACCGTTCGTTCCTGCAGGGCGCGAAGCAGCTTGACCTGCAGGTGAGGTGCGAGCTCGCCGATTTCGTCGAGAAACAATGTGCCCTTGTGTGCCGACTGGAAGGCGCCCGGCCGATCCTTGACCGCGCCCGTAAAGGCGCCGCGCACGTGCCCGAACAGTTCGCTTTCGATGAGGCTCTCGGGTATGGCGCCGCAGTTGATGGTCACGAAGCGGCCCGGCCGGTCGCTGAGGCGGTGTACTTCGCGGGCGACGAGCTCCTTGCCGGTGCCCGTTTCGCCGGTTACGAGCACGTCGACATCGACCCGGGCGACCCGTTCAATCTTGCGGAACACCTCGGCGATACCCTGGGCGCTGCCGATAATCTGCCCCAGCCGCTTCTCGGCCAGTTCTTCGCGTAGATCGCGCAGCGCCAGCAGGTTCGTGAGCAGAAGGGCCGCCTGGCCTGCGAAGACGGAAGCGGCCGCCAGTTTTTCGCCGTCGAAATGATCGCGCACCCGGTTGTTGCCGAGGTAGATGACGCCCAGGGCTTCGCCGCTGATGAGCAGGGGCACGGCAAGAACACTGTTGAGCTGCAGGTCGATGACCGAACGTGCCGAGGCGAAGCGATTGTCGCCCAGGGCGTCGCTGACCAGCAGGGGCTCGCCTTTTTCAAGCACGCTGCGCACGATGGAGTCGCTCAGCAGGGCCTGCGGATTGTCGACGGCCTCGCGGCCGAGATTACGCGCCCCCTTGATACGGTAGCCGTCGTTTTCGCGCAGAAGCAGAAAACCCCGGTCGGCCCGGCACAGTTCGATGAGACCGTCGAGCAGGTGTTCGAGCAGTTCGTCGACGGTGAACTGGCCGGCAAGAACCGCCGTGAATTGGCGCATCTGCTCGAAGAAACGGTCGGTCTCGGGGGCGTCGGCAGCCGGCGCCTTGCCTTCTTCCACCGCATGCGAAGCTTCGAGGGCGAACAGCAGACGGGCGTCGCGGTACTGGAGAAGCGCCCCGTTGCGCAGCGACTGCTCCTTTTTCAGGCGCTTGCCTTCTACCTCGAGTACGGGCTTGCGGCTGTACGGGTGAATGACCCAGCCCGTCGGAGTCTCGGCCAGATTCGCTTCGAGCTCGGCAAGTCCCCTGACAACGATGTCGCAACCCGGACCGCTTCCCAGCGTGATCACACGCTTGGCGAGGTTGACGAGACGAATCGGATTCTCGGGTTCGGAAACGATGATCACAGGCATGTTCAGTCCAGTGGAATGCTTACGCCGACCCCTGAGGGCATGGGTTTCAATCGGGCGCCGCTGTCTTCGTGAAGCGGCAGACTGAGTCCGTCTACAATGCCCAGTACAGCCGTGGCAATGAAGAGCGAACCGCTTACCAACTGTACGGTCTGCAGGTTTCGTGCCTGCGCCACCCGATCTTCGGGATACCAGGCTGCGTCGCACCCTTCCTTGAGGGCGCAGGTGCGGTAGTAGTAAAGACCGATGTTCGCCCCCAGAAAGACGGCTTCGAGCACGGCAAGGGTCGTGCCCCGCGCGGTATGGCCCCGACGGAACTGGCCTGCGCCGAACGGAAGCAGATCGACGGCCGAAAACGGGGCTTCCCGGGGTTGATACCGTGGGGGAGCGGCGGGCTGCGACGAAGGCATGCCCTGGGGAATGATGGCCACGTTGGTCGAATCGGTGCCGTCACGTGGCGCCGGTACGGCGCTGCGGCGCACGTCGACGATGAAGGCGACGATTTCGGGGGGAATGTACAGGGCGTCGGGCTGGTAGCCTGTGTCGATGCGGTAAAGATGGGTGAAAGCATTCCGCGCGTCGAGAAGGTTCCCGAGAATGTAGCGGCTTACCCCCAGGGCCTCGAGTGCCCGTTCACGTTCGCCGCGACTCAACGATCCGTCTTCAAGAACGCGCTCCAGATCGTTGGACGCCCGCGAATAATCGCCGCGCTCGTAGTAAGCCAGTGCCTTGGCGAGCTCGGGGTGTTCGATAACGCCGTCGCGGGCAAAGGCCGCAGACGGCCCCGTGACCGATAGCCACAGGCCAAACACCAGTGTCAGAATTCGCCAACCCCGCAGAAACATTCCCAAAGCTTACCAGATGCGCGACCGCCGATCACGCGCGCGCCCGGCGCCCGGCCGTACGGTCAGCGCCGGTTCTCGCCGGCGAGGAAGGGACTTTCGATTCGCCCCAGCCGACCTGCCATGGCGTCGACGGTAAGGGTTCTCACCTCGTCGCCGTTCCGGAAGTGAACTTCGCGGGTGCCGTGCTCCAGTTCGACCGGCTCGCGCAGGGTTTCGGGCGCAAGCGCCGTTCCGTCGACGGTCACTTCGTCGCCCGGCGCCGCCACGATTTCCAGAAGCGCCGGGAGCACGGGCAGGTCGACCACCCGTTCGAGGGTTTCGCCCGGCGCAATGTCGACCTCGAGCTCGACGAGCCGGGTCTGGGGGTTTCGCAGTCGCAGCGTATGGCTGCCGGGGCGCAACCGAAGTTCGCGAACAAGGGGCGTCTTGCCCACCGCCTCGCCGTTGACCGACACTTCGGCCCAGGGGCGTGTGGTGAGTACGAGGCGCCCGTCGGCAACCGGGTCGACGGCGGGGCGGGTACCCGGCATTGCCGTAGCCTGCTCGGTGGGCGGTGGGGCCGGGCTGCGCGTTCGGCGCGGGGGCGGAACTTTCGGGGCCGACTTCGTCTCACGTTCGCCTGCGGCCTCCGGCTCGGCGGGTGCCTGCCGGGGCGCTTCCAGTTCCGGGGGCGCGTCGCCGGGCCGGTTGTCGCCGGGCTTATGACCATCGAGATACTGTACGACCTGCCAGCCCCCCAGCACCGAGACGGTAACTGCGAGAAGCACGCCGGCAATAAGAGCGGCGCGGCTGCGTTGCTGCTCGCCGGTGGCCTGCAGCAGGCGGTAGGCCTCGAAGTGAAAGGGCTGAATGTCGAGCGCCCGGTTCACCAGCGAAATGGCCAGCGTCGGGTCCTGCTTCTTTTCCAACAGCCCCCGGGCTTCTTCGACCAGCGTGGTCACGACGCGATACTTCCACTGCTTGCGCCCCTCTTCATCGGCATCGCGCCAGGTGCGCAGCGACTCGGCCGGATCGCCGATCTCGCGCAACCGGGCCAGTTCGAGAAGGCTTGTACGCATCTCTTCGGCGCTCTGGGGGCGCTCGTCGGCGTTCAGCGACAGACAGGACTCAATCACCGCGGCAAGGCGGGGGTCGACGGTGGGAGCGACGCCGGCCAGATCTTCGTAGGCGCCCGTCGCAATGCGCTTGAGCGTCTGCATGAGCGGGCCGTCGCCGAAGGGAAGGCGCCCGGCCACCATGCGGTACAGAATGACGCCCAGCGAAAACAGATCGCTGCGCGCATCGATGGCGCCGCCTTCGACCTGTTCGGGAGACATGTACGAGGGCGAGCCGACCAGGTTACCCGACAAGGTAAGCGGTTGCGCGTCTTCGTCGAGCCTGGCATCGAGATGCGCGACGCCGAAGTCGGCCACTTCGACATGGCCCTCGGCCGTGAGCATCAGGTTTTCAGGCTTCAGATCGCGATGGATGATACCCTCCCGGTGCGCCGCGGCGAGACCGCGAAGGACCTGAAGGCCGACGCAGACCGCCAGTTCGTGGGGAAGGGGGTCCTGCTCGCGGTCGAGCCAATCGGCCACCGTACCGGTTTCGACCAGCTCGGTTACGAAGTAAAGTTCTTCGCTCGACTCGGGCGCGACGTCGTAAACGGGCAGAATGTGCGGATTCTGAAGGGCGGCCACCGCCTGGGCCTCGCGGCGGAAACGGGCCGCAAACGAGCCCTCGCGACGCAGGTGCGGGTGCAGTACCTTGACTGCCACCTCTCGCTTGAGCTCGGTGTCGTAGGCACGGTAAACCCGCGCCGAGGCGCCGGCGCCGATTTCTTCCTTCAATTCATATCGCCCGAGGCGGCGTGGCTCGCTCATAGGTGACGCACATTCTACCACAGCAATCGATGCGCTTTTACGACGAAAGTTCGCGTCGACAGCGGTTCATTTTCGACGCCCCGCTCACCGCCGGATGGCCGCACAGAAAAAAACGCCACGGGTGCTCGATGGCCTTGGAAATGCCGATGCGCTCGCTGTGACAGATATGATGCCCGGGCGTGTCGAGCGCGCGGTGAATTCGCACCGCCCCTTCCACCAGATCGGTGCCGTTGTCTTCCTTCGTAATGCCCAGGGCGGCGGTCAGGCAGGCCGGACCCCGGGCCACCCGGGCGGGCGAGCGAGACTGGCCGCGATTGTCGACCATGCGCTCGTACCCCTGCACCGGTTCGCCGGCCCGAATGAGCACCGCGCCCGCATGTCGCTCGTCGTGGGCCACGGCGTTCATACAGAAGTGCATACCGTAACTGAAGTACACGTACAGCTTTCCCGGCGGCCCGTACATGATGGCCGCCCGCCCGCGAGGTCCGCGAAAGGCATGGCTGGCCGGGTCGAGTTCGCCCAGGTAAGCCTCGACTTCGACGATGCGGGCGGCAAGCAGCGGCGCCCCGGAACGCTCATGTACAATGATTTGCCCCACCAGCTCGCGCGCCACGTCAAGGGTGGGCCGGGCGTAGAATGTGCGGGGAAGGGGCCTGTCTTCAAAGATACGCGTGTCGGCCATTTCTTTCAGAATACCGGAATCGGGCTCCTGAATCGCACCCCATGCACCCGAAGCCCCCCTGCCGACAAAGGCCGAACGGTGAGATAATGCCCTTTGACACGGCCACGCGGCCTTGCTATCGTAGCTGTAAGAGAGCCCACTGTTGGAGCGCATAGGCAACATACTCGGCAAGCAGGGGTTGGGGGCGGTGCAACGCGCCTTTGCCCTTGCCCAGCTGACCGAAGAATGGCCTCGCCTGCTGGGCGAGCCGTGGGGCAGCATGTCCTGGCCCCTGCGCATGCAGAACGGCATTCTCTGGATCGGCGTTCCCGATTCCTCATGGGCGCAGCGGTTTGCTTTCGAGAACCGCCGCCTGCGCCTCCGCATCGAAGCCCGTCTGGGAAACCCGGTAGAGTTACGCGCGCAGATCAGCCGCCCTGCCGAGCCGCCACCCCCCGATAAACCCCCGGTTGTAGGCGTAAACACGCCCGAGGTCGAGGCCGCCGTGAGCGCCATGCCCGACGGCGCGCTTCGCGACATCATGCGGGGATACCTCGGAAGGCTGGCGGCCTATCAGAAAACCGATGCAGAGAGGGAGAAGCCATGACCTTCACACGTGTGTTTCTGCTCATGGGCGTGCTCGCCTTCGCGGCGTGCGGCGACGATGACGACGATAATGGAACCGATCGCAACGGGCAGACCGACGACGAGCCCACCCTCGCCGCGGTGGCAACCTGCCCGCCTGCGGGGGCCGAGTCGTGCGGCGACGGAACCGAAGCCGACGGCGACAATTGTCAGTATGACGGCGATGATGCGGTAACGGTCAATGGAACGGCGGTCGATTTCCTGACCAACCAGCCCAAGCCCAATGCCATCGTCAATCTGGTCGAAAACGACGACGGCGAACCCACCGGTATCTGCGGCGTGACCGACAACAACGGGCAGATCAGCCTGCGCGTGCCGCGCGGCGAGGTGCTGGGGGTGGCAACGGTGGCGCAGGGGGCCAAGAACACCTGGCAGTTCAACCTGCGCTACCCGAGCGACCCGACCGACGGGGCGTCGAGCGTCGACACGACCTTCATCTCGGTCAGCAACGCGCTTGCCAATCTCATACCCGGGTTAACGGGGGTCGAACCCGATCCCGAACAGGGGTCGATCGCGGGCTCGGTGGTGCGCCCCGACGGTTCGCCGGTGAACTACACGGGCGGAACGGTCGCGACGCAGAGCGGCGAAGAGGCCTACTACTTCGATGACACCGGCAGCCCTACGAACCGCGAAACGCAGCCCGAACTCAATCCGAACAACGGTCTCTTTGCGATTCTGAACGTGCCGCCCGGGGCCCACGAGCTCGAGCTTTCCTATAACGGCAATGTGTCGGACACCACCAACAATACGCTGGTGACCTTTCCTGACAGCGTCGCCATCTCGAACATCGTCTGCACCGAATGTCCCTGAGGGGAAATCGGCAGACCGAATACAAAAGGGGAGCCCGAGGGCTCCCCTTTTTGTTCTCAGTGAAGTGGACGAACGGCGAGGGCTGCAAGCCCTGCCGGATATACTGCGGGTTCAGCGTGGTCGATGCCGTTTCCGACCGTCTGCCGTTCTGATGGTCTCACGGTCTGACGGTCCGAAGGTCCGACCGTCTGCCGGTCTGATGGTCTCACGGTCCGCCAGTCCGCCAGTCCGCCAGTCTGACAGTCTGAAGGTCTCCCCTTCACCCCATCGCCCCACCTCCCCATCAAAGTACGCCCCTGCTTACCGCTCAGCTCCGTCGGCAATCCACTTGTACACGGCGGTCAGATCGGCGCTCGGCAGCTTACCGGTCTGGGGCATGAGGGCGCCCGACTTCGAGGTGCCGGTCAGGCGCAGGTACAGCTCACTCTGCTCGGGTTCGAACGGTTCGACCCGCAGCAGGCCGCCTTCGGTTGCCCGGGTCATGAGGGCGGCATAGGCAGCGTCGGCGCCCTTGTCGAAGGCCAGGTTCGAGGCAGGCTTCGAGCCGCCGTGACAGCCCGACGAGGCACAGCTGAGGGTGAGCATGTTGTCGTGAATCGACTGGAAGTTCGCTTCCACAGGTTTGCGTTCTTCATCGGCGCCGCAGCCGACGGCAAGACCGAGGGCCAGTACGGCAGCGGCCAGGCGGCCGGTCATCTCGAGACGTTTCATGGTGAACTCGTTGCTTTCGGGAAAAAGGTTCAGTCGCCTTCGAAAATGAAGGCGGGAATTCCGCGGAACTCGGCCACCGCCGAAATTCGGTCGCATTCGCCGCTTTCTTCGTTCCGCAGATCGGCCAGCGAAGGCGCCAGGGCTTTGACGAGCGCGCCCAGTTCGGGCACGACGATGGTGTCGCCTACGGTAAGAATGTCGGAAACCGGAATACCGCCGCCCACGATGCCGCTCACTTCACGGCCGTCGGGCGAGACGGTAAGCGAAATGCGCGCATCGCGCAGGGTTATTTCATAGAAAATGCCGAAGACCACGATGGGCAACCGCAGATCGAACGGCCCGCCTTCCAATGTACCGCCGACAAGCGCGCCCGGCTGGTGGCCGCCCAACCAGGGTTCGTCGTGCAGGGTAAAGGTCTGGTCGGGTAGAAGGGCGTCGTCGGTTCCCAGCATGGGTCTGCCCACACCCCGGCGAAAGGCCAGCCCCACTTCGTCGTCGTTTGTCATGCTGTCGGCGCCGACCAGCTCGGCGAGCATGAGAATACCGCCTTCCTTGATGGCGTTCTGAATGAGCAGGGGCAGGGCTTCGGCAATTTCGGTGCCTGCAGACTCGAGCAGCATGGCTACCTGATTGTCGATGCCCGATACCCCATCGGCCGACACGTAGTCGGTCTTGTAGCAGCCCTCTTCGATCGGGCCGTCGGTGGTCAGTCCGTCGAGATCCCAGCCTCGGGTATATCCGTTCTCATCGGTC
>JAWLBW010000135.1:0-11442 GCA_041687475.1 bacterium
ATGAGGTACTCTTCGCCACCGATTTTGATTTCGGTGCCCGAGTACTTGCCGAAGAGAACGCGATCACCGGCCTTGACGGCGAGCGGCGCGGTCTGACCATTGTCGAGCACGCGGCCATCGCCGACGGCCACGATCTTGCCTTCCTGGGGCTTTTCCTTTGCCGAGTCGGGAATGATGATGCCGCCCTTGGTCTTTTCTTCTTCTTCGACGCGCTGCACAACGACGCGGTCGTGCAGGGGCTTGATTTTCGCTGCCATATTCTCAGAACCTCCTCAGTAGTCAGCTCGAGTATGAGAAAACAGGGGTAAATGAAAGTGATCGGTATCTGTTGTTAGCACTCACGGTTGGCGAGTGCTACTACGATCCACAGTATAGCCATGGGCCTCGAAAATGCAAGGTGTCGACGACCGGTTTTTCAACCCTTTTCGGGGGAAGAGAAACGGAGCCCGACGGGCCGAGGCGGGGCAGCTGTGTATCGTTTCGATACCGGCTACTCTCCAAACATAATTCCTGCCGGTTGGAATGCAAGGGGCCGGGCCGAAAAAATTTCATTTTTCTGCCGACCGACCGCGTCTCCGACGCGGAATGGCCAAGACCCGATGGCCAATGGTCGACGCCGAGCGGGAATCCCCTTCCAACCCGTGCGGCACATGGCCGCTGTCCTCGCTCGGACGACGGACGACGAGCGGCGGACGACCACCCTGCATCCGTGCATTCTTTTTAAATTGTCGCTACGACGCACTGCGTGCTACACTGACTGTTTTCTTTCCCACCCGTAGGCCTTGCCTGTGAATAAGCGAGTACTCATTACGGTGCGGGGCCACGACGCCCCGGGAATCACACGCGATCTTTCGGGTGTGCTGGCCGAGAATGGAGCCATCCTGGAAGATGTCGAGCAGGTGGTTAACCACGGACTTCTTCTACTGTCGTTCCTTGTCGGGTTCGACGATGCAAAGGCCGCCGAAACGGCCGACGCCGCCCTGGCAGAGGCTTCGGCCAAGCACGGCCTCGTATACGAGGCCCGGCAGGTCAGTACCGAAGACATTCGCCGTCATACAACCCGTACCACCCATGTCGTGACGCTGTTGGGCCCCGATCTCAACCCCTCGGTTCTGCAGGCCGTTTCCGGCGTGCTGGCCGCGGCCGGCGTCAACATCGAGAAAATCAACAAGTTCCAGGGGGGGCGTATCGGCAGCCTCGAACTGCTCGTATCCGACAACGGCCTGGTAAGTCCCCGTCAGTTGAAGCAGAACCTGCTCGAGCTTAACGAGCGCTTCAACATCGATGTGGCCGTACAACGCGAGTCGGTGTTCCGCCGCTCGAAGCGGCTGGTCGTCATGGACATGGACTCGACCCTCATTGCCTGTGAAGTCATTGACGAGCTGGCAGCCGAGGCGGGACAGAAAGAGCGGGTGGCCGCCATTACCGAACGTGCCATGCGCGGCGAGCTTGATTTCAAGGAATCGCTGCGCGAACGCGTTTCGGCGCTCAAGGGCATGAAGGTCGACGCACTGCAGCGCGTGGCCGCGCGAATCGAGCTTACGCCGGGCGCCCAGACCCTGATATCGGTGCTGCATCGGCTCGGCTACAAGACCGCCGTCATATCGGGCGGTTTCCGCTTCTTTACCGAGCATGTGAAGCAGAACCTGGGCCTCGATTACGCGCACGCCAACGAACTCGAAATCGAAGGCGGCCTGCTCACGGGCAGGGTCAAGGGCAACATTATCGACGCCGACGGTAAGGCCGACCTTCTCGAAGATATCGCCCGGCGAGAAGGCATAGGCCTCGATCAGGTCATCGCCATCGGCGACGGCGCCAACGATCTCAAGATGCTGGCGCGCGCCGGCCTGGGTATTGCCTTCAACGCGAAGCGCCGTGTACAGGAAGCCGCCGACGGTACCATCAGCGGTAGTCTCGACAGCATTCTGTACCTGCTCGGTATTACGCCACGCGATGTCGAGGAGCTCTCACAGTTGCCATGGCAAAGCTGAAGGTTCTCATTGCGACGGCCGAGGCGACCAGTGTCGCCCGTGTGCGTCAGAGCCTGCTCGGACGCGACGAATACCACATCGTCGGCACCACGAGCGGCGTCGAGGCCCTGAACAAGGCGAAGTTCGAGCATCCCGAAGTGGCGGTCATCGATATTGCCTTGCCCGATCTGAGCGGTGACGAGGTCTGTCGCGAAATTCGTCGCGACCCTGATTTGAGCGCGACCATCGTCGGCATCATGGCCGAGAAGGGCGACGAGTTTTTCGAGCAACGCGCGCGTGACGCCGGCGCCAACCAGGTGCTGAGTAAGCCGCTCGACCCGGTCGAGATAGATGCCTGGCTCGGCAAGATTCTTGCCGCCTCGGTGCGCAGATCGGTACGGCTGCCGCTGCGCATCAAGGTCGCGGGGGCCACGAGCATGGGCGAGATGCGGGGCGAATCGCTCGACCTGAGTTCGACGGGCATTCGGTTCGACATGACGACCTGCAATCTCGAGGCGGGTTATTCGATCTGGCTCAAGTTCCAGATCAGCGCCGATACGCCGCCCATCGTCTGCAAGGGCGAGGTGGTGCGGGTCATCAACAAGGGCGGGCGCTACGAAGTAGCGGTGAAATTCGCCAGCTTCAACGGCGACGGCGGCCCCATTCTTCGCCGATTCCTGCGAGCGCAGGGCGCTTAGCGGGGGAGATCCCAGATCCCAGATCGCAGATCCCAGATCGCAAATTCCAGATTTGTGGCTTAGGGAAGGGAGAGGGCTGGCAGCCTGGAATCGCCCCTTCGCAAGCTCTCCCCATCTCCCCATCGACGTACGACCGTGCTGCACGTGTCAGCCGGCTATCTGCTCCCACTCTTTCATCAGGCGGGCTTCTTCGGCGCGGGCTTCGTCGAGTTCGCGGGCCAGGGCGGCCGTGCGTTCGGCGTCGGAAAAGACGTCGGGCAGGGTAAGCTCGTGCTCGATTTCGCCGATGCGGGCTTCGGTGGCCTCAATGGCGGCCTCGATTTCGGCCACCCGCTTCAGGCGTCGGCGCTCTTCGGCCTCGGCCGCTTTCCGGGCTTCGCGCTCGGCCATGCGTCGGGCCTTTTCGGTTTCACGGTCGGTGGGCGCGGGCGGGGCCGCTACGCCCGGCGATGCACCGGCAGGCACGGGCTCGGTCACGGGTTGCCGTGATTTCTTCCACAGATAGTCGTGGTAGCCGCCGGGAAACACGGCTACCTGGCCGTCGGCCACTTCAATGACCTTCGTCGCCAGCTGTTCGACGAAATAGCGGTCGTGACTCACGAAGAGAATCGTGCCCTCGAACTGCTGCAGGGCTTCGAGCAGCACGTCCTTCGAGTCGATATCGAGGTGGTTCGTGGGTTCGTCGAGCAGGAGCAGGTTGGCCGGGCGCAGCAGCATCTTCAGCAGGGCGAGCCGGTTTCTTTCTCCACCCGAAAGCACCCGCACGGGCTTGTGTACGTCGTCGCCCGAGAATAGAAAGGCGCCGAGCATGTTGCGCAGTCGAGGTACCGCCTCGGTGGGGGCGCCGTCGAGCACTTCTTCGTACACCGTGTTGTCGAGGTTCAGGTGCTGGCTCTGGTCCTGGGCAAAGTACTGCAGCTCGACCTGGTGGCCGGGGCGTACCTCGCCGCTGGTGGGCCGTTCACCCGCGAGCAGGCGCATGAGCGTCGTCTTACCGGCGCCGTTCACCCCGACCAGCGCCACCCGTTCGCCCCGCTCGATGACGAAGTTGGCGCCTTCGAAGACGAGTTTGTCGCCGTACCTGCGCGATACGCCTTCGACGGTCATGGCTATCTTTCCGCTGTGCGGCGCGGGAGGAAAGCGGAAGCCGATGCTGTCGCGGGGCGGAGGCAGCGGCACCAGCTCGCCTTCAAGCTTTTCGGCCTGCTTTCGCCAGGTCTGGGCCTGCGCGGCCTTGGTTGCCTTCGCGCCGAAGCGGTCGGCCATGGTGGTCAGGCGCTCGACTTCCTTGCGAATGCGCTCGTTGTGCGCGGCCATGCGCTCGAAGTGGGCGTCGCGGTTCTCGACATACTTTGAATAGCCCCCGGTGAAGTCGAGCAGGCCGAGCGGTGAAACATCGGTAATGCGGTCGACCACGGCGTCGAGAAAATAGCGGTCGTGGCTCACGAGCACGACACTGTAGGGGTAGGCACGCAGAAAGCCCTGCAGCCAGTCGCGGGCTTCGATGTCGAGGTGGTTGGTGGGCTCGTCGAGCAAGAGTACGTCGGGGCGGGCGAGCAGAAGTCTGGCAAGTGCAATGCGCATCTGCCATCCCCCCGAAAAGTGACCGCAGTCGCGCTCGAAGTCTTCCTGGGTGAAGCCGAGGCCCAGCAGCACCTGGGCAATCTGCCCATCCATCTGAAAGCCACCGCCGTCGCGAAAACGATGCTGCACCTCATCGTACCGCTGGGTAAGCTCGAGCAGCTGCTCGTCGTCGGGGCCGGTGTCGGCCATGCGGGCTTCGAGCTCCTGCTGTTCGGCCTGCAGAGACAGCAATTCGGCAAAGGCCGTGCGCATTTCGTCAATCAGCCTGCGACCGCGAATGCCGACCACGTCCTGCGGAAGGTAACCGATGGTCGAGCCGCGGGGCACCGCAATCTGCCCGTCGTCGGGCGGTACTTCGCCCGAGAGCATGCGCAGAAGGGTGGTCTTGCCGCAACCGTTGGGGCCGCACAGACCGATTCGTTCACTGTCGCGTACCTGCCAGCTTACGTTCTGGAAGAGGTAGCGACCCTGAAAGTGTTTGCTGAGATTGACGAGTTGTAGCATGGGCGATTCCTTCAGGATAGTGATTCGGCACGCCCGGTGTCAAAGCATACAGGCGCAGTTGCAGGGTAGAAGCGGTTTCAGCCGCCCATTCGGCGAGAAGGATTGCGGGGCTCGAAGGTACAACGCGCGGGGGAAAGGTCGGGCACGACGCGAGCGCAATCGACCGGTCGGCAACTGGATCGTAGACCTCTGAATGCCTTGCTGCCTGGGTAGATCACTCCAGTTTGACATGAAAGGTTGCCGGCGGTATAAAGATCGGGGCCTGGTGGGTTGCGGCCCGCGATGTCTACTGTGGCCCCGGGAAGGGAGGTGCGTGTCCATGCTGACTTTTGATTCCGTGCGTGTTTCGCCTGCGCGAGTGGCCGGCATTGAAGACCTCGGGGGATTACAGCAATTGGGACGCGAACTCGTGGCGACCGAGCGGCTTACCGCCTTCGAGTTGAGCACGGTGCGGGAAGGGGGCAGTCAGGTGCTCGTCAGGATCGGCGAGACCCTGCATGAGGCCGAAACGCCGGGCATGGATGCCTGCGCCGAAAACAACGGCGTGTGGAGTTTCGGCCTGGGCGACGGGCAGACACTTCTCGGGCGGTTGCGGGTGCGATTGGCAGGGGCGCCCGACCACGCGTTGGTCAACGAATTGCAGCAGCTCAGCCAGTTGCTCTATTTCTCGGTGCGGCGCGTGGTCGATCGCGAGCGCATGGTCGAGCTCGAACGGCGCATCGAATACCTCTCGGAGCAGGCCCGCCACGCCGACCACCTCAAGGAAGAGTTCCTTTCGAATCTGAGTCATGAGCTGCGTACGCCGCTGACGGCCATTCTCGGTTTTGCCGAAATTCTTACCGAGCGTCCCGAGCTGGCCGACGCCTCTCTCGAATGCGTCACGCGCATACGCGACAACGGCGCGAAGTTGCTGCAGTTGCTGAACCGCCTCATTACGCTGGCCAAGTCGGAAGCCGACAGGGTAAACGTCATGCTCGGGTGGGTGAATGTGGCCGACATCGTGCATGAGGCGGTGCGTACCTTTCGTCCCCAGGCCGAGTCGAAGGGCCTGACGGTCAACACCCGCATTGACCAGGTGCCGCCTGTCGAAACCGATGGGCGCCTGCTTCGCGAAGTGCTCGACTGCCTGCTCGAGAACGCCGTCAAGTTTACCGATTTCGGCGAAATCTTCGTGAGCGCCCGCTATCGCGGAAGCGAACTTCTGCTCGAGATAAGCGACACCGGCCGGGGCATCGACAACGGCGACATGCCCTTCGTGTTCAACGCCTTCTGGCAGGGCGACGGCTCAATGACGCGCGCCGTGGGCGGCAACGGCATCGGGCTGGCTCTGGCAAGCCGTCTGCTGAACCGGCTCGGCGGCCGCATTCATGTCGACAGCCACCCCGGCCGCGGTTCGACCTTTACGGTTACCCTGACGCGGCAGATGGCGGTCAGGCCCCTGCGACCGTCGCGCGCGGTCGATGCCCAGCAGTTCGCCCTCGACTTCTGAGTCATCCTGCTCGCTCGGCGGGCGACCGGCCACAAGTGCGGCAATGTGGTACAGTAAGCGCTATGTACGCGCTTCGGACCCTCGTCTGCACGCTTCTGGCAATGCTCGTTTACACGTCGGTCGATGCGGCCGAACCCGTGCTGGTGGCGCATTCCGACGGGCTTTTCGTGCGCGTCGACTCGTTTGCCCATGACGTTACCGAAAGCGCCGACGCCGTTTTTGCCCGCGTAGGCAAGCTTGTGCATCGTTTTCCGACGATGCCCGTTACCGATACGGCCTGCACGCCCTTCATCCGTCGTTTCGGGGGCCGGGCGTACCTTCGGCGTGACGCCGTAGAGTGCCTGGGCGCCCGAATTCCGCAGCATGAAGTGCCCATCATTCCCGCACGCATCGAGCCCTTGCTCGACTTTGCCTGGCCGCCCGCCACCGACAGCGTGCGCATCGTCATCGACGCCGGGCACGGCGGTCACGATTCCGGTGCCGTCGGCGTCGACGGTCTGGTCGAAAAGGAAATCACGCTGGCGATTTCGCGCATGCTGCACGCGCACCTGAACGAAGTGCCCGGGTTCGATGTTTACCTGACCCGTACCGACGATCGCTATCTTTCGCTGCGCGAACGCTCGGAAATCGCCAACCGCCTGCAGGCCGATCTCTTCATAAGCATTCACGGCAATGCCGGACGCCGCGCCACGGCCCAGGGATTCGAGATTTTCATCGCCGGTCGCCGGGCCGACGACGCCGACGCCATGGCGCTTGCTTCGCTTGAAAACGGCGGCGAAACCGATTTTGTGGTCAGCGATACGCAGAACATGCTGGCCGAACTGGCCCTGGCCGATCAACGGCAACAGAGCGCCCGGGCGGCCGATGCGCTGCTTCGGCGCGTGACCGGCAAGCTGGCTGTCGAAAACCGAGGAGTCAAGCAGGCGCCATTCTGGGTGCTGCTGGGCTCGAATATGCCTGCCGTGCTCATTGAGACCGGCTTTTTATCGAACCACCAGGAAAGTCGGCTGCTGGCCGACCCGGCCTATCAGCGGCAGATGACCCAAGCGCTTTCCGACGCGCTCGAGGCCCTTCGGCCGTCACTGCTCGGCCGCCGCATGAGACAGCAACATGAACCCAACCACCCGCGCCAACGACGAACTCCGACACCTCAGGCTCACACCGAATTGGTTGCACCACGCTGACGGCTCGTGCCTCATCGAGCTCGGCAATACCCGCGTCATTGCGGCGGCCACTTTTGAAACCGGCGTACCCCGCTTTCTCGTCGGACGCGGCAGCGGCTGGGTCACAGCCGAATACGGCATGCTGCCGCGCAGCACGAATGAACGCATGGGCCGCGAAGCGGCCCGTGGCAAGCAGGGCGGACGCACGGTCGAAATTCAGCGGCTCATCGGACGCGCGCTACGCATGTCGGTCGACATGCAGGCCCTGGGCGAGAACACCCTTGTGGTCGACTGCGACGTGCTCGACGCCGACGGCGGCACCCGCACGGCCTCGATTACGGCCGGTTATGTCGCCATGCACCTGGCCGTCGATCGCGCGGTAAAGAGCGGCAAGCTTGCGCGCAACCCGCTTCAACGCCAGGTGGCGGCTACCAGCGTTGGCATCGTCGAAGGCGTGCCCCGGCTCGATCTGCACTACGAATGGGATGCGGCCGCCGACGTCGACATGAATGTCGTCATGACGAGCGAGGGCCGCTTCGTCGAAGTGCAGGGCACCGCCGAAAGCGAACCCTTCAGCGACGAAGAACTGGCGACGCTGCTTGCGCTGGCCCGAGGCGGCTGCGATCACCTGTTCGAAGCACAACGAAGCTGCCTGCGGGCGGCCGGCGCGCTTTGATGAGATCGCAGATCCCAGATCCCAGATCGCAAAGAAGAGCGCAGAATTGCAGATTGCAGAACGAAGACTTTTTCGCACGGTCTACGCATGTCGAATATTCTGGTGGTTGCCACCGGTAACAAGGGTAAGTTGAAGGAAATCAGGCACCGGCTCGAGGGGCTTCGGCTCGAAGTACGGGCACTGACCGATTTTCCGCCCGTTGAAGAGCCGGAAGAAGATCAGCCCGACTTCGAGGGAAACGCGCGCCTCAAGGCTCGCTATTATGCGGAAAGGCTGGGGCACTGGGTCGTGGCCGACGATTCGGGGCTCGAGGTCGATGCGCTCGGCGGCGAGCCCGGCGTTCGGTCGGCCCGCTATGCCGGCGAACCCTCGAACGACGCGCGCAACAATGAAAAGCTGCTGAACGAGCTGGCCGACGTGCCCGATGAAAAACGTACGGCGCGCTTTCGCTGCGTGCTCTGCGTGACCGGCCAGGAACTTCCGGGCGGCGAGCAGGTGTTCGACGGCGTGGTCGAAGGGCGCATTCTACGCGAACCTCGGGGGGAAGGGGGCTTTGGCTACGACCCTCTGTTTCTGCACCCGGGCCTGGGGCGCACCACCGCCGAGATTCCCCTCGAAGAGAAGAACCGCATCAGCCACAGGGGAAAGGCGCTCGACAAGTTACGGGAACACCTGGAGCGGGTGCTCGCGTAACACACGAAATGGCCGATGGTCGATGGTCGATGGCCAATGGGGGATTGGGGACGAGGTATCCTGAGTATCCTCATTGGGATAGCAAGCGCGCTCCGCGTTTTTTCTTGCGGCCGGCGAGCGCTTTTGCTATGATTAAGGTTTGTACTCGGCTGCAATCTGCAGGTTTGAGACAGGCTCTTTGGAAAGAACATACGGGGTGTAGCGCAGCCCGGTAGCGCGTCTGCTTTGGGAGCAGAATGTCGGGGGTTCGAATCCCTCCACCCCGACCATATCCCGGCACGGCGGGCTTCAGGGACGGACCGAACACTTTCGAGCGCCCGTAGCTCAGTTGGATAGAGCAACGGCCTTCTAAGCCGTAGGTCAGAGGTTCGAATCCTCTCGGGCGTGCCAGTTCGACGCGGCTTACCGAGTGCCCCCTGCAGGCGCACCGGAAGCAGTAGGGTTTTCAGTTCAGTGGTGGCTTTAGCTCAGGCGGTAGAGCGCCAGGTTGTGGTCCTGGATGTCACGGGTTCAAGTCCCGTAAGCCACCCCATTTTTCACTTCGGCCGTCGTATCGCGACCGGTCGTAGATTTTATCGAGCGCCCTTAGCTCAGCTGGATAGAGCATCAGGCTTCGAACCTGAGGGTCGGGGGTTCGAATCCCTCAGGGCGTACCACTTTCAGACGAAAAAAGTCCTTTCCAAACGACACCTCGTCTGCTACACTGTTCTTTAATGTGTCGCCGCTTCGGCGGGCGATTCGACATATCGATTATAGGCCGTTAGCTCAGCTGGCAGAGCAGCTGACTCTTAATCAGCGGGTCCGGGGTTCGAACCCCCGACGGCCTACCAATCAAAACAGGCACTTACGAAGTTCGTAGGTGCCTGTTTCTTTTTTCTGATACAAATCTGATACACGAGTCAGGGCTTGTTTCCAGTCCGTGTATCAGGGGGGAAGCCTCTTCGGCCACAGACCGACTGCCTCTTTTGTTAATCGTACTCGGGCTGGGTCTGACGCCTCAGGCGGTCTTCCTTCTCAGCGAGCACATCGTTCACGAGCCCCTCAAGTTCGTCGTACTTGAGACGGCCACTCGCCGTAAAGTAGGTTTCCGACACCATCAGCAAGCTCATGAGCACTTGGTGGATCAGCCAGAAAGCAGGTAGATAAAGGAGGATCTCCCATTTCCACCCGCTTTCCAGGTCGTAACCTAGAACCTTGAGGCCTGTCACGAAGAGAGAGCCTGAGGTGAGCATCTCCACCAGGCTGCCGTACTTGTGGAGGAATCCTTTCGCCATAGCCTTTCTCCTTTTTTGTTGACTCTCTTTCCACGCCTGATCTATATTCGCCGACATGGCAATCGCACACCTCCTGGCCTTACGCTCAATTGGCGACACGGCATGCGATTTGTGGCTCGGGCCGTACTACCTCTGTGTTTGTTCGAGACGCTCATTGAGGCGGAGCTTGTGCGCGTTCAGGTAGGAGAGGGAGTGTAGGCCGATTCAGACGAGGAGGCGGTTGCGTTCGTTCTGGCTGAGTTGGGGGCTGTTACTGTGTCAGCGCCTTCCTTTTCGCCATGTCTCGTAGGGCATGCACCTGATTCAGTACTGGGGCAAACTCTGCGAGTAGCTCCTCCGACGAGCATTTGAGCATGCCCTCAGGCATGACGTTGAGTGCCCACATCAGAGTGTCCTGTCCGACCTTGTCGGCGAAGGCTGTCACGTCGTCGTCCAGATAGATACCGTGTGTCTTCTTGGTTTCCAGGAGTGGCTCCGTGACCTCGATGCTATCTTTCCGCCACATTCCTGCGCGTGTGCGCAATTCCTCGGAGGATTGGTCTTTGTGTGACTCAGCAAGGCTGTGCAGAGCTGTGAAGACTCTCCATAGCCGCGTGATCACCTCATCCGACGCAGCATAGAGAGCCTCCAAGGCCTCCAGCTTGCGCGGGGCGAGATGCCCGTAGGTGATCTGGTGCTCCGTCGCCGCCTTTTGGAGCCACCTATCGAGCAGGGATCGCGACAAAAATCCGACCACGACGAGCGCGGTAGCAGTGCCTCCGAGCGAGGCGGTATAGTCACTGAGCCATTGCAGCATTCACACAAGATACCGCAGCTATCGACCGCCCGCCAACCGACCGCCCTACCTATCCAGGCGAGGGTAGACGGTGAAACAAAGGAGCTGCAGCGCAGTCCGTATATGATTTTGAGTTGCTGAAACGCGTCGTAGGAGCCAAGCCTTAGGCTCAGACACTATGGTTGGCAGGCGATATAGCCTTCCATTTCTGGCTTTTTAGTCGTTGAGACTCGGCCTTCGCTATCACTGGAAATATGTGTACTAGTACCCGTCTTGGACGTGAGGACTTCGTATCTATCCTCGCCGCCGCAGATTTCAGCAGCCCGTCGATGCCAATACTGGACAATGGTAGCTTTGGAAACGAAAGCATTACCTCGGTAATGAACGTAGTGCTCTTTCCCGCCCCTCACCGCGAAATCTTCATAGCCACCCCGAAATCCCGAAGCTTGATAGGGGGTGGCGCAGCAAGCAGAGAGAAGGAAGGGTACTGAAAGAGCCATGATGGTGGTTTTTAGCTTCACCGGGTACCTCTGTCGTTTGGAAAGCTGTGGTATCATAGCCATAAAGCTTGGATGGTGCAAGACTTGCGCGCGTTTAGGGCTGAAGCGAATAGTCC
>JAWLBW010000136.1:0-11442 GCA_041687475.1 bacterium
CGGAATTTCGCAATTAATTGCGAAGTGCCGCCAACTGCCTGAAATTACGAAACTCTGTGTTTCGGCGTCATCCCCCTGACGGGTTGTAGACGATGCCTCCGGTGCTTCCTGGCGCGACCGGTGGCGCTTTCGTGCCGTCAGGAGGCGGGCTGGCCGGCTGCGGCTTTCTCGTCCATCCACATGACTTCCCAGTGGTGGCCGTCGGGGTCGTAGAAACTCCACCCGTACATGAAGCCGTGGTCCTGGGCGTCCATGGCGTGGCTTCCCCCCGAGGCGACGGCCTTCTGCACCAGCCGGTCGACCTCTTCACGACTTTCGCATGAGAGGGCGAGCAAGGCTTCGGTGTGGGTCTTCGTGTCGCAGATGTCGTTCTTCATGAATCCCTTGAAGAACGGTTCGGTCAGCAGCATGGCGAAGGCCACGTCGCTGATGATCATGCAGGCGGCCTTCTCGTCGGTGAACTGGGGATTGAAGGTGAAGCCCAGCTTTCCGAAGAAATCCATCGACCGCTTGAGATCCTTGACCGGAAGGTTGATGAAAACCATCCGTTGGTTTTTCTTGTCCATCGTTTATTCCCTTTCCACCTATTCAGTTTTGAGCGCGGCGACAAACATCCAGTGTATGCCTACAGCATCGACGAGCGCTGCGAATCGGTCGCCCCAGAAGGCGTCGTGCGGGGGCATGGTAACAGTTCCACCTTCGGCAAGCGCCTTGAAGCTGCGCTCCATGTCGTCGAGCGCGTCGAACTCCAATGTGATTTCGACCTGCGCGCTCTCACGCCCCGGTTCGTCGACCGGCCTGTCGCTGAGCATGAGTTTGGCCTTGCCGATGGTGAGCGTGGCGTGCATGATCCGGTCGGCATTTTCGGGCGTCGCCATGTCTGAGCCGGGCGGCATGTCGCGGTAGTGCATTTTTCCTTCGACGCTTGCCCCCAGGGCACGTTCGTACAGGGCGATGGCCTTCTCGGCCGCTCCATTGAAAAAGAGGTAGGGCGTAATGGCGGTTACCGGCATGTGCGTACTCCCGAATGTGCGTGTTCGGCATCCATTAAAGCCGAATCTCGGCGAAAAAATCAGTGGGGCCGGCCGGAAAAAATTCTCCCGCGGGAAGCAGGCGCACTTTCATGTCGGGGCATAATCGGTATCAGGCATGAAGCTGTGCGCAGATGGTCGCTGAATACGGTCGCCCGGGCCAAGCTGACTGCATGATCAGGCAGAAGCGGGTTTTCTCGCCTGAACGGGTAAAGTTGGGAAAAGAGCTGCGGCAAAACCGGTCGATGCCGATGAAGCTGCGCCGTGCGGCACTGGGACTCGATCTTGCCGCTACCGGCGTTCTGGGTATCATCAGTCTTTACCAGACCGGTCTTGTCAGGCATTTGCCCGACCCCCCGTTGCGCCGGTTCCGGGCCGATGCCGTAAGCGCGACCGGCGAGGGTTACCTGTTTCAGATTCCCGACGCGCTGCTGGGCATGACAAGCTATCTCGTTACGGCGAGCCTGGTTTTCGCGGGGCCCCCGGAACGTGCGCGAACGCATTGGTACTGGCCCGCCGCCGCCATGGCCAAGAGCCTTTTCGATGCTGCGTACAGTGTGCGCCTGGCCCTCATTCAACACCGCGACCTTCGACTCTACTGCGCCTACTGCCTGACCACCACGGCCCTGTCTCTTGCTGTGGTTCCGCTGACCGCGCCCGAAGGGGCACGGGCGATTCGAAAGGCCTATCGAGGCGAAGCCGAAGCACGGGCGCCCATGCCTTGACGAGCCGGGCGAGGGAGCGATCATGGAGCGTTTCGTCAAGACTCCGACGCGGCCGAACCCCGCACCCCGATACTGGTCAGTTAAGTAAGATGTTGTGAAAATACCGGTTTCCTTCTTTCTGTTCCCGCCATCATTTTGCGACAATGGATGTAAACGGGCTCCTTCCCCTTCGGGTAATTCCGAGTGTCCCTGTTGTTGACCAGTGAAAATTCAGGCGTTACATAAAATGAATGGATTCAAACCGGTAACACCTTCGGACGAGCGCTACCGGCTGACCTTTCAGCGGGCGGCTGTGGGGCTTGCCCACGTTGGTCTCGACGGTCGCTGGCTCGCGGTCAACGACGCGTATTGTCGTATTCTCGGTTACGACCTTGACGAACTCAGTTCGCTGACTTTCCAGGACATTACACATCCCGACGATGTCTCTAAGGACGTCGAGATTTCGAAGCAGCTGCTTGCCGGTGAAATCGACTCCTATGTCATGGAGAAGCGATACATTCGGAAAGACGGCGGTCTTGTCTGGGTCGAGCTGCATGCTTCCATTGTTCGCCGCGACAACGGCGAACCCGACTTCTTCATCGCCAGCGTCGTTGATCTGACCGAGCGAAAAACGGTGGAAGCAGCCTTGGTGCGCAGCCAGGAGCTGTTCGAGAAGATGACCCGCGCTGCCGAGGTGGGCACCTGGGAGTGGGATCTGCTGACCGGCGAATTCAGATGGTCGGCGGCATCGGCGTTGATGTTCGGAATGGATGCAGATGACATCGTCGTGTCGGCCGACCAGGCGTTTGCCCCGATTCACCCCGATGATGTCGAAGAGGTAAAGAGCCGGCTTGAAACAGCGTTGAAGCAAAAGAGCGATTACGACTGTGAATTCAGGGTCATTCGAGCCGACGGTGTCGAACGGTGGGTCATCGGCAGGGGTACGGGCCTTTACGACGAGACCGGTCGACCTGTAAGCTTTGTGGGCATCAATGTCGACATTACCGAGCGTAAGCGTATGGAAGAGCAGCTCAGGCTGCGCGAACAGGAGCTTTCGACCCTGGCCGATACCATTCCCCAACTCGCGTGGATGGCCGATTCACAGGGGAATGTTTTCTGGTACAACCGGCGTTGGTATGCGTACACCGGTTCAACGCCCGAAGAGTCACTGGGCGGGGGCTGGAAAAAATTTCACCACCCTGAACATCTTGAACGAGCGGCCGAGCGGTATGGCGAAGCGATTCGTAGCGGCCAACCCTGGGAAGACCTCTTTCCCCTGCGCGGGAAAGCGGGCGAATGGCGATGGTTTCTTTCCCGCGCACAACCCATTCACGACGAACAGGGCAAGGTAGTTCGGTGGTTCGGCACCAACACCGATATCACCGATGAGCTCGAGGCGCGGAAAAAGGTCGAAGCGGCCGTCACCGTCAGGGATGAGTTCATTTCGATTGCATCGCACGAATTGCGTACCCCGCTTTCTTCGATCGTGCTTCAGATAGATGGCCTGCAGCGCCGCATCGGTCGCCTGAAAGAGGGTGAAACGATTGACCGTGAACGGCTCGAGCGTATTCTCGGCGTTTCTCAGCGCCAGGTTCACAGGCTGGCCCATCTCGTCGACGACATGCTTGATGTTTCACGCCTGACGACCGGCCGGCTGACGCTCGACAGAGAAGAATTCAGTCTGTTGGAACTCGCGCGCGACGTGGGGGCGCGCGTGAAGGCGCAGTTGCGGGCCGAGCAACGAACGCTTCGCCTGCATGGTTCAGAGGCGGTCGTGGGGCAATGGGATCGTTTCCGGCTCGAACAGGTGCTGCTCAATCTTCTTACCAACGCAATCAAGTATGCGCCGGGTAGCCTTATCGACGTAACCGTGCGCGCCGAACGGCAATCGGCCGTTCTGTCGGTGCGCGACTACGGTCCCGGTGTACACCCCGACGCGCAGGCGCGAATCTTCGGTCGGTTCGAACGCGCCACGTCGTCATCAGAGGTCAGCGGGTTGGGGCTGGGGTTGTTCATCGCCAACGAGATTGTACGCATGCATGGCGGTTCGCTGCGCATTGCGAGTGAACCGGGCAAGGGGGCCGAATTTATCGTCGAATTGCCGCTTTCGGCGCCGGAAGAGGAACCGGCCGACGACAACCGGTAACCGATTACGCCAGCCGGCAACCCTTGATTTGGCGACGCCCTGAGCTGCCTGCTACGCTGTTCTTCGCACGTGTGTTGCGTGCCTGCTTGCGGGTGGCTACCTTGGCGAAGATGAAGAAAACGGGCAACCGCTACCGGGTCGAAGGTGGTCGCTGGTGCATCGACATTCGGCTGCGCAGTGCGCGGCAGCTTTTCGACGGTCGCGATCCGGCGCCGTTTCGCGACCGCGATCTCGACGACAAGGCGGTCGAGTACCTGATTGAGGCCTCCAAGGAAATTCCCCGGAGAGAAGACCTGGGTATCGTGCTTCACCTGCAGGAGGGGCCCGATGCCCTTCTGACTCGCAGCGTACTGCTCGAGGCCGTTCGCGGACATTTTACCTACCTGCTTGCGCAGAATGAGCGCATCATTCGCGAGCATGTGAAGCGGGCGCAGCTCTTTCTCGCCATCGGCCTCAGCGTGTTGGTCGCCTTTCTGACCCTCGCCGAAATGACCCTGCGGTTGCCCGAGGGAACTCTGCAGCAGGTACTGCGCGAGGGGCTCATCATTACGGGCTGGGTTGCCATGTGGCGCCCGCTCGAAGCCCTTCTTTACGACTGGTGGCCCTACGTCGACCGACGCCGGCTATTCCGCCGGATTCTCGCCGCTGAACTTGACGTGCGCGTGGTCGAAACCCCTGCGGCATCCTTACCGGTGTAAGACGGGGCGCGCCTTCTCACGCCTCGAATTTCAGCAGGTAGAGAATGGATCGTAGTACTTTCAGCGTCGACGGTAAACCCATGAGCGAATCTGAGATCGATATCGTCATTGAAGGGCGCCGGCGCAGCCTTGCCGGTTTTCCGGTTCGCCGCGTGCTGCCGTTCACCCGCCGTCGCATGGTCGGCCCGTTTGTCTTCCTCGACGAAATGGGGCC
Organism: bacterium; assembly: GCA_041687475.1. GTDB lineage: Bacteria > J088 > JAWLBW01 > JAWLBW01 > JAWLBW01 > JAWLBW01. The sequence continues at coordinate 4,794 of JAWLBW010000136.1, forward strand.
GCATGTTCTCGCGCCGGGTCAAGGGCTCGACGTGGCGCCGCACCCCCACATCGGCCTTTCGACCCTTACCTATCTGTTTTCGGGCGAGCTGCTGCACCGCGACAGCCTGGGCACCGTTCAAAGCATCAGGCCGGGTGAAGTCAACTGGATGACGGCCGGAAGCGGTATCGTGCATTCGGAGCGTACCCCGCCGGCCTTGCGTGCGCAGGGGCACGAGCTCTTCGGGGTGCAGGCGTGGGTTGCGCTTCCCCGCGAAGAAGAAACCCGGGCACCGTCCTTCCAGCACTTTGGTGAAGGCGCCATTCCCCACATCCGGCAAGATGGTGTCGAAATACGGCTGCTGCTGGGGGAAATCGAGGCTGCCTGCTCGCCGGTGCCGTCCTATTCACCTGCGGTGTACGCAGACGTCACGCTCGCTCGCCTGCGTGGAATGGCTCTACCCGAACGATACGAGGAAATCGCCGTGTACGTGGTCGGGGGCGAATTGCTGGACGAAAACGGAACCACGTATGGCCAGGGAAATCTCGTCGTTTTCGGATCGCCCGGGCAGACCATACGGGCGGGAATGTCGGGCCCGCTGCGCGCACTCATTCTCGGAGGCGACCGGCTCGAGGGAAAGCGTTATATCGACTGGAATTTCGTCAACAGCTCGAAGGAGCGCATTGCGCGGGCCAGGGCCGACTGGGCATCGCAGCGCTTTCCACCCGTACCCGGCGAGACGGAATTCATTCCCCTCCCCAAGGGCCTGTCGCCGGTGGTCGACTATCCCTGAGCGGAAATCCGTAATCCCCAATTATCCCCAATCCGTAATCCATAAGCCGGCATAACGGGACTTACTTGGTTCCGGACGGACGGAAATCTGCGCGCAAAGAAAAAGGGGAAACCGGTAAGCCGGCTTCCCCCTTTGCGATCTGCGATCTGCGATCTCTTTACACGTCGAGATTCTTCACGTCGAGTGCGTTCGTGTGAATGAAGTCGCGGCGAGGCTCGACCTGATCGCCCATGAGAATGGTAAAGATCTCGTCGGCCTCGATGGCGTCGTCGACGCGTACCTGCAGCAGCGTGCGCTTTTCGGGATCCATGGTGGTTTCCCAGAGCTGCTCGGGGTTCATTTCGCCCAGACCTTTGTAGCGCTGAATGTACTGGCCCTTGGCGCCGCTGTTCATGATCTCTTCCAGAATGCCGCGCAGGTGCGATTTCTGCACGTCCTTCGCGCCCACCTTGACTTCGTAGGGGCCTTCGCCGAAGACGCTCACATCGGTCCACAGGCGACGGAGTTCCTCGAACTCGGCCGAGGTCACGAAATCGTAGTTGATGGTGGTCTTGAAGTCGGCGCCGTTACGCTTGGTCGTGATCTCGACGCGGTTGTTGTTGAGATCTTCGTCTTCGACAATTTCCCAGCCGGGCTTGGTGCCGTTCGTGAGCAGGGCCGCAACCCGTTCGATAACCGGCGTAAGCTCGTGCTCGTTGGCCTTCTGCAGCGACTTGCGGGTGAAGTTGAGATCGCGCACGAACGCTTCAACCACCGCGACGTCGCGACGCTTGCTGAGCTGCTTGAGAATGCGCTCGTACTTGATGATCTTCTTCGCCAGCGACACCAGGGCGCTGCCCGTGGCCGTCGTGCCGTCCTTACGCGTGACTTCGACGCCGTCGACGCCCAGTTCGAGCAGGTAGTCTTCGAGCAGCGCTTCATCCTTGATGTAGCGTTCGCTCTTGCCGCGCTTGACCTTGTACAACGGCGGCTGCGCGATGTAGAGATAGCCGCGTTCGATAATCTCGCGCATCTGGCGGAAGAAGAAGGTCAACAGCAGCGTACGGATGTGGCTGCCGTCGACGTCGGCGTCGGTCATGATGATGATCTTGTGATACCGCAACCGCGATACGTCGAACTCAGCGCCGATGTTCGTACCCATGGCCGTGATGAGCACACGAATTTCTTCACTCGTGAGCATCTTGTCGAAGCGGGCCTTCTCGACGTTCAGGATCTTACCCTTGAGCGGAAGAATGGCCTGGTTCTTACGATCTCGTCCCTGCTTGGCCGAACCACCGGCCGAGTCACCCTCGACCAAGTACAGTTCGGAAAGCGCCGGATCCTTTTCCTGACAGTCGGCCAGCTTGCCGGGCAGCGAGCTCGATTCGAGGGCTCCCTTGCGGCGGGTCAGTTCACGGGCCTTACGGGCCGCGTCGCGGGCGCGCGAGGCGTCTACCGCCTTCTCGACGATGCGCTTGGCGTCCTTGGGGTGCTCGTCGAGCCAGATCTGAAGCTTCTCGTTCACCGCCTGCTCGACGATGTTCTTGATTTCCGAGCTGACCAGCTTGTCCTTGGTCTGACTCGAGAACTTCGGATCGGGCATCTTCACCGATACGATGGCCGTCAGCCCCTCACGAATGTCTTCGCCCTGCAGCGAGCCATCCTTCATGTTCTTGAACAGGCCGGCCGCCTGGCCGTAATTGTTGATGATGCGGGTCAGCGAGCTGCGAAAGCCGGCCAGGTGGGTACCGCCGTCTCGGTTGTGAATGTTGTTCGTATAGGCGAACACGTTCTCGCTGTAGCTGTCGTTCCACTGCATGGCGACTTCGACGCCGTAGCCGTCCTTCTCCTGCAGCAGCGAAATGCATTCCTGGTTCAGCGGAATCTTGTTCTTGTTCAGATACTCGACGAACGAAACCAGGCCGCCTTCGTATTCGAAGGTGTGGCTCTTGCCCGAGCGCTCGTCTTCAATGACGATGCGCACGCCGCGATTCAGAAAGCTGAGTTCGCGCAGGCGGGTGCTCAGAATATCGAACGAGAATTCGGTATTCGAAAAGATGAGCGTATCGGGCTTGAAGGTAACCTTGGTGCCGCGCTGCTTCGTATCGCCGACAATCTGCATGTCGGTCTGCGGAATGCCGCGCTGGTATTCCTGCACGTGAATCTTGCCGTTGCGGCGAATTTCGAGTTTCAGCTGTTCGCTGAGGGCGTTGACCACCGAGACGCCGACGCCGTGCAGACCGGCCGAAACCTTGTACGAGTTCTGGTCGAACTTACCGCCGGCGTGCAGCACGGTCATGACGATTTCGGCGGCCGACTTGCCCTTCTCGTGCATTTCGGTCGGAATGCCGCGGCCGTTGTCTTCGATGGTTACCGAGCCATCGATGTGCAGCGTGACGCGCACCTCGTCGCAGTACCCCGCCAGGGCTTCGTCGATGGAGTTGTCGACCGCCTCATAAACCATGTGATGCAGACCGGTGCCGTCATCGGTGTCGCCGATGTACATGCCGGGGCGCTTGCGTACGGCTTCCAGTCCCTCGAGAACCTTGATGGAACCGGCGCCGTAGTCGGCGTTCTCAACTGCATTCTTATCTTCAGTGGCCATGAAAAGAAACCTGTTTCGCGGTTTACAGAATAAGCGTTAAAGTATACCACACCCACAGGCGTAAGTAAAACTGAAAGCAATGTCATTTCAAGGGGTTATTGAGGCCGTTTGCGGTGGCGGCGGGCGGCGTTCGCCGCACCTGCGAGCCTGGGAAGGTTCTCAGGGGCGGGGGGCGTCGACGGCCTGATGCCTGGGCAGCTTGAGAACGAGTTCGATGCGCAGTTCGTCGCCGGGGGCGTTCAAGGCCGCGGGAAACAGGCGCAGGGTAACGTAGTTTCGTTTCAGACGCGGGGCGTATTCGGTGTAGAAAACGAGCTCCAGCTCCTGGCCGCTCATACCCGACGTGGGCGTGGCCAGCCACCAGGCATCTTCGGTGTAGGTGGTAAAGGCCAGGGCGGTCGGGCCGTCGACCTTGATTCTGGCGCGCAGCACCTCGCCATGGGTACCCCGAACGGTGAGTCGCGAGGGCACGAAATGCGAGCGCCCGGCAGGAGCTTCGGTCTGCCCCCGGCGCCCCTTGCGCCACGCATACCAGGCGACCGCAAGCCCCAGCAGAAGAAAGGTAAGTACGGAGAATACCAGGGGCGCGGCAATGGAGAACAGGCCCGGAACCTGTTCACCGCTCTCGGTTGCCGCCGCAGCCTGGGCGGTAAGGGCCAACCATGTGGGCAACGCCGCGCTCATATTCCCCATTATAGGTTGTTCTCGACCCGGGTTGAACCCTGCGCCCACGAAAAACAAACGCCGACGGCGTCGGCCGTCGACCGGTGTGCACGTACGAGGCAGGGGCGTGACGGCGGGCACGCACGATCGTTCGCGGTAGAATGAAGAGATGCTGTCTGCCCGGGAAAAATTCACGCGCCTGGTCGAAGAAGACCACCCCGAACCTTCGCTGGCCGAAGTGAGCCTGTTGGTTGCAGCCGAAGAATACGAAGACCTCGATGTCGAGGCCTGTCTCGCGCGTTTCGACAGGCTGGCGATTCGCGTCGAGCGGGTAGGAAACCGGCTGGGGGTCGAGTCGATTGAGGCGCTGCGTATCGTGTTGGCCGAAGAGCAGGGATTTCACGGCAACCTCGACGACTATTACGATACTCGCAACAGCTTTCTCAACGAAGTGCTCGACCGACGCGCGGGCATTCCCATTACCCTGAGCGTTCTCTATGTCGAGGTGGCGCGACGCCTCGGCCTGAAGGCCGATGGGGTGGGCTTTCCGGGGCATTTTCTCGTGCGCATCGAGCAGGCGGCCGAGACCCGTATACTCGATCCCTTTCACGGCGGCACTTCGTTGACCCTAGACGACTGCGCCGGACTGCTCGCCCGAATCACCGGCAGTCAGATACCCTTTCACGCCCGCCTGCTGCAGCCCACTCCCTGGCGCGACATCGTTTATCGCTTGCTGGCCAACCTGAAGAACATTTACCTTTCCGAGCCGCAGGACTTTCGCCGAGGGCTTGCGGTACTCGACCGTATGCTGCTCGTGCGGCCCGATTCGTTGGCCGAGGTGCGCGACCGGGGCCTGGTACGCTATCGCATGGAGAACTACCGCGAGGCGACGGCCGATCTCGAGCGTTTCGTGCATGCCGCCGAGCATGAAGACAGCCACTTGCCGCGCGAACAGGTCGAGGCCATCAAGCGGCTGCTACGCAAGCGGTAGAAGCAACAAAGCATCTGGGGGAAAAGGGGCTTAACGCAGTGCTTTTCGTGCGCCGCCGGCATGAAGAAAAGGAGCCTGCTCTCTCGGGGAAGCGACGTACCGGCCCCTACCTGCGCCCGAAGGCGTACATGCGGCGCAGCACGCACTGCGGCAGCCCGTTTTCGAGGGGGAAGGCTTCGCCGAATGCAAGTAGAAATTCTTCGTGCCTGTCGGCCGGCAGCTGCGCGAGGTAGGGAGAAAGCAGCAGCCGCTTGAAGTAAGCCGCGGCGTCGAAGGCGCTTCGGAACGTAAGCGGTTCGAGCTCTTCGACCGCTCGTACCTGGCGAAGGCCGGTGTCGAGCAACAGCCTGGCGAACTCGTTGGCCGTCGGCAGATACCAGGCCGCTTCCTCGGGCAGGTGGGGCACTCCGACGGCGGCCAGCGCAGCCTTTACGGCATCGCCGACCTCGTCCGAAGGATCGCGGGCGGGTGCCTGCACGGCGAGCACGCCGTCTTCGCCAAGCAAGCCCAGCATACGGGCAAGCGCCTCGTCGACCCTGGCGCCGAGCAGGTGCAGGGTCGAATTGCAGAAGACGATGTCGTAACCTTCATCGCACGGCGAATAGGTCAGAATGTCTGCGGTTTCGAAGGTGGCGTTCGTAACTCCGGCTTCGGCGGCCAGCCGCCCCGCGACCTGAACGCGCCCGTCATCGATATCGATACCGTGAGCCGACCCTTCGGGCACATGGCGGGCCAGCGTGAGGGTGAGCTCGCCCGAGCCGCAGCCCACGTCAAGCACGCGCGAGTGCGCCGGTATTTCGAATTGCCGCATGAGGCGAATGCCGGCACGCTGCCAGGCGCCGCCCACGGCCACATGCATCTGACTGTCGTAATCGCCTTCCATGTCATCCTCCCCCGGTGGTGAGCCGACCCGCCGACAAGAAACGACCCGAAAAGAAAAAACGGCTCCCGTTGCGAGGAGCCGTTCCACCGAAAATCGTTACTGCCGGTTGCTTTCCTTGCGCGGCGGGTCGTTGGCCGGACGCGGCTCGACGCGGGGGTTGTCCTTCCACGTGGGCGACAGTTCGGCGTTGATTTCGGCCCACTTCGGCGACTCTTCGGGCGCGTCGACAATGGCGTCGACGGGACACTCGGGCTGACAGACGCCGCAGTCGATGCAATCATCGGGGTCGATGACCATGAACTCTTCGCCGTTGTACTCACCGGGGTGAATGCAGTCGACGGGGCAAACTTCGGCGCAGGTTGCGTAACGCTCACCGAGGCACTTTTCAGTAATGACGTAGGCCACTCTTCATTCCTCCGACGTCGGAAAAAGACCAGTGTCGCACAAGGCCCCCCTGTTGGCAAGCGATACGGAATGCGTGATAGTTCTACTCGGGATTCGTTTTCAAGCATCGGCAGTCGGCCAATCGGGTCACGCCGGTAAGTCGGCGGAGTTCGACGAGGGCGGTATACTGTTCCTATGGCTTACTGGCTTTTCAAATCGGAACCGAACGTATTCTCAATCGACGACCTTCGCCGCGACGGCACGACCCTCTGGGATGGGGTGCGCAACTACCAGGCGCGCAACATGCTGCGCGACGAAATCAAAACCGGCGACCTCGTGCTCTTCTACCACTCGAACGCCGAACCGCCGGGG
>JAWLBW010000137.1:0-11391 GCA_041687475.1 bacterium
GGGTCATCTTCGTGAACGAGACGTCGCGCAGAATGCCGGCGTTGTTGACGACGATGTCGATCTTGCCGAAGGCGTCGATGGCCGCCTTGATCATGCTTTCGGCGCCGGCGGCGTCGGAAACGCTGTCGTAATTGGCAACGGCTTCGCCGCCCATGGCCTTGATTTCGTCTACGACCTTGTCGGCGGCCGACTTGTCGGAGCCGTCGCCCTTGAAGGAGCCGCCCAGATCGTTGATGACCACCTTGGCGCCGCGGCGCGCGAAGGCGAGAGCGTGGGTGCGACCGAGACCGCCACCGGCACCGGTTACGAGAGCTACACGACCGTCCAAGCGAATTTCACTCATACGAGAATCCTCTTCGGTATTAAAGGAAAACCGCGCACCGCGCGGCGGGGTGGGACCGAGGCGTTACCCCTACCAGACGGTAGAGAGCGCCGCGCCGTAAGGCCTTTCACGGAAGCCGCCCCGGCTTACGTGGCCAGGGCGGTACGCCGGATTGTTGAACAGTACCAAATGTAACGTTAGAGGTCAACAGGCCACAGCCCTTATATAAGGGTTGCGCTTCGGCAGGTGAAAGGCAGGGTAAACTGGTCGCAGAGTGCCGCTGCCTGAAGACCTCCATGCCCGGATGCCCGCGGGAACGGTCGCCCGCGCCGTCGATGAGTAACCTTTCTTCGAGCCTCATGTCGTATCGCCCGACTCACGATTGCCCGCACGTTTTTCATCGTCCACCTTTGTGGGGTAGGCCGGTGTTTGCGATTTTCCTGCTCATGTTGGCCTTCATCGTTCTGCCCGGGGGAGAAAAGACGGCCTCGGCCCAGGCGGTTCGCATCGTCAGTCCCGATATTCGATTTCCGCTGGAAACGGAGTCGGGGGTCGACTACCACCTGCTGCGCCACGGCGTGCCTGTTACGTTGGAGGTGCAGGCCGAGGGCAGGCTGGCCCTACGGGTCGTGCCTCTCCTTCGACCGAACGGCGTGCCGGGTGAATGGAGGCTGGGGGTCGTTACCGGCGATCTGGCCAAGCGCGTCGATGTTCCGGTGCGCATGGCACCGGGTGGGGCAACCACCTCGGTAACCGGGCAAGTGTTGCTTCAGGGTTTGCCCGAAGATTTCGCCCTGGGCATTACCGGTCCTTCTCGTGTCGACATCGCGTTGGAAACGATTGGGGCGGCGGCCGCGCTGGCGTGGAGCTTCACGCCGGGCGACGGCTCGCCCGAGGAGTCGTCTCTTGCGGTAGGCGGCACCTCGGCGCCGATACGCAGACCTTATGCCGGGCTCTCGGCCGGATATCGCCAGGGGTTCGGCGATGTCTCGGGCCCCACGGTCCGGCTTCACGCCGGCTATCGATTTCCCGTACTGGATGACGGTCTGGCCTTCGAATTCGGGCTCGAGTGGTACCGCGGCGGCAACGACGAGCGGCTCGACCTCGACGAGGTCGGTCGGGCCGATGTCGACTGGAACCTGCACGCGATTCCCTTTACCTTTGATGTTCGGTACATGCTGGAAGCCGGGCGCCTGGTATTCGGCGCCGGGGCGGGCCTGGAGCTGACCGTGCTTTCCTTTCGTAATGAAGTGCAGCCGCTGCTGACGGCCCCCTTCCGCGAAGACGAGACGACGGTATCGTTCGGGCCGCGATTCGGCGCGACGCTCGGGTGGCAACTGGGCACCGGCCATCTACGCGCCGACGCGGCGTGGGCCAACCCCGACCTTGGCAATGACTTCGACTTCTATACGGGTACGTTGAGCGGAATCGGCTACCGACTCGGGTACGACTACTTTTTCTAGCATGGCTCGGGTCGCCGCCGCCGTCTGCCGGGGAAAAGGCAGATTCCCGGGGCGCTGCGCGTGCTTTGCGCGCACGAGTGTTCGCCCGAACTCCATCGTCTCCCTTGGCCCCGGATAGAAGGTGCCCGGCCGGTCATACCGGCGGTTTTGGCTCGCCGCCACGCATCGGCGATAGCAGGACCGCGGGTTGGGGCAGGCCGAACCGGAACACGAGCGTTGCGCCTGCAGTTTGTTTTTTGGTTCGAATCCGGGTCTTTTGCAAGGAAATTGCCGCTGATTCTGCGGACGGTAAGCGCAAAACATTGCAGCGGCGGCCTCTCTCCGGAAGGCGAAAGCTGTGGGAAACCAGTAGGATAGGGCAGGGGCGGATCGCAGACCTAGCGGAATCCGGCGATTTTTGTCAAGATGAATGAACGCCCATTCACTGAATGAAAGCCCATTCATATAAGAATCAAGGTGGAGCATGGCAAAACTTTACAACCGCCGCGACGTCGACTTCCTTCTCTATGATGTTCTGCGCGTCGATGAGCTTACGAAATATCCGCGCTTCGAAGAGCATTCGCGCGAAGTCTTCGACATGGTGCTCGATGCGGCCGACAAGATCGCGCACGAAGTCATCAACCCCACGATGATCGACGGCGACCGGATCGGCGTCAAGTACGACAACGGCAACGTGACCGTGCCCGAGTCCTTCCGCAAGGTACTCAAGGAAGTACGCGAGGGCGGCTGGATCACCCTGACGGAAGACGCCGAAATCGGCGGTCAGCAGATGCCGCTTTCGGTCGGCACGACCATCAGCGCCGGCCTGTTTGCCCAGGCTAACTTTCCCTTCATGATGTGCATCGGCATGATGCACGGCGCCGGTAAGCTGGTCGAGCTGTACGGCACCGAGCGTCAGAAGAAGCTGTACATGGATCCGATGTATGCCGGTACCATGGGCGGCAGCATGTGTCTGACCGAGCCGCAGGCCGGCAGCGACGTGGGCAACATTACCACGGTCGCCAAGCGCAACCCCGATGGCACCTTCAGCCTCAAGGGCCAGAAGATCTTCATCACCTGGGGTGAGCACGACCTGACCGAGAACATCTGCTACCCGGTGCTGGCCCGCATTGAAGGCGACCCGGCCGGTACCAAGGGCATTTCGATCTTCCTCGTGCCGAAGTACCATCTCAATGAGGACGGTTCTGCCGGCAAGCGCAATGACGTTTTCTGCGCCGGTATCGAGCACAAGATGGGCATTCACGGTTCGCCGACCTGCACCATGGTCTTCGGCGAAAACGACGAATGTATCGGCGAGCTGCTGGGCGAAGAACGCTCGGGCATGAAGATCATGTTCAACATGATGAACGAAGCCCGTATCGGCGTCGCCTATCAGGGCCTTGCCTCGGCCGAACCTTCGTATCTGTATGCCCTCGAGTATGCGCTCGACCGCAAGCAGGGGTCGTCCATTCAGGAATTCAAGAACCCCGCCGCCCCCCGCGTGCCCATTACCCAGCACCCCGACGTCCGTCGCATGCTGGCCGACATGAAGGCCAAGGTCGAGGGCATGCGCGCGCTGCTTGCCTACACGGCGTACAACATGGACGTCGAGCACGTGGCCGAAGGCGCCGACAAGGATGCGGCCCGCGGTGTTGCCGAACTGCTCATTCCCATCTGTAAGTCGTGGGCGACCGACGTCGGTTTCGACGTTACCGAAACGGCCATTCAGGTGCTCGGCGGTCACGGCTTCCTGCGCGACCACCCCATCGAGCAGTACATGCGCGACCTGAAGATCGCCTCGCTGTACGAAGGTACCAACGGCATTCAGGCCCTCGACCTGCTCGGCCGCAAGCTGGGCATGAAGGGCGGCATGGTCTTCCTGAGCTTCCTGAACCGCATGGATGAAACCACCGACGGTATCATCAATGCCAAGGGCGCCCTTACGCCCGAAGCCCAGAAGCTGGCCGAACTGCGCGGCGTGCTCGGTGAAACCGCCATGCAGCTGGGCATGACCTTCCAGGGCGGCGACCTCGACATTCCGCTGCTGAACGCCAAGCCGTTTCTCGACGCCATGGGCGACGTTACCGTAGCCTGGCTGCTTCTCTGGGAAGCCGTGGTTGCCGAGCAGAAGCTCGCCAAACTGGCCGAAGAGAAGGGTGTGAGCGGCGATGCGCTGGCTGCGTGGGTCAAGTCCGACGACGAAGCCGCCTTCCTCGACGTCAAGGTGCACACGGCCCGTTACTACCTGAATACCTACCTGCCGCTGGCCAAGGGCAAGCTCGAAGTCATTCGCGCGGGCGTTCGCGCTCCGCTCGACATCGTCTTCCCGGGTGAAAGCTCGGCCGCAGCCGTCTGACTGTCATCTTCCTGACGGGAATCAGCCCCCGCGCCCTTGAAGGTCGCGGGGGCTTTTTTGTGTCCCGATATGGCCCGGGAGGCCGGCCGACAGTTACCCGCGGCTTTCGGTGGACGGTGCACCGGGTTGCGGGCTCACGTTCGGCTATATCGGTCAGCCGTTCCGGTTGCAGGGCCATTCGGATTTCCCTGCAGCCGGAAGAAGGTGGGGCATAAGGCTAAGCCTTTGAGGGGCATCCCACTGCATTGAATGGAAGCCCTGAAATCTTGCCCGAACGCATTTTTTCCGGAATCATTTTTCGATATTCTTCCGTTACATTCCCGTTTCACGAGCGAGTTTTCGGGTTTTGGCGAACACCGATGTGAAAATTTCCTAAGCTTTACTTTACTCGATATTGCTCGGTATGATAGATTATTCACTGAACAGGCAGGGAAGCCAGGCCATACAAGGAGGCAACTGCCTGTCAGACAGGAGAGGAAGAAAATGAACGAAATTGGAAGCCGTATCAAGAAGCTGCGTCTGAGCCTTGGCCTTAAGCAGGTTCAGTTCGCTCAGCAGGTCCGGGTAAGCCAGGGCTATCTGGCCGAAGTGGAAAAGGGTAAGAAGATTCCTTCGGCCCGCGTTCTGCTTGCGATCTCGACCGTCTTCGCCATTGACGAAGATTGGATTCGCACCGGTCGTGGCCGTAAGAACAAGCCCGAAGACATGCAGCTCTCGAAGGAAGAGCGTGATGTCGTGAACCTGTTCCGTCGTCTGCGTCCGCAGGCCCAGAGCGCGTTCATCAAGCAGATGAAGGCCGCCGTCTGAGTCCAGGACGACAGCGCTTCTTTGGACGCCGGGCCCGCGCCCGGCGTTTTTTTTGTCTTTCCGGCAGCAACCGTTCTGCTGGGCGTTTCGGTTACTCTCTGGTACCGTTTATGCTATGCGTGTACGTTCACTCCTGATTCTCGGTTGCGTTCTGGCGATATTGAACGCAGGCCGCGCCGCGGCCGACGAACTCGTGCCGGTTCGCATCACCACCGATCCGCCCGGCGCTCGCGTTTTCATCGACGGCGTGCCCCGTTCCGAAACCCCGAGCGTGCTGCACGTGCCGGTCGGGCGCCACGAGGTGTTCGTGCTGAAAGACGGGCTCTGGCCGGTCAAGACAACCGTTCAATGGGCGTCGGGCGATCGGCCGATCTTGAAGATATCGCTTCGCAAACAGCACGGCGGCCTGGTGGTCGTGTCCGACCCGCCGGGTTCCGACGTGCTGCTTGACGGAAGACGGTTGGGAAATACCCCTCTTGCATACGAAGGCCTGCCGGGGGGAACGCACCGGCTGACCCTTCGCAAGGAAGGCTTTCACCCATACGAGACCAGCCTCACGCTCGATGAAAACGACGCGCATGTGGTAGACGTCAGGCTTGACGGTCCGCCGGTCTATCTCTGGGTCGAGGCGAGAAAGAATGCGAGGGTATACATCGACGGCTCCTACGCGGGCGAGATCACGGGCGAAACCCTGGGGCTCAAAGTCAGACCGGGCCGGCATGAAGTGCGCATTGAGCACAATGGCTTCGCCTCGGTACAGCAGATTGAATTGAAGCCCGGCCGCGACGCCATGATTGCCGAGGGGCCCATGCGACGCATTCCCGGTTACGTGGCGCCGACCACCGCCCGGCTCGACCCACGCTGGTTCGGCGTGGTTGCCGGCTCGGCCACGGCCCTTGCCGGCGTTACGTTGGCCGGTGTTTCGGCTTACCAGGCACACACGGCGCGCACCGACTACGATGCGTCGTGGCAGAGAGCCGGCCTTGCCGACGCCCGTGAGCGCATTGAAGCGGCCAACACGCGAGTGTGGATAGGTACGGCGGGCGCCGCCGTGGGCGCACTCGCGACCTGGCTGTTCTGGCCGACCGAAGAGAGCGCGCCCGCAGTGGCTGTAACGCCCGATTCCGTGACTCTTTCGTTCAGGTTCGACCCATGAACGTACCCAAATCGCATGCCGTCGGTGTTTCGACGGTCGCCCGTTCTTCGCTTCGCGCTGGTTTGCGGTCGGCTGTACAAGCGCTGGCCATACTCATGACGTTGGCGGCTTGTGCTTCGGAAGACTGGGACAATCCCCACGACCCCGCGGGCAATGCCTGGATCAGCCCCTGCGCCGGTGTTCCAGACGAGCTTGCACCCCAGTGCGTCTTCTGGGACGACTTCGACCGGGGACTCGGACGGTGGCACATGCCCGACGTGGGCTCTACCAAACGTCCGGTCATCAGCAGCGGTGACGATGTTCGCCCCGGCTGGCTGGTGCTGCCTGCCTGTGACGGCCAGGCGGCTTCCCTGGTCAAGGCCGAAATCGAGCTTCCCGACGCCCCGACGCGGCTGTTCGTCGCCTGGAGGCCGGCCGAGCTCGACGCCGGCAGGCTTGCCGTGCGCATCGGCTCACTCGAAAAAACGTTCAGTGCTCTTTCGCCGGACTCCGACGGCTGGCACGAAGGCTCTCTCGATCTGAGTGGTTCGGACTCGCGTTCCGTCGTGGTCGAATTCTACAATAGTTACGAGCAGTCGGGCGGCTGCGGCAGCGTACACGTCGATCTGGTATCCATACGCACCGGCTGATGCGGTTCCGATGAAGGCGAAGCTGCTCCCACAACCGGTCGTCGACGTTTCTCGGCGGCTTCGCGAAGCCGGCCACCGGGTATTCGTGACCGGCGGGGGCGTTCGCGATCTCTTGCTGGAACGCACGCCGCGAGACTGGGATCTGGCAACCTCGGCTTCGGGTGAGGCGGTGGCCCGGTTGTTTCCCCGTATCAACCCCGTAGGTTTACGCCACAACACCGTGGGCGTTTTCGAGGGGGGAATGTGGCTCGAAGTCACCACCTTCCGCGATCCCGACATTACCCTCGAGGGCGACCTCGCCATGCGCGACTTCACCGTCAATGCGGTGGCCCTCGACCCTGAAACCGCGCAGGTCGTCGATACGCTGGGCGGAAGGGAAGATCTGGCCCGGGGCGTTCTGCGGGCCTGCGTCGACCCGACGGCACGCTTCTCCGAAGATCCCCTTCGCATCCTGCGCGCCGCCCGCTTCATCGCCGAACTCGGCCTGAAGCCGACGCCCGACCTGACGGCGGCGGCATCGTCACTGCATGCCCGGGTTCGCGAGTGTGCCGTCGAGCGCGTTCGCGACGAATGGCTCAAATTGCTCGGGGGCGCTTACGTGCGTGAGAGCTTTGCGTGGATGACGGAAACCGGCCTGTTCGATCTGCTGTTTCCCGCCGTCGGGCGGGGAAGGGGCGTCGAACAGAACCGCTATCATCGGTGGGACGTTTACGTGCACACCGTCGAGACCGTCGCCCGGGCCGAGCCCGACCCCGAGGTACGGTTGGCCGCCATGTTTCACGATCTCGGAAAGCCGGCGACCCGCAAGTGGCAGAAGGGCGACTACACCTTCTATAACCACGAACGCGTCAGCGCCGAGATTGCCGAAGCCGACCTCGATCACTACCGCTTCGGGCAGCGCATGCGCGACCGGGTGGTGCGTCTGGTGGCCAATCACATGTTTCACTATGAGGCTACGTGGAGCGACGCGGCGGTGCGCAGGTTCATGCGCCGGATCGAACCCGAGCTGCTCGAGCCGCTCTTCAAGCTGCGCATGGCCGACAGCTCGGCCACGGGCATGGGGCGCGAAGAAGACACCGCCGAAAACCTGCGCCTGCTTCGAGCTCGGATTGTCGAGCAACAGCAGGCCCATGTAGCCATGAAGGTTACCGATCTCGAAATCAGCGGGCACGATGTCATCGGCCTTGCCGGTGGGGGCGGGCCCATCGTGGGGCAGGTTCTACGCACGCTGCTCGAGCGGGTCACCGACGATCCAGGTCTCAACGAGCGTGACCGTCTGCTGGCCGAAGCCGCGCGCATCGTTCACGAGCTGCAGGGCTAGGCGCGCCGCCGCGTCTGCCGGCGAATGCTGTGAATCGCCCGGGCCGGAATCCGGTTGCCGTCGTTTCTGCTAGACAGCTCATTCCCCGGTTGCGTATTGAAGGAAGGGCCGGGGAACCTCTTTCGCAATGATTTTTCCTGCGCAGAGCCCGGGTGTGGCCTTTCTTCGTCCGTTCCCGGACCTTGCCGAAGCAAATAGCCCCGGGGAAATCGATTCTCGAGACCGAGCAGGGGAAACCCCAATAATGAATGGTCCATTCATTATTGTAGGGCCAATGAGCGCTTCGAACCGGGACGACGGCCGTATTTGCGCTGCAATAGTGAATCACCCATTCATTATTGCCCTTTTCCGACCTGACCTTCACACTGCCCCCTGTTCGCAAAGCAGAAGCGCGCCACGCCCTGATTTCGACCGGATGAAGGGCAGGGGCAGGGTGTTTACGAACGCATGCAACCGAATTTCAGGTCTCATCCTGGGTCACCCCGGCTCATCCCTTTTGCATGTGATTGCTTGACGCTGTTTCGCGCTCAATCTGACAAGCGCATATGGAAGGGGGCGGGTACGTCGGCCATCGCCAGCATGCCTCGGGCTGAATGTCCAGTACGCCCGCGAGGTCAGCGGGTGCTGCCTCGCAGCGCTTTCCCGGGATGGTAGCCTGAATGAAAGAGTGGACCGTGTCGCAGGCACGAGGGGGTGTTCAGGTGGATCTTCGCACGCGCTATCTCGCGTGGGTCAACATGCTCATGTTCGTTCTCGGTGTCGGACTCGCCTTTCAGGTGGCGGGCCTGTGGGCCGACGACCCCGCCGACGAAGAGGCTCGCGAAACCTGGGAAACCCGGCTCGAAAGTTCGACTCCCTCGGGGGCCGACCTTAGTCTGACCACCGCCATACTCAATGCCTACCGCCTCGACGCCGAACTGAACGAGATGCCGATCGGGGTGACCACCACCGCTGGGGTGGTTGTGCTGACGGGCGCGGTCGATGCCGAGGAAAAAAAGAAGCGCGCCGCCGGCATCGCAAGCGACATTCCAGGTGTTGAACAGGTCGTGAACCGCCTTTCTGTAAAACCCGGTCTCAAGCCCCGCAGTCTGCCCGATCTGCCCCGCGCCCGGCGCCTCTGAAGCGCGTGCAGATTTCCGCACGCGGGACCCCATTCGCCGAAAGGGGATTGTGGCGCCGCATTCGTCTTGCTAAAATGGCAATATCGTTACCGCTCAAGGGGAGGAAAGTTATGGCAAGGGAATCGGCAGCCAGGCGTCAGGAAGAGCAACTGGAAGATCTCGAGGGGTTGCAGGAGCGACTGAGTCGCCAGATTGAAGAAGCCCGGCACCGCATCGCCGAGCAACTCGACGACATGCGCGACCGTCTTGACGATGTGCGCACGCGGGCCTCGGACGCGTGGCTTGACGGCCTCGACTACGCCCGGGAGCGTCCCACGCAGGTGGCCCTTACGGCACTCGGTATCGGCGCCGCTATCGGCGTTGCCATTTATCTGTTGCGTTCGCGCCAGCCGGGCATTGAAGATTATTGACGGCGCCTGTCGGAGCTCAGGGCAGGCCGGGAGAGGGATGCCGTATGCGCAAGGGGAAGAGTGCGATCGGTCGCCTGCTGGTCGTGGCGATATTCGGCCTGGCGGTTGGGTGCGCCACGTCCAGCGGCTCTAAAGGCAATCTGCAGGTTTCGGATTCGTGGATCACCACCCGGGCTGAAAATGAGGTGAAGGAGCTGGGCTCGACCGGTCAGACGGTGCGCGTCAAGTCGGTCGACGGTGTAATTTACCTCGAAGGTCAGGTGAAGAGCATCGCCGAGGCCGAAAAACTCGAAGAAAAGGTATCGAGCATTCGCGGGGTTCGCGAAGTGCGCAACAACCTGGTGGTGCGGCCATGATGACCTTCATCATGGCCGCTCTGCTTTTCGTCGTTGCCGCGCTGCTGAAGAATCCCCCGGTGCGTGAGGTCGCCGTGATATGTCTCGCGGCGTCGTCGGCCATGCTGTTTGTGGCCTGGCTGTTGTCGCCGGCCGTGCCGGAAGGCGGTAGCTCGGAAAAGAGCTGAGAGGCCGGTTACACGCTTCGGTGGTTGCAGGACTTGCCGGCCAACAGCAATGGCTTCGTCAAGAACCCCTCCATGACTTGGCTACGGTGTCTCGGTGTGCTAACACGGATAGCGGGCATCGGTCAGCTCGCCAGGAAATCCTGGGTGCGGATGTGGGGGCTGAAGTAAAATAGCGGTCCGGCTTGCCGCTTCAACCAGGCAAACGCCAGCAAGGACCGACGAAAATCGCGTTCGACACCCGAGGTGCCGCACGGGCTCTTCGGTTAGATAGTCTGCCGCCGTTCAGGCCGCATCGGCGAACACGCCCGAAACGCTGCGCAGGTAGTCGCGCGAATGCTTGCGAAGGCGTACCGCCGTATCCCACCGCCCGCGCTGTGAACGTTCGCACCGTACGACGCTTCCGGCGCACTCGACGACTCGATTGTCGAGCGATATGGCCACGTTGACCGTGGTGCCGGGTTCGGTCGGCGCATGGGCTTCCAGGGCGACCCCGTTCAGGCTGAGGTCGACCGTGCGGGCATGGCCACGGTAGGTCGCGCGCCCTTCGGCGTCGAGGTGTTCGATATAGGCGAGGTGGGTCGACACCACGCGCGGATACTGCCGATGTTCCTCATTCCGTTCCATGTCTTCAGCATACGCCCCACCGGGTAAGCGGCGGCTCGCGAAATGAGTGCTCGACGTAGTTCCCTTGACACGAGTCTACGACCGTGCAGACGGAATCGGTCGCGCTTCGCGCCCATTTGTAAGCGAAGAGCCTTTTAACAGGAGAGCGCGGGGTGCGCAGAGGGATTGTACTCGCGAGCGAAGCTGTGCGCTTCCCCTCGGCTTCTTTTCTTCTTGTGCGGGTTGCCGTGATGAAGGCGTACGACCCTGTTGTGCTCTCCGACAACCGACGTCCGACGTCCGACGACCGACGACCGCCAGTCAACCGTGCTGCACGGAAGCTGGTACACTCAATGGATGACAGCAAGACCGCTACGCGCCGTATTTTTCGACATGGATGGTACGCTGGGCGACACGTTGCCCGATGTGCTGGTACAGTTCAATCGCATTCTCGTCGAAGAGGAGCGCGAGCCCATCGACTTTCCCCATTTCGTGTCGCTGCTGGGGCCGACCGAGCCGGTAATTCTGCGGCAGCTGGTTCCCCATCTGTCGCTCGCTGAACTCGAGCGTCGGGTGGCCGAGGCGCTGGCCGTTCCCGAGCCGATACCGATGTTTCCCGGGGTGCGCGAACTGCTCGACGGCCTTCGCGCGGCCGACCTGAAACTCGGTGTTTTCACCGGCGCCGGACGTCCGGCCGGTGA
>JAWLBW010000138.1:0-11335 GCA_041687475.1 bacterium
GCGCGAATGCGGGCCTCGTGAACGAGCAGCGAACATACGGCCGCAATGAAAACCGCGCTGTTCATGAGCGGGCTCACCTGCGGGGCGCCCGTCAAAGCATGCGCCGCTGCCCAGACAGCCACAATGAAAACATTGGTTCCGGCCAGCCAGAGGCGCGAAAGAAACAACGATCCGGCTGCCATGAGAACGAGAACGAAGGGCAGCGCGTGCCCCTGATCGAAGCCCCAGGCCGTCAACAATCCGTGGTGAAGGGGAACCGGAGCGACGAGGGCAAGGGCCAGCAGGTGCGCGTGCCGTGACGCGCAGGCCTTCATCGCAAGCAGCGAAGCCGCTCCGAAGTAAAGGGCCGCCGTGACCGCAGCCAACAGAAGCGGGGCCCCACGCACCTCGGGCGCAATGCCGACGGCATACACACAGAAGAGGGCCGCATAGAGGCAACCCAACACCATGGCTATGCGCGGCAGCACGGCCATGACCATACGGTCGAAGCCGACCCGACCGCCATCGTTCGTCGACGTTGCCGGTGCGCTGTGTTCGTCCTCAGGAAGAGGCCGTTCCGGCATGTTCCTTCCCCTTGCGAGCCTCTGAATCACGTGAACAGAGAGGGCAACGCAAAGATCCCTCAACCGGTGCGCTGCATACCTAACGCATCGCGTCAAGGCAAATCTAACCTACTTCACGGGAAATAGCAAGGTGCTTCGCTCGGAAGGCGATTTCAGGTCCGACCGTAAGAGTTGAGAACGGCAGTCAATAAAGAAGGGCCGCGTGTTCGATTTTCAGGCACCGATCCTGAATGACATCGACCCCCTCGCCGATAAGCCGGGCGGCGGCTTCGGCGTTGCTGATGCCCATCTGCATCCAGAACAACGGCGCCGGCCGCTTCAACGCCTGTTCAGCTACCGGATAAATGTCGACGGATCGCCGGAAGACGTCGATGATGTCGATGTGTATGGAATCGGGAACCGAGAGCAGATCGGGGTAGACCTCTTCGCCGAGAATGCGTCCCTCGGCCTTCGGATTTACCGGAATGATGCGGTAGCCGGCACGCTGCATGTAGGCGCTTACCCCATGGCTCGGCTTGTAGGAGTCGGGTGAGAGGCCGACGACGGCAATGGTCTTCGCCTCTTTCAGATGGGCACGTATGGCCTCGGTGTCTCGCGAAATGTCGGCTGCCACGACGCCTTCTCTCCTTTCGAATATCAGAACGTCAACCAGGCCACGAGCACAGTCTGCAGCACCCAACCGATGACAGCCACGCCGAAGGCCCGCGCCGTGCTCGCATAGTCCAATGCCTGTCTTACCGCGATGACCATGGCCACGAGCATCCACACCACGGCTACGGCGTACACAAGCGGCCCCAACAGCGGCACGGCACCGAAAACCCGCAGCAGCCCCGGCGAAGCGGCAAACCCGATGGTACGCAGCAGCTCGCCGAGGGTCGCCCGGGTCTGCGGTTCGGGAAAGACGCGCGACCCGATGATCCACGTCAGAAACGCCCAGACAAGCCACGACGCCAACGCGCCCAGCATGCCCCAGAACAGGTTGTCGAGGCCATGTTCGGCCGCACCGATACCGGCCGCCACGCTCGACAGCACGACCACGGCAACAGCCTGACCCAACGCCGACTCGTCGGCCTCGACCTCTTCATACAGCTCGGCACGCAGCCGGGCGGCATCTACCATTCGTGAAACGAAACTCATGTGCTCACCTTCGGCTTGCATTATAGCGGGCCGAGCCCTTCGCGGGGTAGTGCGGCGCACAGGAAACGTACGGGGGGAGAAAAGAAAAAGCGAACCCTTTCCCCATGGGGAAAAGGTTCGCCCTTGAACCGTGGTCCGGAGCGCGAAGCTCAGAGAACGACGTTTTCCTGGTACGCGCCGAAAACGCCCCGCAGGCTGTTGCTGATTTCGCCGAGCGAAGCGTACACCCGCACCGCGTCGAGAATCTTGGGCATCAGATTGTCGTTGCCCCGGGCCGCCTTCTCCAGCGCGGCCAGCGCGTTCTGAACGGCGAGATTGTCACGTTCTTCCTTGACCTTACGCAGCTTGGCCACCTGGTGGCGCTCCAGCTCGGGGTCGATGCGCAACAGGTCTTCGGGGGGTTTCTCGTTTTCGACGCGATATTTGTTCACGCCGACGATAACGCGGTCCATCGACTCGATTTCACGCTGATAGCGGTAGGCCGCGTCCTGAATTTCCTTCTGCGGGTAGCCCTTTTCGATGGCGTGCACCATACCGCCGAGCTCGTCGATCTTTTCGATGTAGGCCATGGCCCGTTTCTCGATCTGCTCGGTCATGTACTCGATGGTGTACGAACCGGCCAGCGGGTCGATGGTGTTGGCCACGCCCGACTCTTCGGCAATGATCTGCTGGGTTCGCAGGGCAATGGTAACCGACTCTTCGGTCGGAAGCGCGAGGGCTTCGTCGCGCGAGTTGGTGTGCAGGCTCTGCGTGCCGCCGAGCACCGAGGCAAGGGCCTGCAGCGTGACTCGCACGATGTTGTTGTTGGGCTGCTGGGCCGTCAGGGACGAACCGGCGGTCTGCGAGTGGAAGCGCAGCTTCAGGCTGGCCGGCTTCTTCGCGCGGAAGCGCTCCTTCATGATGCGGGCCCACAGGCGACGCGCCGCGCGGAACTTGGCAATCTCTTCGAGAAAATCGTTGTGCACGTTGAAGAAGAAAGCCAACCGGGGTGCAAACTCGTCGATGTCTAGTCCGGCGCGCAGGGCGGCTTCGGTGTAGGTAATGCCGTCGGCCAGGGTAAAGGCCACTTCCTGCACGGCCGTCGAACCGGCTTCGCGAATGTGGTAACCCGAAATCGAAATCGTGTTCCAACGGGGCACGTGCTGGGCGCAGTAGCCGAAAATATCGGTAATGATGCGCAGCGAGCCATCGGGTGGGTAAATGTAGGTTCCCCGCGCCATGTACTCTTTCAGAATGTCATTCTGAATCGTTCCCGTGAGCTTGTCCGACGAAACGCCCTGCTTTTCGCCCACCGCAATGTACAGGGCCAGCAGAATCGACGCAGTGGCGTTGATGGTCATGCTGGTCGAAACCTTGTCGAGCGGAATGCCGTCGAACAGGGTTTCCATATCGGCCAGGGTATCGATGGCGACGCCTACGCGTCCCACTTCGCCGGCGGCCATGGCGCTGTCGGAGTCATGCCCCATCTGCGTCGGCAGATCGAAGGCGACCGAAAGGCCCGTCGTGCCGTTTTCGAGAAGATAGCGATAGCGCTTGTTCGACTCTTCGGCGGTACCGAAGCCGGCGTACTGCCGCATCGTCCACAAACGGCCGCGGTACATGGTGGGCTGTACGCCGCGGGTGTAGGGGTACTCGCCCGGAAAGTTGAGGTCGCGCTCGTAGTCGACGCCTTCGACGTCGCCCGGCGTGAATACCCGCTTGTACGGAATATCCGACGTCGTCACGAAGTCTTTCTTGCGTTCCGGAGCGCGTTCCAGCGCCTTGGCGACGCTCTTTTCTTCCCACTCCTGCTGCGCTTTTCTGATGTCGTTGTTGTCGCTCACGGGTAGCCTCTCGTCGAACGAAAAAAAATCCCATTGTACTAGGAATCGCGTGAATTCACTAGTGAAAGGGCGCCCTGCATGCCCTCGAGCAGCAGGTATCCGTCAGTGTGGAATCGTCAGGGTGAATTTTCTCAAGCAGAGAAAATTCTCAGAGTGAAATCTCAAAGATGAAATCGATTTCGACCGAAGCGTCGAGCGGAAGCTCGTTGGCGCCGACCGCCGTACGCGCATGCCGGCCGCACTCGCCGAAGATTTCGACCAGCAGATCGCTGGCCCCGTTGGCCACGAGCGGCTGTTTCGTGAAACCCGGCGCCGAATTGACATGGGCGCCCAGTCGTACCACCCGGGTTACCCGGTCAAGCCCCACCATGTCGTCGACAACGGCCAGCGCATTCAACACGCACTGGCGGGCCGCCCGCGCGGCCTCTTCCGGCGCATGGCCGCCCTCGCCCACCTTGCCTGTCAGCTGCAGCTTACCGTCACGCAGCGGAAGCTGGCCGGCGACGAAAATCAGATTGCCGCTGCGTACCGCGGGCACATAATTACCGGCGGGCGACGGGGCGGGCGGAAGCCCGAGACCCAACTCTTCGATACGGGTGCGAATCTTCATGCCTCAGTCCTGGTAACGCGTCGCAATACGAAAACCAACAGGCCGGTCAGCAATGCAGGAACAAACCCCACGGGCCCACTGCTTGCACAACCGGCACGTTCCGAGGCGACGTCGACCTGGCGCACGACCACGGTTTCATGGCCGGCCGCGTCGACGGCCCGAACCTGCAGCACGTGTCGGCCCGGTTGCAGGCGAAGCTCGAGTTCATCGTCATGCCAGCCTTTCTCATTGACCTGCAGGCGCACGGGACTCACGTCGGCGGCCCTGATCTGCACCGTGCGGCCCTGCTCGGTGAAATGAATCGACGGCGCCGCCCGGTCGACGGTAATTCTCGCGAGACGGCGCATACCGTCCTGTTCGATCTCGAGGGCGTGCACACCGTCAAGCATGGGCCGGTCGGGCCACTCGCCCGTCTGCAACCGCGACCAGAAACCGTTGTTCACGCGCATGCGCCAGGGCCGTTCGGAGTCTATGCCGAGCAAACCGACATCGACCGATTCTCCGATGCCCAGGTCGAAAACGTCGGCCATGGCCGGCGCACCCGAAAACAGACACGAGGTAATGAGCGAGTTGAAATCGAGATAGCCCTGGAAATTCAGGTAAACTTCGAGAAAGTTATCGAGATTACTGTCGGGGTCGCGACCCGACGAATGCAACACGAGGTCACGCTGATCGATACCGCCCAGGCAGTTCTGCAGCAGGGGTATGTCGAGATTGCCGGCCGCCGAGGCAAGCTGCGAACCCAGCAGGTCGAGCACGGCCGGTATCAGCGTTTCAATGTTTCTGCTTTCTTCGGGTCGCAGGTCGTTGAAGACCACGCGGTTGCTGCTGTCGAAACCGATCGACATATCGATGAGGGGTTTCGACGTGAAGTTGATGGCCTCGACGTCGACCGCGGCCGTGATATCGGTGGCGAGTCCGAAGACGCGCATCGGTCGACGCTCCTGCCCGCTTCCGGTTTCGACATACAGGTTGACGTGCAACGACGGGGCTACGATGCGCAGCAGGCTGCCGTCGCCCACATCGCCCAACTCGACGTAGGGCGCCTCGCGAGGCTCGACCGTCAGCAGCACCGGCGCATCGGGCGCCATTTCGGTAAGCCAGGGCAGAAAGGGCGCGAAGCTTTTGGTGCTCAGCAGCGACGCCAGTTCGGGGGGCAGCGCTGGGTCGTGGGGCGAAACCGTGATGCACAGCAGACCGCTCAGCCAGACGTTGTAAATGAGCTGGTTCAGCAGATCGTCGGATACCGCCGCGCCCACCTCGTAGGTTTTCGTCGTACCGGGAATGAATTCGCCCAGCACCGGTCTGTCATGCCCCGTATTGCCGTCCAGCTCGAGATGGCTGTATCGGAATGAGGGCGTGCCGCTTGTACCGATGCATTCGTCGACCGACGAAGCGTAGACGCCCCCGTCGAGAATGAAGGTAGCTTCGGCCGGCGCCTCGGGCGTAGATTCGTAGCGGGCAAAGAAACCGCCCAGAAAATCGGTGCCCAGGAGCTCGTTCACGCCGTCGAGCGCGGCGTCGAGGTCGACGACCGGATCGGGCTCGCCGTCTTTTTCCTTGTCGAACATGAGCTGGTTAATGCCATCCATAAGCACCGAGCTCAGCGCGGCGTTCAGTTCACGTTCGAACAGCCCGGTCGCCGCCTGCCCCAGGGCAGAATAGATGTTCTCGAGCACGGCGTCGACCTGCTCCTGCTGGTCCGAACAATCGAGTCCGGTGGCGTCGCAAGCGTCGAACAACGCAGTGAGCGCCGGATTGGCTTCCAGATCCTGCACGATGATCTGCAGGTCGAGCAATCGGGTGTGAAAGTCGTTGACCAGTACGAAAAGCGTGTTGTTCTCGAAATAGGGCTTCAACTGCCCGCCGGTAACGAGTTCGGCCTCGAGCGTGGCGATGAAGTCGTTGCTGCAACCGTCGCCGAAGATATGCAGCCGCAAGACTTCGGTTTCGGTATCGTAGCATTGCTCCAATCCGGCGAAGAACGGATTTACGATACGGTCTCCCGTCGGATTCGACGGGTTGACGACATAAAACGCATCGTAGGGAATCTGCGTATTCAGGAACAGAATCGGGTGATCGGGAATCACGTCGAGCTGCGCGCGCTCGCCTTCGAGTTCCTGCAGGTACAGGGCGCCGAAGAGTGAATTCGGACGCGGGCTTGCCAACCCATCGAGCGGAAACGACGCAATGTCGAGGTCGACCTTGGTATAGCGGAAGGCCCGGTCGGTACCTGCATCGGCAAGGGGAACGTAAATCTGCCCCGACAGGGGCGTTGCCGCTTCGGCGGCCGGCGCATTCGTCGTGTTGTAAACGACGTACGGGCACCAGGGACGGGTCGTGGCCGGCGGCGCGAACTCATCATCGGCCAACACCTGGTTCCGCTGCGTATTCGGAAACCCGCAGGGAACCGTTACCCGGAAGTCGCCTCCGAAGACCGGCATGTTCAGTATGAAGTACTGCCCTTCGAGCGCCTCTTGAATGGTCGATTTGAGTGCCGCCGTCTGCAGGCTGAAACGAAGCTGCTCGGCAAGAAAATCAAGCCCCGCCTGCGGAAGCTTGAGTACGGCCCCGTCATGCAGGAAGGCGTCGTACGGCAACACGTCGGATGCCCGAATGCTCGACGACGCAAGCAGCCGACCGCCGCCCGGGGGGCCGTCTTGTTCGGAAGTGCCCAATACAGGCACCGGCTCCTTTACCCCGCCCCACAGTGACGAAGGCGTAAAGGCCAGTACCGCAACGAAAACCAGGGTAACCGCGCTGCGCATGCTCATGGGGCCACATCATACCCCGTTTTCGGGCAAAGGGCGAATACCCGGGCGCTCATCGTGCGACGCCCCTTCCGGCCCGTAAACATCGTTCCTGCCTACCAACTCCGCGTTTCACCTGCACGACGGTTATCGGCCGGGAAACCTCCCTGCTACACTGATGGACGAATCATGCACCTCGACCTCAGCCGACATATCAACGACACGCTTGCGCGACTCGGGGTCGGCCCCGACGCCACGCTGGTAGCCGCCGTTTCCGGCGGCGCCGACTCCATGGCGATGCTCGCCGCATTATCACGCGAGCCCACGCTCGGGAAGCGCACCATCGTCGGGCACGTCGACCACGCTCTTCGCCCCGAAAGCGCCGCCGAGGCCCGGTTCGTTGCCGAGGCCTGTGCGCGCTGGAACATTCCCTTCCACCTGAAGCGGCTCACGCCCGCCGCCTCACCGGCAGGCAACCTGGCCGACCGCCTGCGTCGCGAGCGCTATGCCTTTCTGCTCGGCCTGGTTCCCCCTGACGGCGTACTGCTCACGGCGCATCATGCCGACGATCAGGCCACGACCATGCTCATGCGCCTCATCGAGGGGGCGGCACTGCCCGGCCTGGCCGGCATTCGCGAACGGCGCGACAACATCGTGCGTCCGCTTCTCGCATTCACCCACGATGCGCTGGTCGCATGGCTGCGCGAACAAGGGCTCTCCTGGTGCGAGGATCCCAGCAACGCGCATCTCGAAAAATTCCGGAATCGCGTGCGACTGCGGGTTCTGCCCCGCCTCGAGAAAGAGCGCCCGGGGGTCGCGCCGCGCATGGCCCGCATCGCCGAGCGACTACGGCAAGACGACGAAGCCCTGCGCGAGATGGCCCGCGACCGACTCGCACAGGCAAGGTTCGCTCGCCACTGGGTCGAAATTCCCCTCGAAGGGCAGACGCATCCGGCGGTGCTCCGTCGCATGGTCGAAGAAGTTCTTCGGCGGCACTGGCCCGCCTGCGCGGGGGCGCCTCTCTCCGACGACGTCGCCCGCGTCTTCGAACTCAAACGCCGCGTCAACCTGCCCGGCCGACTTACCCTGCGCGCATGCGCCGATCTTCTGGTCATTGAAGATTCCACCGGGGAAAACTCCGGGGGGGAAAACTCCGGTCGGGGAGGTTCGCTTGCGCAAAACATCATGGGAAAAAACGTGCACCACGCAAGCGCCGGACGAAAACTTTCCTATCAGGTAGAAGTCGCCGCGCCCGGAACCCATGAGCTGCCCCGCGGCGAAGTTCGTATCGATTCGCTTCCGGCGACACCGATGCTGCTGCGCCCCTGGCAACCCGGCGATCGACTGGCGAAAAGCAGCCGCAAAGTGGCCGACGAGCTGGCTTCGCGCAAGCTCGCGCCCTGGCGCAGAACGGCGTGGCCTGTGCTTGCACGCGGGCCCGAAGTCGTGGCCGTGGCGGTCGCGGCCGACGCCCCCGATGCCGACAAGGCAGATTTCGTCTTCAAAGACGTTCTTTTCACGGGCCTTTTCGGGTTAAAATGAGCAGACCCATCAATTGTGCCGCGATTGTCGGTACGATATAATGGTCACGCATGTGTTTCCGTCGAAACGTGTGATATGACTCACTTTTTGACGTGAACGACGGTCAATTTCTGGAGGATTCCCGGTTTGAACTCCTTTTACAAGAATCTTGCGCTCTGGTTGATGATTGCGCTTTTCTTCATCCTGCTCATCAACCTGTTCAATGAGCGCAAGGAGCCGCCGCGCAAGATCACGTTCAGTTCCTTCGTCACCTCCGTCGAATCGGAGCGGGTCAAGGACGTCATGATTCAGGGCGCCAAGATCAACGGTACGTTCGCCGACGGCAAGGAGTTCGTCACCTACGCCCCGCCCGAGTCGAACTACATTCAGGATCTGCGCCAGCACAACGTCGAGATTGCCGCCGAGCCCCTGCCCGAAGATCCCCTGTGGAAGACGATTTTCATCGGCTGGTTTCCCATGCTGTTGCTCATCGGCGTGTGGATCTTCTTCATGCGCCAGATGCAGAGCGGCGGCGGCAAAGCCATGAGCTTCGGCAAGAGCAAGGCCAAGCTCATTTCCGACGGCGGCACCAAGGTCACGTTCAAGGACGTGGCAGGCATTGAAGAATCAAAAACCGAACTGCAGGAAATCGTAGACTTCCTGCGCGACCCCAAGAAGTTCACCCGCCTGGGCGGGCGCATTCCCAAGGGTGTGCTGCTCGTCGGCCCTCCGGGTACGGGTAAGACCCTGCTTGCCAAGGCCATCGCCGGCGAAGCGGGCGTGCCGTTCTTTTCCATCTCGGGTTCCGACTTCGTCGAAATGTTCGTGGGCGTGGGCGCCAGCCGGGTGCGCGACCTCTTCATTCAGGGCAAGAAGAATGCCCCCTGTATCATTTTCATCGACGAAATCGACGCCGTCGGTCGCCATCGCGGCGCCGGTCTCGGCGGCGGTCACGACGAACGCGAGCAGACGCTGAACCAGCTGCTCGTCGAAATGGACGGTTTCGAGGTCAACGAAGGCGTGATTCTCATTGCCGCCACCAACCGCCCCGACGTGCTCGATCCGGCGCTGCTGCGTCCGGGCCGCTTCGACCGCCAGGTGGTCGTGCCCCGCCCCGACCTGCGCGGCCGTCACCAGATTCTGAAGGTGCATACCCACAAGCTGCCCATCGCCGACGACGTCGACCTCGAAGTCGTCGCCCGCGGAACGCCGGGCATGAGCGGCGCCGACCTGTCGAACCTCTGCAACGAGGCCGCCCTTATCGCCGGCCGCGCCTCGAAGACCAAGGTCGAGATGATCGACTTCGAAATGGCCCGCGACAAGGTCATGCTCGGCGTCGAGCGCAAGAGTGTGGTCATGAGCGAGATCGAGCGCAAGAACACGGCCATACACGAAGCCGGTCACGCCATCGTCGCCAAGATCATTCCGGGCATGGATCCGGTTCACAAGATCACCATCATTCCCCGGGGCATGGCCCTCGGTCTTACACACACGCTGCCGGCCGAAGACCAGTACTCGATGTGGAAGGATCAGGCCGAAGGCCGCATCGCCATGTTGCTTGGCGGTCGTGTCGCCGAAGAGGTCGTGTTCAACCGCATTACCACGGGCGCGGGCAATGATATTGAACGGGCCACCGAACTGGCCCGCAAAATGGTGTGCGAGTGGGGCATGAGTGAAAAGCTCGGTCCCCTTGCGTTCGGTCGACGCGAAGAGCAGATATTCCTTGGACGCGAAATCAACCAGCACAAGGACTACTCCGAGTCGACCGCAAAGGAGATCGACGGCGAAGTGCGCCGCATCGTCATGGATGGCTATGAGCGCGCCAAGAAGATTCTGACCGACAACCGAGACAAGCTGGATGCTGTAGGCGCCGCACTGTTGGAACGCGAAACGCTTTCGGCCGAGGAGTTTATCGCCCTCATGGAGGGGCGACCGCTTCCCCCGAAGCCGGTAACGCCGGAACCTGAACGAAACCCCGAGCCGAGCCGACCCGAGAAGGTCGACGAAGACAAGGGCGGCGTCGTTCTGGGAGGCCGTAACCAGGCGCCGAGCAAGGCGTAGGCTTCGCCGCCCGAGTGCGGCCGATGTGTGGATCATGGCCGCTGAATTTCGTCCGCTCACATATCCGCCCGAAGGGGCGCGCCTGTCTGCCCCGGACACGACATCAGTCGCGTTCGCGGGCAGGCTTTTGGCCGGCGCCGGCTGCTCCGGTGCGCTCTTGCGCGCCGGCGGCCTGGCTTCTGCCGAGGCTTCGCTGCTGGAACGCGTCGTCGTTTCGCGCGGGGGCATGTTCACCGCACTGAGCCCGGAAGGCGCCGACGCCTTTTTTTCACTCCCGCAAACCTCCTTGGCCGTACTGGCCGAAGAACTTTCTGCCCTGCCCCCGCTGGCAGAAGCCGTGCGTACCTTCGCAAACGCACTCGAAGCGCCGCGCCGCTGGATAAGCGCCGACGGTCGCTCGCTGCTTCGCGCGCAGGGCACCACGATCATGGGCATTCTCAACGTCACGCCCGACTCCTTCAGCGACGGCGGGCATTGGAACGCCCCGGAAAAGGCCGAAGCCCACGCCCTGCAGATGGTGGCCGAAGGTGCCGATATTCTCGACGTCGGCGGCCTCTCGACACGGCCCGGCTCGGTCGAGATATCCGAAGCAGAAGAAATCGACCGCGTCATTCCGGTCATCGAACGCCTGGCCGCCCGGGTACAGGTTCCGAGTTCGGTCGACACCTATCGGGCCGCCGTAGCCGAGCGAGCCATCGACGCCGGCGCCTCAATCGTCAACGACATAAGCGGATTCACCTTCGACGAGCGCCTGGCCGAAGTATGCGCCCGTCGCGGCGCCGCCGTCGTACTCATGCACACCAGCGGGCGCCCGCAGGTCATGATGGAGCGCACCACGTACGCCGATCTGGTCGGCGACATCCGGCGGGC
>JAWLBW010000139.1:0-11326 GCA_041687475.1 bacterium
AAAACTGGTACCCATGTCTTGTCCTTACCCGGACGACGGACGTCCGACGTCCGCCGACCCCCGTGCGGCACGTCCGTCACGTCACTTCGCCGCGGCCTCGATTGCTTCCCACACCTGCAGCAGGGCCTCGGCCGAGCGGAAGAGGGGTTCGAGGTCGTCGTCGGAACCGCCGTCGCGTCGCACGTCCTCAATCAACTCGGGCAAGAGGCCGATGTGCAGCATGCCCGTCTCATTGAAGTCGATGATACGCTCGCCGAGCGTGGGCTGTTCGAACGTGACCTGCCCGTCGTAGGACTTGAAGGGCCAGGTAACCGGATTGGCCTGTGCGGTCGAACAGACGCTGTTCGGGCCGAAGCGCGGGCCGCGGCCGCCGGCAAACCCGTTCAGGTCGAAACCCAACGGCTGCGCGGGCAGGCCGTTGGCTTCCTGAACGTCGCGGGCCTTTGCCAGGAACCCGGCAGCCATGGTTCCGGGCGTTTCGGGGTCGCCGCACGTACCGAAGCCCGATTTCGAAAGGCCGCCGGTCCTGTACAGCCGTCCGTCGTAGTTCTGCCCGTGGGTCGAAATGGCCGGGTAGTCGTTTTCCTCGAAAATTTCGAGCGCCTGCACCGTCGACCATTTGGGCAGGTGGGCGATGTCGATGATCATGCCGTACTTCATGAGCTCACGAATCAGTGTTTTGCCCAGGTCGGTCAGGCCGGCGGCCTGGCAATACTCGCCCTCGAGACGGGGTTGCGCCAGCCCCGGCACGATGGGCAGCAGCGTCATCAACGGCTCTTCGGTAAGCCGCGACACGTCGAGCAGAGGACGCGAGAAATAGTCGTCGCGGGGCACGTTCAACCCGCCGAACACCACGTCGCCCCGGTCGAAGTTATGCTCGATGTCGGGGCAGTCGAGCGTGTAATTCGACATATGGCCGCTGTTGATGACGTTGCCCAACTCGATGATGCCCCGGTGTCCATCGCCCGCCGAGAATCCGTTGTCGTACTTGTGCACCGGAAACACGACGCGCACGCCCTTCTCGTAATAGCGGCGCACCTGCTCCTTCACATGCTCGACCGTGCATTTCGGGGCGCCCGGCGGCGGGGTCAGGAAGCAGTCGAAGATGTTCGAAATCTCGATGCCCAGCACGACGGCAAGGTTGCCCTTGTTGATCTCGGCGCGCGCTTCTTCGGGCGTGTTCACGATGCGGAACCAACCCCGTCCGGGGCCGCCTGACCGGGCGTCGATATAGCGCTCCATGGCGCGGGTCTCTTCAATGGTGCGGTCGACGCTCACCATGTCGTTACAGGTATAGGGGGCCACGCCCGCGCCCAGGCCCACCATGAATTCGCACAGCCCCGAGTTTCCGGTGGCGTGCTGAAAGACGAGACGAAGCCCGCTCAACCAGGCGCGCTCAATCCACCGATAATACTGGGTCTGGTGGGTATAGCTGTATTCGGCATTGGGCCATGACGTGAATTTCGGATACCCGGCAGTGTCGTGATTGTAAACGCTGAGCGAGCCGTTCACGAGTACGTCGGTAATCAGACTCATATCGAGGTCACCGCCGCCGCTCATGAAGTAGCCGACGATGTCGCGCCTGCCCTCGGGGCCGTGCACTTCGTCGCAATCTTCCAGCGCATGCTCGACGCCGAGGCGGTGAAAGGGCGCGCCGTGAAAGATACCGCCCCCACCGAAGCCGAGGTTGGTCATGATGTGCGAATGCGAGTCGGCCATACCGTAAACCTGACCGTCGGGCCAGGGTTCGCTGCGCACGGTGCCGCCGGCATCGAGCGGCAGCTCGGGATACGCGCTGCAGTTCTGTTGCTCGACGAACTTGAGCTCTAGCGCGTCTTCGGCCGACACCAACCCGCCCTGGCCCAGGTACAGCTTCGAGTTCAGGTGGCGCAGCAGATAAGGCGAAGTAGTTCCCGCTTTTGTTTCGACGGCCCACTCGGCGTCGGAAAAGCGCTGGTGATGGGGAATGCGAACGTCGGCCTTGCGGTCGGTGCGAAGCAGCTTCCACGGACCTGCCTTGGCGCCTCGCTTGGCGGCAAGGTAGTTACGCTCCCGATCGTACAGCACGTAATGGCCCAGGTCGCTCGGCTGCAGGCGGAATGCGGCGGCTTCACCGGCGCTTTCCACCGCAAAGGCGTAGCTTGCCCCACCTTCGCCGAGAAAACGTCCGTCCTGTGTCGATACGGCGTAGCAGCCGCCGGCAAGTTCGTAAACCGGCTCGTTCGCTACGGGCTTCTCGACTTTGCTGCAGGCGACGGAACCGAGGGGAAGAAGGGCCAGTGCCGTGTAGATTATCCGTTTGCGATTGCCCATTTCAACACATGCTCATTTGGAAGATGGAAAAAAGAAAGCGAGACGAATCGCACCGGACGCGTTCTCCGGTTCGAAGCCACGCCGCCGGAGACCGCAACAGGGCCGCATCGGAAGAAGTGCCCGGCGTCATCGCCCCAGGCCCCGCGAAAAGAATCGTTTGATTCGCTGCCAGAAGGTGAGGCGCCCCTCGGCGAAAAGTCGAATCTCGTTGTCACCGCGCAGGTCGGCGAGAGGCACCTTCCACACAAGGGTCGAGCCGTCGAGCTCGCCGTTCGAGGCCGTGATTTCTCCGGGCAGACTAACGGCGAAGCGGAAACCGAACTGCTCGGGCGCCCGACGCGCCATGGCGGCCTTGCGTTCAGGCGACAGCAGCGGTATGCGCCTGACCTGACGCTCGGCCTCGCGCGAGACGGCATCGGCGAAGGAAGGCGGAACCTTGATACGCACGGAGAAACGCCATCGACCACCCGAAAGCCAGTCTACCTGGTGCCCGACGAAAGGCGAATCGAGCTCCGACACGTCGGCAAACGTACCCGAAAATCCTTCGGTGCGGTTGTTGTCGCCGAGCTTGATTTCGGCTTGTGGATAGCGGGCCCGCAGCGAACGGGCGTCGGGCGTCAGGCTGCGGGCCGGACGGCCCTCATGGGGCGGCAGCCAATCGGGAATGACGTAACGTACGTCGGCCCTGACGGCGCCGGTATGCGAGATCGTGAGTTGCTCGCTGTAATCGAAACAGGCCGCCAGGGTTGCGGCGGCCAGAACGAGAATCAGCCGAAGAGGTGCGAGACGCGCCATTTGATGCGCTCCCACATGGTGGCCTTCGAGCGGGCTTCGAGCACGATGACCGATTTGCCCTCGTCAATGAACACCGAGAGGGGAATTTCCCAGGTCGCCGCGTTCCAGTCTACGACCTGCGCGTTCGACTGGTCAATCTTGCCCGGCAGGTAGACCTTGTAACGGATCTTGTACTTGTCGAGCATGCCGCGCATGATCTTGTCGCGCGTCGGATTGGGCGCCTGCGGAACCTGGCCTTCGGCCACGCTGCGGTCGAGACGTACCCGAAAGATTTTCCAGGGGCCGTCGACCTCGTAGCTGTATTCGTTGCCCCGCTCCGAGAGCGAGCTTACGTGGTCGAACTCGGTCATGATGCGCACTTCACGCATCGATTCCAGCTCACGGAATTCGGCCCGATACTGCGTGATGCCGGCACGCATACGGTATCGCGCGTCGACCGCGTTCTGGGTAAGGGGAATCTTGTCGCCCAGGTCTGTCTTTTCGAGCAGGCCGGCGGGAACGCGGTAAGCCATTTCGGCCCGGCCGCTGCCGTCTTCGTTGATGTGCACGACCGAGTCGTACTCGAAGCAGGCGACGAAAGTCAGGGCCAGAACCGGCAGTATGTAACGACGGATTGCTGATGTCATAGCGAGCGTAATCGTATCAAGCGCGTTCTCGCAGGTCAACAAGCGAAGCGTACTTCCGTACGGTGGGGTCGGCCTCAGCCCGCATTTCGGGGGGAAGTCGCGGTGACCGCCGCATCGAGAATCTCTGCCAACCTGCGCGCCTGCTCGCGACGCGAGTATCGGGTAATCTCGGGGCCGGGCTTGAAGTCGGGTAGATTGGGATTTTCGCACCACTCGCGGTAACGTTCGACGAGTTGCTTCCTCATGTCGCGGTGCCGATCGGGCGTTAAGATGACGCCGCGGCCCGTTTCGGCGACGATACGGGTGGCCTCGCCTTCGGGGGCGACACCGAGAATGGGCGTTCCCGAACGGATGTATTCGTAGATGCGGCCGCTTACGGCTTCAGGGCGGTGACAGGCGAAGAGCAGCAGATGGGCGCGCTGCATCCACCGCACGGCTTCGCCGTGGCTTACAAAGCCCTCGCTCTGCAACTCGAAGGACTTTCCCGCAGGCGGCCTGATCTTGCCGCTGCCGGCATGCACGACCCGTACCCGGTCGCCGGGTATGACGCCCTCGCGCACCAGCTCGGCCAGCGCATCCACGAGCTGAGCCGGGTCGGTCATGGCATAAGCCGAGCCCACGAAGGCCAGCGTGAATTTATCGGTCAGCTTCGGGGGAGGCCGGTGAGCGAAGTCGCTCTCGTCGAAGCCGTTGGGCACCAGATCGACCGGACGCCTGTCGGGGGGACGATCGGTCTGGAATTCGTCTGCCCACGTCTGCGTTACGGTGGTTACGGCGTCGGCCTCGGCCAGCGTGCGCAGCTCGACGGCGCGCGCCAACCGTCGGTGGGCCGGCGTCACGAAACGTACGTGCGGGTGCCGTGTCCAGTCGTCGCGGAAGTCGGCTACCCAGGGCAATCGGTAACGGCGCTTCAGCCACAGCCCGGCCAACGTCGTCGAATAGGGGGCCGACGTAGAAAAAACGGCGTCGGGGCCGCCGCCCTCGTCGATGCGCCGGCCGGTTTCACGCAGTAGGCCCGGAACCCACCCGATCTGGCCATCGATGGGCAGCAGCATGGGCAGGCGGAACGATACATAAGCCAGGCCGACTTTACGCAGGGCTTTGTGCATGGCCGCCCCCTCGAGCGTTCGCACCGGAATGCGTTCGAGGTTCGGCGGCAGTTCATCGAGCAGCGAAGGATCCTGTACGTAAAGATTGCCCTTGCCGGCGTGAAAGACCGTGGGCATCCACCCGAATTCAGGCAGGTACCGCGCGAACTTGGTCATGCGCATCGATCCGATGCCGCCGATGGGGGGAAACAGGTAACTGAGCAGGAAGAGGCTTCGCATGTGCGACCATTGTACGCGCAGGAATGGCGGCGGGCAATGCTTCACGAGCGCCCTTCGGGCACTGTCGCGAAGCCTGCTTAACGGGCCTGCATACCCATGGCGGTGCGCAGGGTGCGCAGGTACGAGAAGGAGCTTCCTTCCCCCCGCGATGCAGCCAGCGTCTGATAAATCGCTTCGAGGCGGTCAAGAGACCGACCGCGGTCGGCCCGTTGCCCGACCAGCTCGCGACCGGCTTTTCCCAGGCACGCCCGTTCATCGTCCTTCATCGCGAGCATCTGCTTGAGTGAAGCGGCGACCTCTGCGGCGCTTTCGGGTTGCACCAGATCGCCGTGAACGCCGGGGGTGAGCCATTGACGCACGGCAGGCAGATCGGACGCAATGACGGGCGTTTCGCAGGCCAGGGCCTCGAGTATCGTCAGGGCCGGCGCGTCGGAAGAGGGTATCGACACCAACAGGTCGGCGGCGGCGTAATAAAGCGGAAGCTCGTCGTACGAAACCGGTTCAATCCACCGCAGCGAGCCGGCAATGCCCAGCCTGTCGGCCTGTTCGCGTAGCGACGCTTCGTAGGCAGGGTCGGCCAGATAACGTGACACGACGAGAATAGAGCGAGGATAAACCTTCCGAACCTCTGCCCAGGCTTCGAACAGCACGTGCTGGTTGTAAAGCGGTGTCAGCGAACGCAGGCTGAGCACGACCGCATGATCGGCGGGGGCAAGTGCGCGTCGCAACTCTCCGGCTTCCTGCCTTCGGCTGAAGTGGGCGGTATCGACGCCCCAGGGCAGAACCTCGTTGCGTGCGCGGCGACCCGATAGCCGGGTTATGACTTCCCGCAGGGCTTCGGCGGGCGAGAGCACCCAGTCGGCCGACCGCAAGGCCAGTGCCGTCTGCAGCCGCGCCGCCGTCGAGCGTTGGGGCAGCAGAAGTGCGTCGCTTCCCCAGACCGTCATGACGTGGGGATGAAAGCCGCTGGCCACGGCCGGGTACCCGCCCGTATTGATAAAATGCGAATGCAGAACGTCGGGGCGCAGCTCGTTGAGCGCTTTGTGCACGGCGCGCGCCCGCGCCAGAAGCGAAGCCGTACCGCGATAGGAAACCACCTTGACTTCGAGCCGCAACGGCGCAGGCGCCTTCGTATCAGGCGTAAGCACGGTAATGCGGTGGCCGCGCCCGGCAAGATCGGCGGCAAGCCGTGCCAAGTGCGGCGAACCGGCGTCTCCCAACAGCGCGATGGAAAGGGCGGAACTGTGCATGCTCGCGACCAGTGTACCGAACCCCCTTGCGGTCTGTCACGGACGGAGGCAGGCTGATCGGTAAACGGGGACGTGGCGCCGGGTTGCACGGCGTGATACATGAAAGGTGATAGGTGATACGAGGTGTTCATGCAACCCCGGATATCCACTTTCCACCATGCGTCACGTACCATAGCAAACAACCGTGCAGCACGAGACGTATCACGTTTCACAGCCGTCCGGCTTTGCTGCTCGGGGCCCTTTAGCTGGTGGCCGCCGGCCCCAAGGCCGCGAACATCGCCCTTCGCTTGACAGCCGCAGACTTCTCCGTTAAAGTCTAGTGAATTGATTGACGCGTCAGTCAACCGGCGGACGCGAACGGAAAATATCCCCTTCACTACGAACGGAGGCTGCCATGGCGGCGAAGGATAAGGCCATTATTACCTGCTCCCTGAACGGCGTGCTGACCGACCCCAAGCAGCACCAGGTTCCGGTCACGCCCGAAGAAATGGCGAAGGCGGCCCGCGAAGCCTACGACGCCGGCGCCGCCATCGTGCACTGCCACTTCCGCATGCAGGAAGACGGCATGGGCCGCTACCCCACGTGGGACCCCGACGTCGTCGAGAAAATCTGCCAGGCCATCAAGGCCGAGGTGCCCGACATCATCATCAACATGTCGACGGGCGTCATCGGTTCGGACATCAGCGGTCCGGTCGCGTGCCTCGAGCGCGTCAAGCCTGAAATGGCGGCCATGAATGCCGGCAGCCTCAACTATCTCAAGCTTCGTTCGAACGGTCAGTGGGCGTGGCCGCCCATGCTGTTCGACAATCCGGTCGAAAAGATTCAGCAGTTTCTCGACGTGATGACAAAAAATCAGATCACGCCGGAATGCGAGTGCTTTGATACGGGAATTCTGCGCAGCGTCGCCATGTTCCGCGATAACGGAATGCTCAAGGGGAAAGTTCACGTGTCGCTGGTCATGGGCGTTGCCAGCGGGATGCCGGCGAAATCTTCCTGGCTCCCGCTCCTTCTTGAAGAGATGCCCGACGACTTCGAGTGGCAGAGCATCGTCATCGGCCGCGAAGAAGTCTGGGACGTGCACCGCAAGACGGCCGAGCTCGGCGGTCACCTGCGCACGGGCGTCGAAGATACGTTCTACCTGCCGAACGGCGACAAGACGACCAGCAACGGCAAGCTCATCGAAGCTCTCGCCAAGGTCGCCCGCGATGCCGGCCGCGAACCCGCGACGCCGGCCGAAGCCCGCGAAATCGGCGGCATCGGCACGGCTCACCGCTGAGCTGCTATAGAGATCGCAGATCGCAGATCCCAGATCGCAAAGGGGGAATGGCCAGAAGGTCGTTCCCCCTTCTTTGATCGGATGAACGGGTTTCTTGAGATCGCAGATCGCAGATCCCAGATCGGCAAAGGGGGGTGTCGAGATCGACGGTTCTCCATTTGTTTACCGGGTGACCGGGCTTTTTGAGATCGCAGATCGCAGATCCCAGATCGCAAAGGGGGGCGAAGGGCGTATGGCTTCCTGACGTGCGCATGGCTTGCCGCGTGAGCGGAACGCGGAGGGCGAGCAGTCTCACGGGCCCGAAGGTCCGCAGGTCTGACAGTCTGACAGTCTGACAGTCTGACAGTCACCCCCCTACCCGTGCAGCACGCTTTGGGCTCTGCGATCTGGGATCTGCGATCATCTCCCCCCGACCGCTCTACCCGGCAGCCCCTCCGTGTCTTACGGGCTTGAAAACGGTCTGTTAGACTTAGCCTTCCATGAGACCGGGTATTCGTAACATCTCACACAATCTGAGGGCCCTCTGGGACGGCCTGCGGGCTTTCCTGCATTCGTCGCTGCGGCTGCGTCTGGGGGCCGATCCGACGGCCGTCGATACCTCCATGCGCGATCTCATCGCCATTCAGAACGATCGGCTCTGGTTTCTCGCCGCCGCCGCCGTCATTGCCTCGGTAGGTCTCAACACCGACAGCGCGGCGGTGGTGATCGGGGCCATGCTCGTGTCGCCGCTCATGGGTCCGCTCGTGGGTCTGGGCTATGCCATGGCCGTGTACGACAAGCGCCTGGCGGCGACCGCCATTCACTACCTGGGCATTTCGGTGGTGTTCAGCCTTGCGGTAAGCGCCTTCTATTTCGCCGTCACGCCGCTCGACGACGTGACCGGCGAGCTGTTGGCCCGTACGCGACCGAATCTGCTTGACCTGGTGGTGGCCGTGGCGGCGGCATCGGCAGGCGTTATCGCCATCGCCGGTCGCGATCTGTCGGCAACGGTTCCGGGTGTGGCCATTGCCACGGCCATCATGCCGCCGCTGTGTACGGCCGGCTACGGTATCGCGACGGGGCAGTGGAACTTCGCCGCCGGTGCGTTTTATCTCTTTGTCGTCAACGCCGTGGCCATCGTGCTTTCGTCGCGATTTCTCTTCCGCCGCATGAAGCTCATCATCGTCGCGCAGGGCAGCGAGGCGCGCGCGTCGCGCTGGGCCATGGCCGGGCTCATGGTGGTGTTTCTTCTTCCCCTTACCTTTGCCTTGTGGAATACGGCAACCGAGAATCGGCAGGCCCGCGAGGCACGACAGGTGGTCGAAGAGGTGTCGGAGCGTTACGGCGTGGCCAGCTGGAAGTTCAACCCGGGCAAACATCCGGCCCTGACCATGTTTCTCTTCGGTAACCCGGGAACGACCGAGACCTCGGCGCTGGCGCGGGCCCTGGAGGTGCGCCTTCCCCAAACGCGCATCGATCTGCGCACCACGTTGCTTCCCCCCGAAGTGAAGGAGACGATTCAGAAGCTGGAATCGTCGGTCATTGACTCGACCACGGCTTTGCGCGAGATTCAGAGCACGGTGGCCGAGCAGAGTCGGCGCATGGAGAAAGTCGCTGCCTGGAGCCGCGAAGATACCGAACGTATCGCCAACGAATGGCGGCTGCTTGACGAGCGCATCGGCGAAGTGCTTTTCTACCGCCCGGTCGAGGAAGACGGTCGGTGGATGGTCAGGGTCGAAGCCGGCCTGCCCGACGAAGAGGCGCGGGTGTTTTCGCGGCGGTGGGCGCCTTGGTTGACCCTGCGCACCGGCCATCACGTCGATATCGTGCTCGTTCGTCGCATCGATTCCTGACAACCGCACCGCGCCGCCCCGAGATGGTGGTAGACTGACGGCATGGAGGTTCGCGGCCGTTTTGCCCCGAGCCCGACCGGTCGTCTGCACCTGGGTAACGTTCGCACGGCGTTGCTCGCCTGGCTGCAGGTGCGCCGGGCGGGGGGGCGGTTCATACTTCGCATCGAAGACATCGACCGGCAGCGTAGTCGTGACGAATACCTGCGCGGCATTTACGAAGATCTGCATTGGCTCGGGTTCGATTGGGACGAGGGGCCCGATGTGGGGGGCCGGTACGGTCCCTACGTGCAGAGCGAGCGCCACGAGTGGTACCGCGGCGTGCTCGACGACTGGCGACGCCGCGATCTCGTTTACCCCTGCACCTGCAGCCGGAAGGATCTTCAGGCGGCCGGCGCGCCGCATTCCGGCGAAGAAGGCCCCGTGTATCCGGGACTTTGTCGCGGGGGCGTGCGGCGTACCGATCGGCGGCCGGCCTGGCGCTTTCGGGTCTCGAGTGCGGCTACCTTGTTTCACGACGAGGTGTTGGGGCCGCAGGAGCAACGGATTGCCGAACAGACCGGCGACTTCGTGATCTGGCGGGTCGACGATTGGCCGTCGTATCAGCTCGCGGTGGTGGCCGATGACGCCGCCATGGAAGTGACCGATGTGGTGCGGGGCGCCGATCTGCTTTCGTCGACCGCCCGGCAACTCCTGTTGTTCGCGGCCCTCGGTAAGACAGCCCCGCGATGGCATCACATGCCCATGTGGTTCGACGAGCAGGGCGAGCGTCTGGCCAAGCGCAAGGGTAGCATGACCGTCGAAGCGCTGCGCGAGTCGGGTGTCTCTCGCGAGGAAGCCCTGGCGGCCATCGGAGCGAGCCTGGGCTGGCCGGTTCCCCCCCGCATCGCGCTCGACGAGCTGTTGGATGAGCGCTTTGCCCTGCCTGGAGATAGCAGACCGGTAGAAATTTCAACTTCGGGACGACAGGCATGAACGAGCAACCTGCAAACGATACGGTACGCATCGAGAGAGGCTCGATTCTCATTTACCGCGTTTTCGACGTGGCCGACGAAGTCGATCTGCCGGGGGTCGAGCGCATTCTGCGTGAGGGAACGGGTCGATTGCGGCTGCGACCACCGCGCTTGACGCGCAGCCGGGCCATCGTCATGCGTAACGCGCCGGTGGCCCTGAGCCTGGGCATGAGCGACGTGGGGCTGGCCGGACAGACCGAGCGCGTCGAGACCTTCGCCAAGGTGTGGGACTACGGCGTCATCACCATCATCTTCCAGCTGCAGATTCAGCCGGGCACCGCCTGGGGCGAGCTTGTCGATATGGCGGCGCGCCTCGAAGACGAAAACGATTTCGACGATGTCGCGGTGCGACGGGCGTCGGAGCTGACCGGGCTCTTGCGCGAGGCGCTGAAGCAGCCGCACGAATACAATGTTTTCGAAGACTACATTATTTACTTCGTCGAGCAGCTGAGCGGTATCGACAAGGCCGGTGAGCTGATCGAAAAAGCCGACATTCCGGCGCTCATTCTGGCCGAGGCCCATGAGAGCCTTTCTACCCGGAGTCGGGCAGGCATTCTCGACCATGTTTACCAGTACGGCGAGCGCGACCTTGCCGTAATCGACTGGAACAGCGCCGTCGTTGTCGAACCGAGCGGGCAGCGCGACATTGCCGACGTGCTCGAGTTCGCGCTGACGCACCTCATGGAAATGCGCTACTACGACGACCTGCTCGACGAGAAGCTGACCGTACTTTACGATGCCGTCGAACAGGGTCGGGGTTCTCTGTTTCGCAGCCGCTTTCGCCAATTGTCGTACGAGGCCGGCAGCCGATTCATCGAGTTTTCGGAGCTGGTCGAGCGGGTCGAAAACTCACTGAAGGTGGTGGGCGATCTGTACCTGGCCACCATCTTTCGCGC